>JANPCL010000100.1:0-8163 GCA_031430915.1 Hyphomicrobiales bacterium
CCACCTTGCCGACCTTGGTGATGTTGAAGACTTCGAGAATCTTGGCATTGCCCAGGAATGTTTCGCGCATTTCAGGCGCCAGCTTGCCGCTCATCGCCGCCTTGATGTCATCAACCAGGTCGTAGATGATATTGTAGTAGCGGATCTCGATGCCTTCGCGTTGGGCCGCATCGCGCGCCTGGCCGTTGGCGCGCACGTTGAAGCCCAGCACAACGGCACCGGACGCAGCGGCCAGCGAAACATCGCTCTCGGAAATACCACCCACGGCATAGTGCACAACGCGCGAACGGATTTCCTCATTGCCGATCTTTTCCAAAGCCTGAACGATGGCCTCGGCAGAACCCTGCACGTCAGCCTTGACCAAAATCGGGAATTCCTTGCGGCCCGACTGGTTGATCTGGGTCATCATCTGTTCAAGTGAGGCACGGGCCACACCTGTGCCGCGCTTTTCACGGCGTTGGCGTTCACGATAGTCGGTGATTTCGCGGGCACGGGCTTCGTTCGGCACCACGTCAAAACGGTCACCCGCTTCTGGCGCTGAGTTCAAACCGAGCACTTCCACAGGAACCGACGGACCAGCGGTTTTCAGCTGTTCGCCCTTTTCGTTCACAAGTGCGCGCACCCGGCCCCAGGCGGAACCAGCCACGAAAATATCGCCATGCTTCAAGGTGCCACGCTGAACGAGAACAGTCGCCACAGGACCACGGCCCTTGTCGAGCTGGGCTTCAATGACGAGACCACCGGCTTCACGATCAGGGTTTGCCTTGAGGTCGAGAACTTCGGCCTGCAGCAATATCGTTTCGAGCAACTTGTCGAGATTGGTACCCTTGAGTGCCGACACTTCAACATCGAGAATATCGCCGCCCATGCTTTCCACAACCAGTTCATGTTGCAGCAAATCTGTGCGCACGCGGGTTGGGTTGACGTTGGGCTTGTCCATCTTGTTGATGGCGATGATGATGGGAACACCAGCGGCTTTCGCGTGGTTGATCGATTCAACCGTTTGCGGCATCACGCCGTCATCAGCTGCCACCACAAGAATGGCAATGTCGGTGGCTTTTGCACCGCGCGCCCGCATCGACGTGAAGGCTTCATGGCCCGGCGTATCGATGAAGGTGATGAGACCACGCGGCGTTTGCACCTGGTAAGCACCAATGTGCTGGGTAATGCCACCGGCTTCACCCGACACAACGTTGGTTTTGCGCAATGCGTCGAGCAGCGAAGTCTTGCCATGGTCCACGTGGCCCATGATGGTGACAACAGGCGGGCGCGGCAGCATCAATTCCGGTGCGTCGATGGCGCTATCAAGGCCTTCAACCACGTCTGATTCCGAAACGCGCTTGACCTTGTGGCCCATTTCCTCAGCGATGATCTGTGCCGTATCGGCATCAATCACATCGTTGATGGTGTGCATCTGGCCCTGCTTCATCAGCATGCGGATGATATCCACCGCCCGCTCGGCCATGCGGTTTGACAGTTCCTGAATGGTGATCATTTCAGGAATGATGATTTCGCGCGAGGTTTTCTCCGTCGGCATCTGGAAGCCGTGGGCCTGCTTCTTCAAGCGCTCGGTGCGGCGGCGGAAAGCAGCCACGGAATGTCCGCGTGCATTGCCTTCTTCGTCCAAGGCGTTGCCAACGGTGACGCGACCACGGCCTTCTTTTTTCTCAATGTCAGCCTTGCTGCGTGATGGAACGACAGCCTTTATGACACGGGTAGTTGTGCCGGGACGTGAAAGGCCGGGACGTGGACCGCCCCCTGCACCACCACCGCGGCTGCGGGGCGATTCATCTTCTTCAACGGCAGGTTCACGCCCAACGGTCTTCGGTTCCAGCTTCTTGGCTGCAACTTCGGCCTTCTTGCGGCCTTCGTCTTCCCGCTGGTGCCGAAGATCATCCTCCGCCTTGCGCTTGGCGGCGGCTTCGCGCTCGACCCGGTCGATTTCATCCTGGGTCTTGCGGCGAACCAGTTCTTCTTCCTGGCGTTTGCGTTCATCCGCCTCACGCACCTTGCTGCTGGCAAGTGCGCGTTCACGCGCGTCCCGCTCGTCAGCCGTCAGTGTACGGAGCACCACACCGGAGCGCGCTGCGGGAGCAGGCGCTGGCCTTATGGTCTGCTGCGGCTGCACAATGGTTTCCTGGCCAGAAACACGTGGTTTCGGCTGGAACAGGGCTTTGGCCTCGGAGGCCGGAGTGCTGGCAGGTTTTGCCGAAGCACCAAAGGTTTTACGCTTGGTTTCCACCACCACCGTTTTGGTGCGCCCATGGGAGAAGCTTTGCTTCACGCGCGATTGTTCAACCGCTGCTGGCCGCTTGAGGGTCAGTGTGCCACCGGGTTTTTTTCCGTCTTTATCCGTCGTATCGTTCATATGCTCTACTTCTGACCCTTCGGACCCACGGGTCCCAAATCTTCGAAACTTGCCATACGCTGGAGGTACACCACCAGCCGATCAGCCAGTCCGCTCGCGGCGATGGCTGCATGTATCACATTTGGCCGCCCAAATGCCAAATCCATTTCATGCTCAAGAAAAGAATTTGTGATGACGGTTGTCGCACCCGCCAACCGGTCCAGTTTGGATACCCCGTCAGCCCCCGCACCTTGCGTGTGGAGCAGGACCTTCACATGGCCCTTGCGCAGGGATTCTTCAACTTTTGTGAAGCCCTGCACCGCTACCCCCGCTTTTCGGGCGAGGGAAATCTGGTTCACGGCCTGCCTTCGGAGCAGTACGCTTACAAGATCAAGCAAACCCTCAGGCACCAGCGCATCCGCTTCAAAACCCCGGGTAAAAACCTGGCGTTTGATGGCATCGGCGAGGGTCTTGCGCGAACAGCCGACCCACACCCCTCGTCCCGGCAGTTTGGCCTGCAAATCCGGCACAACCCCGCCATCAGGTGCGAGGGCAAAGCGGATGAGCACATCTTCCGATGCCTCCTCCCGCGTCACCGCGCACATGCGCTGGCGTGATTTCGCTGTGGTGAGAGTTTCGCTCAGGCGTCCGCCTCCGCTGGTGTTTCTTCTTCGACAACCGGAGCCTCAATCCAGCCCAACTGAACCCGGGCCTGCATGATCATGGCTTCGGCATCCTGCGCCGTCACATCAAGGCCGGCAAAAGCCCCCTTGTGCTTGATGGTTTCACCGTTCTTCCGCTCGTTCCAGCCTGTCAAGTCATCCGTGGCCAGATCGGCAAAGTCTTCCAGCGACTTCACACCGGCTTCACCCAGGGCAACCAGCATCTGACCTGTCAAGCCACCAAAGCCCGCAAGATCGTCCTGCACGCCAAGCGCCAGACGCTTGTCTTCCAGCTCGGTCGCCCGCTTTTCGAGGAAGGCATTGGCGCGCGCTTGCAGCTCTTCGGCTGTTGCATCATCCAACCCGTCAATCGAGGCGATTTCAGAGGGGTCAACCGAGACCAATTCTTCAACGGCGCTGAAACCTTCGGACGCCAACAGCTGGGCCAAAGTTTCATCCACATCCAGCGCATCAACAAACGTCTTGGTACGAGAGGCAAATTCCTTCTGGCGGCGTTCGGATTCCTCAGCTTCCGTCATGATGTCGATATCCCAACCGGTGAGTTGGGAAGCAAGACGCACATTCTGGCCACGGCGGCCAATGGCGAGGGACAATTGTTCGTCCGGCACCACCACTTCGATACGTTCCACATCTTCATCAAGCACCACCTTGGCCACTTCAGCAGGGGCCAAAGCATTCACCACGAAGGTTGCAATGTCAGGCGACCATTGGATAATGTCGATCTTTTCACCCTGCAATTCATTGACCACGGCCTGAACGCGAGAGCCACGCATACCCACACAGGCACCGACGGGATCAATCGACCCATCCTTCGAGCGCACACCAATCTTGGCGCGTGAACCGGGGTCACGGGCAACGGAGACAACTTCCACCACGCCATCATAAATTTCAGGTACTTCCTGGCCAAACAGCTTGGCCATGAATTGCGGATGGGTGCGCGACAAGAAGATTTGCGGTCCACGCTGTTCACGCCGCACGTCATAAACATAGGCGCGGATGCGATCACCGGGACGGAAGGTTTCGCGTGGCAGCGCTTCGTCTCGCCGCACGATGCCTTCACCGCGACCAAGATCAACAATGACGTTGCCATATTCAGCCCGCTTCACGGTGCCGTTGACGATTTCGCCAATACGGTCCTTGAACTCGTCATACATACGGTCACGCTCCGCATCTCGCACCTTCTGCACAATCACCTGCTTGGCCGATTGCGCCGCGATGCGACCGAATTCGATGGGCGGCAGCGGTTCTGCGATATAGTCACCGACTTGCGCCGCAGGATTTTTCTTCGATGCTTCTTTCAAAGAAATCTGCGTGGCATCATTCTCGACAACCTCCGCCACCATCAGCAGGCGGTTGAGGCGGGTTTCGCCCGTCTTCGGATCAATCTCGGCGCGGATTTCATTTTCAACGCCATAGCGCGCCTTGGCGGCACGGGTGATCGCATCTTCCATCGCTTCAAGCACGACGGCCTTGTCGATGGATTTTTCGCGCGCCACGGCATCTGCGATTTGCAGAAGCTCAAGCCTGTTGGCACTGACTGCAGTATTAGCCATTGTCGGTTTCCTCTTCGTCGTCGGCTTTTGTAATCTGGTCTTCGTCGATTTCAGCCCCGTCGCCGTAGCCCTTGGCGGGCAGGCGGGCACGGGCCGCAGCAATCAGTTCATCTGTCAGCACCAGTTCGGCACTGTGAATATCCGTGAAGGGCAAGCCAATCAGCAGCTTCTCGCCACCTTCGGGGTTGTCGATATAAATTCGCACTTCACCTTCGTGATAGCCTTCAAGCTCACCCTTGAAACGCTTGCGTCCCGCCAGCGGCACAGCCAGTTCAATCTTTGCCTCATGCCCGTCCCAAGCCTCGAAGTCAGTGGCGCGCACCAGTGGGCGGTCGATACCGGGTGACGACACTTCAAGCTGATACCGCGATGAAATAATGTCAGCCACATCCAGCATGGGTGAAAACGCCTTGGAAAACGTCTCACAGTCTTCAATGGTAAACGTGCCATCAGGCCGCTCCGCCATGATCTGCAAAGTCGAGCCAAACATGCGCACCCGCACCAGCCTAAAGCCCATGCTCTCCAGCACAGGCTCAGCCAATGTCGCCACCCGAAGGGCAGGCCCGGTTTCACGCGTAAGGCGCAGTTCAGTCATCGTCCATCCGAATACAAAAAAAGCGGGCCCCTTTCGGGACCCACTCCAAATCGATTGCTCGTTTTTGAGTGAATACAATGTAGACCATTAGAGGTTTTGGCAAAATTGCACAAGGGGCATGATTTAAAATTCGTTCCTGTTGTATTCCGTTAGTGTATTGATTATCTGAGGCTCCGCGCTTCCCCCTGCCCCCTCGACCACCTCCACATTTTCCCCTAGCCTCTCTCCGGGGGTAACACAGGTGTCGGGAAGGGCTTCTGTTGTGCGGGCTAAAAGCGTTATTGTTGTGGGAGCGGGACTTGCGGGCCTCGCTGCGGCGCGGGCTTTGCTGCGGGCCGGCTTTGATGTGACGGTGCTTGAAGCGCGGGACCGGGCGGGTGGCCGGGTTTGGACCAAGGATGGGATTGACCATGGCGCACATTGGATACACGGCACCGACGGTAACCCGATCACTTCGATCTGCCGTGAATTGCAGGTGCCGACAGAATTTGTTGGCGGTGATTCAAGTTATACTGGTGGTTGGGAAGACCTTGTTTTGCATCAACACAGCGAGGCATTTTCGCCGGAAAGAAAGGAAGCCAGCATAGCCTTGATGGATGATGTGCATGACGCACTCGACGATTTGCGCCGCGCCATGTTGCTTGACGGAAGTGCTGATATCTCGCTTCATGCGGCAACACAAAAAATCCGGATGCAACTTGCGCCCGAAGCGAACGTGGCCGCTGACATTGAATGGCATACAGCCTTGGTGGCGCGTGATGATGCGGGCGCGGGTGCCGACCAATTGTCGTTCCTGCATTGGGATGACGGCTACGAAGTCTATGGTCCGGGCGATAGTTTGATTGCGGGCGGTTCCGGCGTTTTGGTCGAACATTTGACGGCAGGTCTCGATATCACATTCAACACGCCAGTTGATCACATCAGTTATGGCACCAGCGGTGTGACTGTGCGATCAGGAGAAAAATCATGGACCGCCGACAAGGTCATTGTCACGGTGCCCTTGGGTGTCTTGAAGGCGGCGGCCATCAGCTTCGACCCGCCGCTGCCAGCCCGCAAGCAGCAAGCGATTGACCGTCTGGGCGTTGGCTCCATGACGAAGATCATTTTGCAATTTGACTGGCCCTTCTGGCCCCAGAACCAATATGTGTTTGCAAACCTGCCAAAGGACAAAGCCATTGGCCCCACCACCATTCTCAATATGTGGAAGACCCACCGAAAGCCCGTACTCGTCATGTTGCTCGGCGGCGAAGAAGGGCGTGCACTTGAAACCGCGTCCCGCGACAAAGTAGCGGCTATCGCCCGCGCCACCTTACGAAATGTGTTTGGTGATGCGGCCAGCGGGCCAACGTCTATCGAAGTCACCCAATGGCAAAGCGATCCCTGGTCACAAGGCGCCTACGTCTATGTGCCGCCGGGCCAGACCAGCGAAGAGCTTGATGTGCTGGCAGCCCCCATCGGCGACACGCTGTTGTTTGCAGGCGAACATACCATGCGCATTCACTGGGCCACCATGCAGAGCGGCTATCACTCAGGCCTGCGTGAAGCCGCGCGTATCATCGGTGATGACAGCATTCTGCCCAACCGGCGTTTCACCGAGACACGGCGCTGGCGTGAACAGTTGAAACGCGCCGAACGCCTGTTCAACGCGGCGAGTAAAACTGTCGAAGCATCGCAAGTGCAGGCCCGCGTCGACATGATGTTGCGCAGTCCGGTGTTTGAAACCATTCCAGCCGGAGACTTGCGCGTGCTCGCCTCGATTTTCGTGCACCTCGATATAGCCGACGGTCACGTGCTGTGCGAGGCGGGTGACACGGCTGACTGTGTCTATGCCGTCATGGCGGGTATGCTTGAGGTGATTGAGCCGCTCGACGGAGCCATCGTGGCGCGCAAGGTCGCAGGCGATGTGGCAGGTGAATATGGCCTGTTCACGCCGGTCCGCTCAGCCACACTGCGGGCGGCGGGGCCAACCACTTTGCTGCAATTGGATTACGCCAAATTTCGAAAATTCCTGATGGTATTTCCTGACGCCATGATGGTGCTGTTCGGGCAATCGGTGCGCCAGCATGTGGCGTCCGGGCATTTGTGAAGCGATAGCTTCAGCGGAACATGTCAACCAGCCATTGCCACGGACTTTTATCAGGCACTGGCACCACGACATCATCCGCAGGCGGATGATCTGCAAAATGCTGCAACACCGGCACAAGCTCCGGCTCCCCCGACAGGGCAGCAGCTTCAATAGCTGGCACCCAGCGTCGCTCACGCTCAAGCCGTTCCGGCCAGTCCGCAAGATCTTGTTCCACCTGCAGGCTATAAACAGTCACAGTAACAAAGCGGGCATTGCCCTTGTCCGATAGCTTGAGATAGCCGTATTGACCAAGAGATTCCCGCGCCACAACTCCACGCACACCAGCTTCTTCAAATGCTTCCTGCGCTGCCGCATCATGATCGGCCTTGCCATCCATGGGCCAACCCTTGGGGATGACCCAGCGCTTTGTAGTGCGTGTCGTGATCAGCAGGATTTCAACGCCTGACTCTTTCCGCCGCCACGGCAGGGCAGCAACTTGTTTGTTCCGCGACATCAGATGAAATAACTGCCGATCCAGTAAAACAGTGACGCCATAACGGCGGCCGCCGGAATGGTGATGATCCAGGCCCAGACAATGCCGGTTGCAACATTCCAGCGCACCGCAGACGCCCGCCTCGCTGAACCCACGCCAACAATGGCACTGGTTATGGTGTGCGTTGTTGAAACCGGAATGCCATAACTGGTGGCCGCAAACAGTGTAAGTGCACCTGCCGTTTCAGCACAGGCCCCCTGCATCGGCGTGAGCCTTGTGATCTTTGATCCCATGGTGTGCACAATGCGCCATCCCCCCAGCATGGTGCCAAGTCCCATCACGGTGTAGCACGCAAGAATGACCCAGCCCGGCACAGTGAACTCCTTGTAGAATCCGTTGGAGTAGAGCAGCACAGCAATGATGCCGG
>JANPCL010000101.1:0-11322 GCA_031430915.1 Hyphomicrobiales bacterium
CAGATTGGACGCAAAAATTAAATCTGGAGATTTAAAATGAAGAAGTTTCTTGCTGACGAGTCGGGCGCAACTGCAATCGAATATGGCCTGATCGCTGCCGCCATGGGCGTGTGCCTGATCGCTGCCATGCCTTTGATCACTGGCCCACTCAAGACCCAGTTCACTTCGATTGGTTCCAAGATCACGACACCTGCCACCTAATTTTAAGGGCAGCCACTCTCGTTTGAGAGTGGGTGTTTTAAACGTTCGCACAACGCGTCGATCACCTGGTCGGCGCGTTTTGCTTTGTACTGTGCTGGCCTTGCGCATTAACTTCCGGTGAACCTAACCTTCAATTACATCTGCCTGCAGGAGATTAAAGGGCGAATTCCATAAAGTTTTACAATAGCTGTTCAGGATTTTTTTGTGGGTGCGGGTTACAGTTGGTTTATGTTCGAGAGGCATAAGGCAGACCGCCAGAAGCTTTGGATTGGACACTCTTTTTAATCTGGAGAATCGAAATGAAAAAATTTCTTGCCGACGAATCGGGCGCAACTGCCATTGAATATGGCCTGATCGCCGCTGCCATGGGCGTATGCCTGATCGCTGCCATGCCGCTGATCACCGGCCCTCTCATCACACAGTTCACATCGCTTGGTGCCAAAATCACGACACCTGCCACCTAACAGAACCTACCAGGCCACTCGCAATGCGCGTCGAACGCAAGTTCGGCGCGCTTTGCTTTGGCATGGTGACGATGCGCAAGTGACGTCCGTAAACTCTATATCAACCAAGCTGAACACAACGCTTCTCAAAAGGCGCATTGCGTAAAATCTTACAGACGGGATTCAGTCGTTCTTTGTATGTGGATGTTACTTTCACTTCATGTTCAAGAGGCAGACGGCAAGACGCCCCACGCTTCAGATTGGACGCAAAAATTAAATCTGGAGATTTAAAATGAAGAAGTTTCTTGCTGACGAGTCGGGCGCAACTGCAATCGAATATGGCCTGATCGCTGCCGCCATGGGCGTGTGCCTGATTGCTGCCATGCCTTTGATCACTGGCCCACTCAAGACCCAGTTCACTTCGATTGGTTCCAAGATCACGACACCTGCCACCTAATTTCGCGGCATATATTACAAACGCGTCGGCCTTGCGGTCGGCGCGTTTTGTTTTATCAGATAGCGCGCTGCTGGTTGTGGCGACGGGCCATGAAATCCTTGGCGGTTTCAACGGCGACGGCTGCATCACGGCAATAGGCATCGGCGCCGACGGCCTTGGCGAATTCCTCGTTCAGCGGTGCGCCACCGACAAGTACCACGTAGTCATCACGGATGCCTTTTTCTTTCATGGTGTCGATGACGACTTTCATGTAAGGCATGGTCGTTGTCAGCAGGGCTGACATGCCCAGAATATCCGGACCATGCTCTTCAAAGGCAGCCAGGTATTTTTCGACTGAGTTGTTGATGCCGAGGTCGATGACTTCGAAGCCGGCACCTTCCATCATCATGCCGACCAAATTCTTGCCGATGTCGTGAATGTCGCCTTTCACGGTGCCGATGACCATTTTGCCCAAACGCGGTGCGCCTGTTGCAATCAGCAATGGCCGCAGAATGAACATGCCGGCCTTCATGGAATTGGCGGCGAGCAACACTTCGGGCACAAACAAAATACCGTCACGGAAGTCTATGCCGACGATGCGCATGCCTTCAACCAGGGCTTCGGTCAAAACTTTATAAGGAGTCCAGCCGCGGCCCAACAAAATATGAACGGCGGCTTCGACCTCTTCCTTGAGGCCATCGTACAGATCATCATGGACCTGTTGCACGAGGTCTTCGTCATTCAGCGTATTCAGGTCAAGATCGCCAGCGTCGCTCATGTGGGCACTCCAATTTCGGCCTTCGCAGGATAAACGAACAGGTTAGTCTCCCCTGCCCTTTGCACGACTACCCCATGCCGGAAAGCGACGGTTGAGACAAGTGCAGAAGCGGGTTAAGAGACGTTGCGAAAAGGAAATTCACCCATGACGTCTGGTTATAACATTGCAGCGGTTCGCGGCCAGTTCCCTGCGCTTTCGATTGCCGATGCTGGCAGGCCCCGTGTCTATTTCGACAACCCGGCGGGCGCGCAGGTGCCGCAGCTGGTGATTGACAGAACTGTTGAAGCTTTGCGTGATAAAAACGCCAATCTTGGTGGGCATTTTGTGACGTCGCGGGGTGCCGGGGATCTGGTGCAGGCGGCGCATGAGGCGGCGGCGGATTTTTACAATGCTGCGAGTTCAGACGAGATTGTATTTGGGCAGAACATGACGACGCTGACCTTGCATATGTCGCGCTGTCTGGCGCTTCGCTTCAGCCCCGGTGATGAAATCGTTTTGTCGCGCATGGACCATGAGGGCAATGTGGCACCCTGGTTACTCATGGCTGAAGACCGTGGGCTGGTGGTGAAGTGGATGGAGTTCAACACCGACAGTTATGAATTTCCTAGCGATGCTTTGACCAAGGTGTTGTCGCCCCGCACGAAGTTGTTGGCGATGGGCATGGCTTCGAATTGCACGGGCACCATCAATGATGTGACAGCTTTTGCGCGAGAGGCCAAGGCGGCGGGGGCTTTGGTTTATCTAGATGCGGTGCAATTTGCGCCACATGAGCGCCTGGACGTGCAAACCTTGGGGGCGGATGTGGTGGTGTCGTCGGCCTATAAGTGGTTCGGGCCGCATATGGGCATTCTGTGGGCGCGGCGCGAATTACTGGCAGAGACTTTTGCCTACAAGGTGCGGGCTGTGGGTGAGAATTTGCCGGACAAGTTCGAAACAGGCACACTTTCGCATGAGGGCATGGCGGGATGTTTGGGTGCAATTGAATATCTGGAGCAATTGGGTTCGGGCACGACACGGCGGGAGCGGTTGGCTTCGGCTTGGGGTGCGGTTGCGGATTATGAGCGGGCGCTGACGCTGCGCTTGATTGACGGCATTGCACCACTGAAAGGCTTGACCATTCGCGGAGTGACGTCCGCCAATGCCATGCACCGGCGCGTGCCCACAGTGTCCTTCACGGTCGACGGGGTTGAACCTGAGAAGCTGGCGCGGCATTTTGCGGCTGAGAATATATTTGTCTGGTCTGGTCATAATTATGCGCTTGAACCTATTCGCGCCATGGGCTTGGCCGACAAGGGTGGCGTTTTGCGGGTGGGCTTGGCGCACTACAACACGGCAGCGGAAGTTGATTTATTTGTGGCGTCACTGACGCGGGCTTTGGACTGAGAGGGATTTATGGTTTTCAAAATTGCGGTTGTCGGCATTGGCAAGATTGCGCGGGACCAGCACTTGCCCTGCATTGCCAAGAATAAAAACTTCAATCTGGTCGCAGGTGTAAGCCGGCATGGCAAGATTGAGGATGTGCCGTGTTTTGAATCGCTGGCGGATTTGAGGGCGAGCAAATTGCCTGTGGATTGTGTGGCCCTGTGCACGCCGCCTTCGGTGCGTCTGGCCATGGCAAAAGAGTCGCTGGATGCGGGGTGGGATTTGCTAATTGAAAAGCCACCTACTCCGACGGTTGGCGAATTGTTGGCGATGCAGGCCTATGCGCTGAAAAAAAAGCGCGTTCTCTATGCAACGTGGCATTCGCGGTACAACGAGTCCGTGGACGAAGCGAAGAAAATGCTCAAGGGCAAGCATGTCGATTTTCTGCGGGTGACGTGGAAGGAAGATGTGAACCGCTGGCATCCCGGGCAGGAGTGGATTTGGCAGACGGGCGGGTTTGGCGTGTTTGATCCGGGTATCAATGCCTTGTCGATTGTGACGAAGATTTTGCCGGAAGCGGTGTTTGTTGACAGTGCGGTGATCGAGATACCGGCGAATTCGGCAACGGCGATCGGGGCGGATATTCGCTTCAAGCGCGGGGATGGGGCGAAGGCGGATTTATCGGCGGTGTTTGATTGGCGGCAGAAGGGTGCACAAACGTGGGAGATTGAGGTTGGCACCAGGGATGGGATGAAGCTGCACTTGAAGAACGGTGGTTCGGTGCTGGTGGTGAATGGCAGATTGGTGAAGGAAGCTGTGCTGCATGAGTATGAGGATATTTATGCGAAGTTTGCGCGGTTGTTGAAGACGGGTAAGAGTGACGTGGACGCGTCGCCGCTGCAACTGGTGTCGGATTGTTTTATGCTGGGGAAGCCAGTGGTGGTTGGGAAGTTTGAGTGGGATTGAGTGCGGAGGAGTGATCTCTTCAGCGCTTCAGGACCGGTTGACCTGACGCATTTCTTGCATTACGCGTTTCAGTCCTGTGGCCTGATCAGTTGCAATTTCCCAAATTACGCGCAGTCTCAGGCTTGCATATTCGTGTCTTGTGAAATTACCGATGCCTTTGATTTCGCGCCATGCGATTTCCCGATATTCATCGAGCCAGTGCTGTGGCAGATGCCGCACAGCTTCAGCGATGATTTGAACTGAATAGGACGCTGCGCGCGTCAGTGCAGGGTCGGTCGAAAACTCATGAAAGGGAATGGGGGCGACGTGCGACGCGAGAAAATCGATTTCGCCGATGATGTGCTCTATGCGGTCGACGGGCTCAGTTTTCATCAAAAAACCCTGATCGCGTCTCTCTCAGCATTTTGCTTTGCCGCCGGATGTATATCATTCCGACCTGCCAAGTGGACCTCGATTCCGAACTGATCCTGCATGTCGAGTTCAAAGCCGATAAAATCCAGATATGATTTCACGTTTGCTGGATCATAATCCATGAACAAGTCCAAATCACTGTCTGGCCGATTGTCACCACGTGCGCGTGATCCGAAGACATAGAGGCTGGTTACACCCATGGCCTTCAAACGGTTTTCGCGTTTGCGGAGTTCGCTGATGATATCATCGGGGATCATCTGCTGATTCTATCACGAATGGTTGGTTGAGGTAAAGAACGGTCCCCTTGTATCGCTACCCCCGTCGCCGTTCCCGTTTCGCTGCACCCGCCGCCGCCGTATCAATGCCCTTTGCGAGTTCTGAGACTGGTCCCAGCTTTTCTTCCACCAATTCAATTGAAGGTCTTGCACCTTTCGTGTGGCCTTCCAGTGCTTTCCGCATTGAAGCCAGATGCTCTGGCGAAGTACCGCAGCAGCCACCGATGATCCGCGCGCCTGCATCGAGCGCGATGCGGGCGTAGTCGGCCATGAGTTCGACTGTGCCGGTGTAGTGGATGTGGCCGTCGTGATATTGGGGCACACCGCAGTTGCCTTTGGCGACGACGGCGATATCTGGTCGGGCGGCGGTGATGCCCATGACGGTGGCGATTAATTCGGATGCGCCCACACCACAATTGGCACCGATGGCGACGGGTTTTGCGGCAAGGGTGTCCGCGATGGCACCGAAGGCTGTGGGCGTCATGCCCATCATGGTGCGGCCATTTGTGTCGAAGCTCATGGTGGTCACAATCGGCAAGCCCGCTTGTGCGGCACCTTCGACGGCGGCGCGGAGTTCGTCTTCTGACGACATGGTTTCCATCCACAGCACGTCAACGCCGCCGTCTTTCAGGGCCATGGCCTGTTCGGCGAAGGCGGATACGCCCTCTTCATAGGGAAACGCGCCGACGGGCATGAAGATTTCGCCTGTCGGACCTATGGAGCCTGCGACGAAAATCTGGCGGGCTTTGTAGGCGTCGGCTTCGGCGCGGGCGAGTTTTGCGGCGGCCACGTTGACGGCGTGGACCTTGTCCTGGCCGTCGTGCAGCTTCAAGCGATGGCGGTTGCCACCGAAGGTGTTGGTCAGAATGATGTCCGCACCCGCTTCGATGAACTGCTTGTGCAGGGACCGAACGCGGTCAGTGTGATCGAAATTCCACATCTCCGGAGCATCGCCAGACATCAGCCCCATATTGAAATAATTGGTGCCAGTGGCACCATCAGCCAGCATCCAGGGACGGCTGGCCAATGCTTCAGAGAAGGTTTGGGCTTCGGGGAAGGTTTGGCGCGACATGGGATATCCTCAGGAACTATATAAGGAGTTCTTTATATGGTTTGGGCGACTGGAGCAAGCGACTTAAACCGATGCCCTGCCATAGTAGAGGTTTACCACATGTTCGGCCTCGGCAAAGAACAACCAGCGTTCGATCCAAAGCGCAATTGCGAGAGGCGGTACAACTGTGAGCGCGATCCATGGTGAGATTGCCGTGCAGGCCGAGAGGAAGGCGGCGATGGCAAGCAGGAAAATTGCGGCCATGCGCAATTTCCTCGCGTGTTTGCGGGCCACGACGAAGCCCATTTCCTTCTGAATGAAGTTCTGGTTGGTGTGCGGCAGTTCCCACATGCGAACGTTTTCGCCAAGGCCCGTGGCTTCGCCCGTCGTGTGGGTGCGGGGAACGCGGTCTATCAGGTGCCAGTAGGCAAGTTTGATAGCGATCGCGATGACGATTGTGAGGGTTGCGAGTGCGGTTTGGAAAATTTGCCAACGGCCGAAGAAAACGGCGATGGCGGGAAGCAAGGCCGCTCCGCTGGCGATTGCCAAAGCGAGATAGACCGGGACCACGAGTTTGTGGTTCCACTGGCGGATGGTACGGAGAGAGCGATAGATCATTGCCGTGCAGATTACGGTGACAGTGCATAAAATGAGTGTGAGGATGCCCAGGGGCTTGATCAAGGCTGGTGCTGATATGAGGCCGGACCATGTTGCGGCGAAGGCGATGGCGACTGGGTAAGTTGCGACGGCGGCAACGCCTTCTCTGCTAAGCCAGGATGAGCGCCATTGCGAGAGGGCGCGCCATGCGCGTTCGGGGTGACCGAGGTGGAGGGTGGAGGAGAGGAGGCCGATGGTGATTAGGGTGAGTGCAATGAGCGTGGTCGTGATGGCGAAGGCTGTAGACGAGGATTGGCCGTGGTTGAATCCAACGAGGCCGAGGAGTGCGAGCAGACCATAGCCCGCGCCGGAGGCAGTGGTGAAGAGGATGACGGAATAGGCGGGGTTCATGGAAGGCTTCCCTCCCCCGGCGCTGCGCGCCACCCCCTCCCGTAAAGGGAGGGGGAAGGGTTCGCGGAAGTCACCCGCCCCTTGCGGGAGGGGGTGGCGCGCAGCGCCGGGGGCGGGGTTGGTCGCGACATGCTCACCCTTCCAGCTTCGAGGAATTGTCAAGCTGTGATGCCGTGGTTGCTGTTGAGGATGACGTCAACAATTTATCCGCCCAAGCGAAGAGTTTATCCATCGCGGAGCCTGTGCTTTTTGGCATGGCTTCGGCGAAGGTGACCGTGTCACGTCTTGCGCGGGGTGGCAGGTATTTGTTTGTGGGTTTGTAGCCCATGTCGGAGAAGAGATCATAGCCGCCGCGCTCTTGCACGAGTTGCGAGACGGCGGACGTTGCATCGCCCAAGTCGCCGAAGTGTCGGGCTCCCGTCGGGCAGGCTTTGACGCAGGCGGGGACGCGATCTTGTTCATCGAGGTGCTCGTTGTAGATACGGTCTACACACAGCGTGCATTTTTTCATGACGCCTTCGGTGTGATCGTATTCCCTTGCGCCATAAGGGCAGGCCCAGGAGCAGAGTTTACAGCCAATGCAGGTTTCGGGATTGACGAGGACGATGCCGTCTTCCTTGCGTTTATAACTGGCGCCTGTCGGGCAGACGGTGACGCAGGCGGCGTCTTCGCAGTGCAGGCACGAGCGCGGCATGTGAACGATGCGGGTGTCTTCCCTGCCCTGCTCCTTGACTTCATAACCGTGAATGCGGTTGAGCCACACGCCCATGGGTTCGGCGGAGCGTGGTTTGTCGTCGGTCAAGGGCGCTGAGATGCCTTGCGAGTTCCACTCCTTGCAGGACGTGGCGCAGGCTTGGCAGCCGACACAGGTATCAAGGTCGATGACGAGGCCCAGTTTTTTTGTGGTGTGGGTTGGTAGGGTGGTCATTGTTCAGCTTGGTTTTTGATTTTCTCTTTGGCATTTGAGAGTAGCAATGAAGGAACCAAAACCGCGCTCAAAACTCCAAAAAATGTTGCAAGTGTGAATTTGGTCGGCGTGTAAAATCCATCTTCGTCGTGTGATCCAACACTTGTAGGCAGAAAATTTAGAATTCCATTTGCCACCCAAAAGCCTATCAGGCCTACACCTATAACCGCCGCAAAAACGTACACATAACGAGTTCCGCCAAACTTGGGGCTATTGCTATGTCTTGCAGCTGCAAAACTACTTGCCGTAGCTCTATCGTTAGATTGGCTAATTTCCACCGTCCATTTGGGATTGGCAAAGGCTTTACAGAGAAAGTGCAATCCACAAATCATAAAGACGGAAGCCAGTAAATCTACGTAGAACATCATCATCGTATTCCTCTAGGTAGCGAAAGCATTGTTAGTCCCAATGATTCAAATTGCGGCGCACTTTCGTCACCCTGGTCCGCCGCTTTTTCCACACGCACTTTCAAATCATACCACGCCGCCTGCCCTGTCACGGGGTCGCTGTTGGAATAGCGGTAGCCGCCTTCGCGTTCTGGGAGAAGATCGCTGATCAAGTGGTTGAGCAGGAAGCCTTTTTTGCCTTCGGGTGCGTCAGTGTCAAGAGCCCAAGCGCCTTTGCGTTTACCAATGGCGTTCCAGGTCCAGACTGTGTCTTCGTTCTGGCCGTCCATGAGTTTGGCTTGGGCTTTGATCTGGCCGTGATGTGACGTTACGGTGACCCAATCGCCGTCGGCTATGCCTAAATCGCCGGCGCGCTTTTTGTGCATGTACAGCCAGTTGCGGCCGAGGATTTGGCGGAGCCAGGTGTTCTGCGATCCCCAGGAATGATACATCGCCATCGGCCGTTGCGTGATGGCGTGCATGGGGAATTCATTGTTGCTGACCATGGCTTCTTCGAAGGGTTCATACCAGAACGGGATGGGATCGAAGTAGGTTTCGACGCGCTTGCGATGGTGTTCGGGTGGCTGCACTTTGCCGTGGCCTTGGGCTGCGAGGCGGAACTTTTGTAGCGTCTCGGAATAGAGCTGGTGGATGATGGGTTCGGGTTTTCCCATGAAGCCAAAGAAGGTGGCCCAATCCAGATAGTCCATATTGACGTGGCGGTAGTATTTCATGCGGTCCGGCAGTTCCTGATACCAGTGGCAGCCGTTGTCGATGTAGGCCTTGAGTTGGTTCGGGTTGACGGGCCCGCGGCCTGCCATGGTGCCGTCCTTGCCGCGGAAACCTGCGAGGGGGCCCAAGCCCGGCGCGCGTTCATGGTTGACGATGTAGTCTTCGTAGCCGCCGGGATAACGCGGGGAGCCATCTGCTGCGGTCATCCCGCCGAGGCCGATGCGGTGGCCGAGATCGAGCAAAACAGTTTGAAACGGGCGTACGTCACGGTCGGGTTCAACGACGGGTTGGCGGATGGAGTCAGCGGGACCGTCGGCTTCCGAGATTGGACGGTCCAGCATGGAGATGCAGTCCCAACGCTCGAGGTAAGTTGTGTCTGGCAGGATCAGGTCGGCGTAGTAGACTGTCTCCGAAGCATAGGCATCGGAGTAGATGATTTTGGGGATGACATAGGTGCCGTCGGGCTTTTTCGCTGTAAGCGCTGCGATGGTATCGGGCACGTTCATGGCGCTGTTCCAGCCCATGTTGGCCATGTACATGAAGAGCACGTCGATGTGGTAAGGGTCGCCCTTGGCGGCGTTGTTGATGACCATGTGCATCATGCCGTGGGCTGACAGGGGTGCGTCCCAGGAATAGGCTTTGTCGATGCGCTGTGGCGTGCCTGCTTCGTCGATTAGGAGGTCTTCGGGTGCGTTGACAAAACCGAGTGGCGGGCCGGGAAGTGGTTTGTTGGGCTGCACCTGCCCTGGTTTTCCGGCGGGCTTCACGTGGGGTGGAATGGCTTTGGGAAATGGTGGTTTATAGCGTGTGCCGCCGGGCACATCGATGGTGCCGAGCATGATCTGCAACAGGTGAATGGTGCGACAGGTGTGAAAGCCGTTGGAGTGGGCGGAGATGCCGCGCATGGCGTGCATGGCGACGGGACGGCCTTTGGTTGTCGCATGCTGGCGACCGAGATAATCCGTCCACGGAATATCGAGTTCGATTTCCTGTTCGAAGGCGGCGTGGGCGAGTTCGGCAGCGATGCGGCGGATGGTGTCGGCTTTTACGCCGCAGCGAGGGGCCACAGTTTCCGGTGCATATTCTGCTTGCAGGAAACGTTCTGCAATCAAGGTGAAAGAGGTTGCGACCTTGCGGCCATCGGGCAAGGTGAAACGACCCATCAGTGGCGGGTTCAAGCCGTAGGTCATGGCGACTTTGGTCGAGTGGGTTTGCGGATCCCAGACCAGTGGCGTGCCTGCGCTGTTACGCACGATCAAACCATCATCAGCGCCGCCCGGATTTTCGACGATCAGCCATGGTGCGCTGGTGTAACGTGTCAGATATTCGCCATCAATTTTCTGGTTTTCCAGCAGCACATGGATGAGTGCGCCGACGAATAATCCATCCGTACCCGGACGAATGCCCACCCATTCATCAGCAATGGCGGAATAGCCTGACTTTACCGGATTGATGGAGACAAATTTCGCCCCCCTGCCCTTCAATTTACCGAGGCCCGCCTTGATGGGATTGGAGGCATGATCTTCTGCCACGCCGAAGAGCAGGAAATATTTGGTGTGTTTCCAGTCGGGCTCGCCAAATTCCCAGAACGAACCGCCATAGGTGTACAAACCCGCTGCGGCCATGTTGACGGAGCAGAAGCCGCCGTGGGCTGCATAGTTGGGTGTGCCGAATTGTGAAGCCCACCAGCCGGTCAAGCCTTGGGACTGATCTCGGCCCGTAAAGAAAGCCAGTTTCTTGGGGTCGGTGGCGCGCACGTCTTTCAGCCATGAGGTCGCAATGCTCAGTGCCTCATCCCACTCGATTTCCTTGAATTCCCCAGCACCCCGTTCGCCGACTCGCAGCAGCGGTTTCGACAACCTTGCAGGCGACGTGTGCTGCATGATGCCCGCTGCACCCTTGCCGCAGATGACGCCTTTGTTCACCGGGTGATCGCGGTTGCCTTCGATATATTTGACGGTGCCGTCCTTGAGGTAGACTTTGATGCCACAACGACAGGCGCACATGTAACATGTGGTGGTTTTAATCTCGTCCCAATTTTTGGGAGAGGTGTTGATTTGCGGCTGGGCCATGCTTCACCTTAGCCTAGTCTCCGCGTGGCACCATAGCCCAGAGTTAGTTTGGCACAGGTGCCAGTGTGCGGGCGCGGCTATGGTCCATGGCCAACATGAAAAGCCCTGCACCAATCACTATAGCAGCACCCACCCAAGTGTAAAAATCGGGGAAATCATTGAACACAAATATGCCGAAGAGCACCGCCCAAATCATCGCCGTGTATTCAAACGGGGCCACAAAATTGGCTTCAG
>JANPCL010000102.1:0-92683 GCA_031430915.1 Hyphomicrobiales bacterium
TGGCTTGCAGGTGAAAGGAATGCACAAAATAGGCGTGCAGGCCTGTTGGCCCCGTATCAATGCCACTTAACACGGCGTGTGGTGAATGCACATCAAGCGTATTCCAGCCCATATGCGGGATTTTCAATTCTGCATCCTTGGGCGCGATCTTAACCACATCCCCTGCCACCCAACCCAATCCCGATGTGATGTCATGTTCAAGCCCGCGTGTGGCGAGCAATTGCATGCCCACGCATATACCCAGAAACGGAAAGCCGCCGACGATGACGCGCTGCTGCAAAGCATCACGCATGCCGTCAATTGCCAGCAAACCATTGCGACAATCTTTGAACGCACCCACACCCGGCAGCACAATGCGATCAGCTTTCTCGACGTCCTGCGCACGCGCAGAAACAATGATCTCGCCCTTGATCTTGTTGTCAGTGGCGGCGCGCTCAAAGGCCTTGTGGGCCGAATGCAAATTGCCCGAGCCATAATCGATGATGACAGTTTTCATATCAGCCGCTCAATGAACCCTTGGTGGAGGGAATGCGATCCTTCTGGCGCGGATCAATTTCGATGGCGTCACGCAAAGCGCGGGCCAAGGCTTTGTAACTGGCTTCGGCAATGTGATGGGCATTTTCGCCATAGGCGTTTTCGAGGTGCAGCGTGATGCCCGCGTTCATGGCAAAGGCCTGAAACCATTCGCGCACCAGTTCGGTGTCGAATGTACCAATCTTGTCGCGCGGGAACACCGCTTTGAACACCAGGAAGGCGCGACCCGAAACGTCAATGGCGCAGCGTGATAATGTCTCGTCCATGGCGAGGTCACAGGAGCCATAGCGGCGAATACCCTTGCGGTCGCCTAGGGCTTTGGCAATGGCCTGCCCCAAGGCGATGCCGGAATCTTCTACCGTGTGGTGATCGTCAATGTGCAAGTCACCGTCGGCTTTCAATGTGATGTCGATCAGCGAGTGCCGGGACAGTTGTTCCATCATATGATCGAAGAATCCAACCCCGGTCTTCACATCAAAGCGACCCTCGCCGTCCAGATTGACGGTACAGGTCACTCGTGTTTCTGTAGTTTTGCGTTCGATGGTAGCTGTGCGCATGGGGCGGACCTTTCTGGTGCGCCGCAATAGCAGACTTGGAACCGCCTGACTATATCTTATAAGATCAATGCTTTACGTTAAGCAGTTTGCAATCCCGTCCAAGCCCCTTACATATCGATTCATGAAACTTACGACTGACTTCAAGAGGTTAATGCAATGAGCGAGCCCGTCCAATGGCACGGCACGACAATTCTGACGGTGCGTAAAGGCGGCAAGGTCGTCATTGCGGGTGATGGGCAAGTCAGCCTTGGCCAGACCATCATCAAGGGCAATGCCCGGAAAGTGCGGCCCTTGGGAACGGGGCAAGTGATTGCCGGGTTTGCCGGGGCCACTGCCGATGCCATGA
Organism: Hyphomicrobiales bacterium; assembly: GCA_031430915.1. GTDB lineage: Bacteria > Pseudomonadota > Alphaproteobacteria > Rhizobiales > Aestuariivirgaceae > Aestuariivirga. The sequence continues at coordinate 1,438 of JANPCL010000102.1, forward strand.
CCTTGTTTGAACGGTTGGAGGGCAAACTTGAACAATTTCCCAACCAGTTGACGCGGGCCGCCGTTGAAATGGCGAAAGACTGGCGTATGGACCGCTATTTGCGCCGGCTTGAAGCGATGATGATTGTGGCGGACAAAACGACCTCGTTGGTGCTGACGGGTACTGGTGATGTGCTGGAGCCCGAGAACGGCGTCATCGCCATTGGCTCTGGCGGCAACTATGCGCTGGCTGCCGCGCGGGCCTTGATGGAAACCGATTTCGATGCCGAGACAATTTGCCGGAAGTCGATGAAAATCGCTGCTGATATTTGTGTCTATACCAACGGCAATCTCACCGTTGAAATGCTGGATGCCAAGTGATGACGAATTTTACGCCGCGCGAAATTGTTTCTGAACTCGACCGCTACATCATCGGCCAGCATGACGCTAAACGTGCCGTCGCCATTGCGCTGCGCAACCGCTGGCGCAGGCAGCAGTTGACGGGGCAGATCCGCGAAGAAGTGACGCCGAAGAATATCCTGATGATCGGGCCCACAGGCGTGGGCAAGACCGAGATTGCACGGCGCTTGGCCAAGCTCGCCAATGCACCGTTCCTGAAAGTGGAAGCTACCAAGTTCACCGAAGTGGGTTACGTGGGCCGTGATGTGGACCAGATCATTCGTGATCTGCTGGAAGCGGGCATCGGCATGGTGAAAGTCACGCGGCGCAAGGAAGTGGAAGCGCAGGCGGAAATGAATGCCGAGGCACGCGTGCTGGATGCGCTGGTGGGTGCCAATGCGTCTGAAGCAACACGCGAGAGCTTCCGCAAGAAATTGCGCGGCAATGAACTCAATACCAAAGAGATCGAAATTCAAGTCGCCGATTCCGGCGTGCCATCGTTTGATATTCCGGGCATGCCCGGTGGCTCCGCATCGGTGATCAATTTGTCCGACATGATGGGCAAGGCCTTCGGTGGCCGCACCAAAACCCGCCGCGTGACGGTAGAACAGGCCCACGAATTGCTGATGGCCGAGGAAAGCGACAAGCTGCTCGACCAGGAAAAAATCATCGCCGAAGCCATCTTCACGGTGGAGAACAACGGAATCGTGTTCCTCGATGAAATCGACAAGATTTGTGCGAGGGAAGGCCGTGCTGGCGATGTGTCACGCGAAGGTGTGCAGCGGGATCTGCTGCCGCTGATCGAGGGAACCACGGTCTCCACCAAACACGGCCCGGTGCAAACCGACCATATCCTGTTCATCGCTTCAGGGGCCTTCCACATCGCCAAGCCATCCGACTTATTGCCAGAACTCCAAGGCCGCCTGCCGATACGCGTGGAACTGAAAGCGCTGACGCAGGACGATTTCCAACGCATTCTAGTCGAACCCGAAGCCAGCATCATCAAGCAATACAAGGCACTGATGCTGACGGAAGGTGTGACGCTCGATGTGACCGAGGATGGTGTTGCAGAACTGGCTCGGGTGGCGGCGGAGATCAATTCGACGGTAGAGAATATCGGAGCACGGCGGCTTCAAACCGTGATGGAGCGGGTGCTGGATGATGTGAGCTTTACTGCGACGGACCGGAGTGGAGAAACGGTGCTGATTGATCAGGCCTTTGTGCAGAAACACGTGAGCGGGCTGGCGAAGAATGCGGATTTGAGCAAGTTTATTTTGTGAGATGCAAGTACGTCTCGAAATCAAACCCGCGACTTCTGAAGATGCTGAGGCGATAAGTATACTGACTGTTGACTGTATTCGCACAACCAATTCCAGCGACTATCCAACTGACGTTATTGACAGGACATGCGAGAACTTCGCACCCGAACGGGTGTCGGTCAAAATGTTGGAGCGGGACTTTTTCATCGCGCTCAGTGACGATGCACTTGTTGCGACCGTAAGCTATTCTGGCAATACCTTGCATTCGTTGTTTGTGAAGCCGGATGCGCAAGGCAAAGGAATTGGGCGGGAACTTGTCAGGTTTGTAGAAGAGCTTGCGATTTCAAAAGGCGTGCGTGAAATTGAAATTCACGCTTCGATAACAGCAAGAAATTTTTACAAGCGTTTGAACTATGTGGAAGTCGCATTTGAGGAGCGAATGGACGGCTCCACGTATTTCATGCGGAAAGTTTTGCCCGTGCTACGATAGCACCTGACCGATTTTCACATTTCGTCATTCCAGCTAAGCGTAGCTCTTGCGAAGCGCGAGCTGGAACCCCGATTTGGTGACGGTATGTGCGGAGAGAAAGCGGGATTCCAGATCGCTTGTTTCGCTTCGCTTCACGGCGCGTCTGGAATGACGGGTTGAGGAACCAGCACTAAGCGACTTCGGCCAACGGCACAATCTTGTCCAATGCTTTCCCAATCTTCCGCCGCGCAATCGCCGTGTCGTAGCTTCCCTGCAAACGCAGCCACCAGCCCTCTGACAATCCGAAAAAGCGGCACAGGCGCAAGTCGGTTTCTGCGGTGATGCCGCGTTTTCCTGCGACGATGTCACCAATGCGCTGGGCGGGAACGTCGATGCTTTTGGCCAAGCGGTATTTCGTCAAACCCAAAGGCTTGAGGAATTCTTCGTCCAGCATTTCGCCGGGGGTTACGGGTGCGATGTGTTTGGTCATGGCAGTACTCCACTAGTGATAGTCAACAATCTCAACATCTTCCGGACCATCAGCGGTCCAGCGGAAACAAATTCGAAACTGGTCATTGACGCGAATGCTCCATTGACCCTTGCGGTCTCCAGCCAAGGCCTCCAACTGATTGCCTGGTGGAACGCGCAAATCATTGATATTTGCGGCCAAGTCCAGCTGAACAAGCTTTCTCAGCGCAGCACGTTCAATGTTGGCCCATCTTCGACTTCGCTCCAGACGGAACAGGCTTTCGGTTTCTTTTGATCTGAATGACTTGATCATTTTGAAATAATAACGCGTAACGTTAATAACGTCAAGTGTTGTTAGTACACCCCGATCAACTTTGCACCCGCAATCACCAGCACCACACCCAGCGCTTTCAGCAAATGCTCTTTCGCAAATTTGTGAATGCCCAGTTGCGTTCCAATCAGCGCACCCAACATCACCGCCACCATGTAGAGCGGCAATTCTGCTGGCAGGGATTTGAGTGAGGCGTAGTTGCCCAGTAGGCCTGCGATGGAATTGCACAGGATGAAGACCACGGAGATGCCGGATGCGGTTTTGGTTTCGCTCCACGCCATGAAGAGCAGGAGTGGCGTGAGGAATATGCCGCCGCCGGTTCCGGTGAGGCCGCTCAGGAAGCCAATCGCCATGCCTGCGGGAATGGCATAGACGATGGGTGGGTCTTTCCAGTCGGTCAGTACGGCTAATGGTTTTGGCCATAACAGGCGTGCAGCGGCCAGCAGCAGAACAACACCGATAATGGTTTTGTGAATGTGCCCCGGCAATTGCAGATAGCCCCCGAGAAAGGCAAAGGGCACTGCGCCCACAACAAAGGGCCAGCAACCGCGCCAGCGAAATAGCCCTGCCCTTGTGAAGCGAATGGTGCTGAAACTTGCCACAAGTATGTTCAGCACCAGAGCCGTGGGCCGCATGGTGGCGGCGGGAATGCCGAACAGCGCCATTGTTGCGATGTATGCCGAGGCTCCCGCATGACCCACGGACGTGTAAAGTGCTGCTCCGAGAAACAGGCAGAGGGACAGGAGAAGTTGGGTGGTCGTCAGATCAGGCACTATGCCCACTCACCTTTGCGCATCAAGGGTTCAACCTTCCCATCCTCGGTGAAGCCGTCGATGTCGAGTTCACCGGAACCAATCATCCAGTCAACGTGAACTAAAGACGTATTCATGCCAGCCGCGAGTTTCTCTTCGGCCGACATCTCAGCCGTGCCTTCCATGTTCTGGGAATAGGCCTGGCCCACGGCGATGTGACAGGCGGCGTTTTCGTCGTAGAGGGTTTCGTTGAAGACGAGGCCTGAGGCAGAGATTGGCGATGAATGCGGAACCAAGGCCACTTCGCCCAAACGGGCAGCGCCATCATCCGTCGCAATCATTTTCTTGAATACGTCGCCGCCCTTGGTGGCGTTGCCTTCGACAATGCGGCCCTTCTCGAAACGCACGGAAATGCCCTCGATCATCGAGCCTTGATAGGAAAGTGGTTTGGTTGAGCGCACAATGCCGTCAACGCGTTCGCGGTGTGGCATGGTGAAGACTTCTTCGGTGGGAATATTCGGATTACACAGAATGCCGTTGCGCGCCATGGAGGCACCACCTGCCCAGACGTGATTATCCACGAGTCCGAGTGTGAAGTCAGTTCCGGGGCCTTTGTATTTCAGCGCGGAATAGCGCTTGTCGTTCAACAGTTTCACGCGGGTGTGCAACGCCTTGTTGTGGGCGTCCCATGCGGCGATGGGGTCGGCCAAGTCAGCGCGGGTACATTTGAAAATCGCGTCCCACAATTTCTGCATTGCCACTTCTTCGCTGAGAGCGGGGAACATGTTGCGGGCATGGGACGGCGTTGCTGCGGAGATGATGCACCAGTTGGTGGCGAAAGATGTAATCAGTTCGATAACGGGCTTGTAGGCTTTTGACCTTGCGCGATTGGCGCGGGAAAGCTTCTCCGGGTTTTGCGCGGACAGTAAGGCCGGGTCTTCCCCGATGATGGCAAGTCTGGCGCAATTGCCGTCTCTAAAAGCTTCAGCCATGCCGTTGAACAGCCACGCAGGTGCGGTGTCAAAGCCCGCGTCATGGCCTGCCTCGTAACGCATGAGGGTGGCCTGTTCATCCGTATACAGAGTAGTCACCAGAGACGCGCCAGCCTTGTAGGCATGAAACGTGATGCGGCGTACGAGGTCTACGGCTTCGAGTGGAGCTGTCAACAAAAGCTGCTGACCCACTTTCAAGCCAAGGCCAGATTTGATGGTAAGTTCAGCGTAGCGGTCGAGAAGAATTTCGTGGGAAGTCATGCTTTTGCGATGTCCGCTGGTTGTGGCATGGAAATGATGTTGTAGCCGGAATCGACATAGTGGATTTCACCCGTGACACCGCTCGACAAAGGGGACAACAGATAGAGCCCTGCTCCACCTACTTCATCGGTGGTGATGGTGCGGCGCAGTGGGGCGTGGGCCTGTTGATAGTTATACATGGCGCGGGCGTCGCCGATGCCTGCCCCTGCCAAAGTGCGCATGGGGCCAGCTGAAATAGCGTTGACGCGAATGGCTTTCGGACCAAAGTCTCCGGCGAGATAGCGCACCGAAGATTCAAGTGCCGCCTTGGCCACACCCATGACGTTGTAATTCGGCATGACGCGGGTGGAGCCGCCGTAGGTTAACGTCACCAGTGCGCCACCATCGGGCATGATGTCTGCGGCGCGTTTTGCAATCTCGGTGAATGAGAAGCAGGAAATAATCATTGTACGGACGAAATTGTCACGCGTTGTGTCGGCGTAGCGGCCCTTGAGTTCATTCTTGTCAGAAAAGGCAATGGCGTGAACGAGGAAGTCGATCTTGCCCCACTTCTCTTTCAGCACGGCAAACACATTGTCCACAGTGGCGATGTCTTCAACATCACAGGGGATCATGATGTTCGACCCCACCGATGCGGCAAGCGGTTCGAGACGCTTTCCAAAGGCATCACCCTGATAGGTGAAGGCCAGTTCGGCTTCCTGGGCATGCAATGACTTCGCTATTGCCCAGGCAATGGAATGGTCATTGGCCACACCCATGACAAGCCCGCGCTTGCCCTTCATCAAACCATCAACCATTAGCCATTATACCTTTGCATGATCAAAGTGGCATTGGTGCCACCGAAACCGGAACTGTTGGACATCACCGTATCAACCTTGGCGTTGTCGATGCGCTTCCTCAAAATGGGCACATCGGCAAAAGCAGGGTCGATTTCCTGAATGTGTGCACTTTCGCAGAGGAAGTTGTTCTGCATCATCAACATCGAATAGATGGCTTCCTGCACACCAGTTGCACCCAGTGAATGCCCGGTCAAAGACTTGGTTGAGGATATCGGTGGAATTTTAGTCCCGAAGACTTCGCGAATGGCTTCGATTTCTTTCGCGTCGCCCACAGGTGTCGAGGTGCCGTGGGGGTTGATGTAATCGATATCGCCTTTCACCGTAGCCATGGCCTGACGCATACAGCGCATGGCACCTTCACCTGAGGGGGCGACCATGTCGTAGCCATCCGATGTCGCACCATAGCCCACGAGTTCGGCGTAGATTTTTGCTCCGCGGGCTTTGGCGTGTTCCAATTCTTCGAGCACCACAACACCAGCACCACCAGCAATCACAAAGCCATCACGGTTCTTGTCGTAAGCGCGGGATGCGGTGGAGTCGTTGTATTTCGACGACATGGCGCCCATGGCATCGAACAATACGGACAGCGTCCAGTCGAGTTCTTCGCCACCACCTGCAAACATCACATCTTGTTTGCCCCATTGGATGAGCTCTGACGCATTGCCAATGCAATGGGCCGATGTGGCACAGGCGGATGAGATTGTATAATTCACGCCGCGTATGCCGAAGGGTGTTGCCAGTGTCGCCGAGTGTGCCGAGGACATGGAGGGTGGCACGGCGAATGGCCCGACGCGCTTTGGGCCCTTTTCGCGGGTGGTATCAGCCGCTGCCACAATGACTTTTGTTGAGGGACCGCCGGAGCCCATGATGATGCCGGTGCGCTCGTTCTTCACGTCCGACTCTTCCAATCCGGAATCGACTATCGCCTGCTGCATGGCCACATAGTTCCATGCCGCACCATCGGCCATGAAGCGGCGCACGCGGCGGTCAACTGTGTCGAGATCATAATGCGGCTGACCATGCACCTGGCAGCGGAAACCCAGTTCTTTGTATTTCTCCGCAGGCACAATGCCAGACTTGGCCTCGCGCAGTGACGCCGTCACTTCCTGGGTGTTGTTGCCGATGGACGAGATGATACCCATTCCGGTGATGACGACACGACGCATATGTAGCTCCTTCGATTGATTTAAGCCGCTGGCCCGAACAGACCGACCTTCATATCGGTGACCTGATATACCACTTCACCGTCCGCCTTCATGATGCCGTTGGCGACGGCAAGTTTCAGCCTGCGCAGTATGAGACGGGTGACTTCGACTTCATAAGTTACTGTCTTTACTTTCGGCGTCACCATGCCGGTAAACTTCACTTCGCCCACACCTAGCGCACGACCTTTGCCGGGTTCGCCAAGCCAGCCGAGGAAGAACCCCGTGAGTTGCCAGAGCGCATCAAGGCCGAGGCAGCCGGGCATGACAGGGTCGCCATGGAAATGGCAGGGAAAGAACCAAAGATCGGGCTTCACATCAAGCTCCGCAGTGACTGAGCCCAAACCAGCCGCACCGCCGTCTTTCTGGATATGGGTGATGCGGTCAAACATCAGCATGGGCGGCAGTGGCAATTGCGCATTGCCGGGCCCGAACAATTCGCCGCGCCCACAGGTGAGCAGCTCTTCATAGGTGTAGGATGGTTTTGGTGTGAACATGTTCGGTCGGGTGCCCCTGTTGATTTTCACGGCCTTTAGCATGCGAAACAGGCAAAAAGCAAAGCGGCGGCGGTGCGACAAGGGTTGGATTGCAAGATATGGCGGGCTGCTGCTATGAACTGTTCATGTTTGCTGCTGGAAAACTGGAAGATCACTTGCGCGACGCCGGGCTTCGCCCGACTCAACAGCGGCTGGCCTTGGCGCGTTTGTTGTTTGGAAAAGGCGACCGCCACGTCTGTGCCGAGGTTCTGCATGCGGAGGCTGTGGCGGCCGAGGTGCCGGTGTCTTTGGCCACGGTTTACAATACCTTGAACCAGTTCAAGGCAGTCGGTTTGTTGCGGGAATTGGCGATTGAGGGTGACCGAAGTTACTTCGACACAAACACCTCGGACCATTTCCATTTCTTCGACACCCGGACTGAAGAATTGTTTGACCTCGATGCAGCTGGTGTATCCGTCAGCGGCCTGCCACCCGTGCCCGAAGGCAAGATGATTGACCGTATTGATGTGATTGTGCGCTTGAAGGACAAGGCCTGACTCGAATTCGCGTCAGCGCGCTGCGTAAAATTCCAGCGTCGGAATATCGAAATCCCATTCTTCATTGCAGTAGAGCCGACCTGAGCGCGACTGCATGTTGCGGTTGATGACGTGGCGTCTTGTCGTCTCACTGCGGGGGGAGACAAGGGTTTGCTTGGGCAGGTCGCCAGCGAGATCGATGGCGTCAAGGCGCGCGTATTGGTCCAGAACCATGGAATACCTTTCACGTGAAAAACGCTGTTTCACACAGTCCCCGGGAGGCAAAACCTGCTTCAACCGAAGTCTGGCTTAGCATGGGCCTTGCTGACTTCGCAATTCTATTTTGCGATTTTTCCGCGCTCCACCAGCGCACGGGCGGTTTCTTCGCTGGTAATCAGCACATTCACATCAACCAGCCGCATGGCACCCAGCAATGCGTCTACCTTGTCGAGGCCGCCTGAGATCATGACACGTTTTGGCACCCGCCTGAGGCGATCAACCGGCATAGACATGACGCGGCGGTTGATCGGGTGATCGACGAGTTTGCCGTCCCCCGTGTAAAAATTATAAAGCAAGTCGCCCACGGCTCCGGCCTCTATCAAACTGCTGCGTTCAGCTTCTGACAGGAAACCAAAACGGAATGATGTGGCCTGCGATGACATGGTACCGACGCTGAGGAGAGCCATGTCCATGCGCTCAGAGCGGTTCAAAACGTCATCAAGACCGCAGCGCTCTATCAGGGCCCGGCGGGTTTCTTCGGAATCAACAACGGCAGGTGCTGCCATCAAGTAACAGTTGGCGCCCACCGTATTGGCAAATTGCCAGGCGAATTCTGCGGGATTGAAACGACGCGGTGCAACGATTCCTCCCAGCAGGGACACCACCTCGACATTCTGCAGTTCCCGTGGCGACAAGGTTTGCAGCGAAGAATAGAGTGTTGCACCCCAGCCCACGCCAAGGCAGAAATTGTCAGTGAGCTGATCTGTGATATACATACCGGCCGCATTGCCAATGACGCGGGCGGTGTTTTCAGGATTTGCAGGTTCAGGCACGACCACCGCATCAATGAGGCCAAATACCTCTTTGAGTTCTGCTTCCAGCGCAAGGCATTCGGCCACGTGGCCGGTGATCCAGATTTTGACTTCGCGCTGCTTCAGCGCCTCGTTGATATTGCGAACGACCGTGACGCGGCCAATGCCCAGGCGATCAGCGATTTCATTCTGGGTCAGGCCTTCGACATAATACATCCAGGCAATACGCATGCGATTGCGGGCAATGCGCCCGGCACCCCGTTCGCGGGTTTCAGCATCCATTGCACTGTTGTCATAATCATCCGACATCGAAAGGTTCCTGGCCGCACTGGAGCAACATCATATGTCACGCGCTGACCCGTCGTGACAAGCTGTCGGCCATTAGCGCCGCAAGGGCCGTGTGTACAATACCAGCAACATCCAGTCCGGCCTTGGCCAACATGCGGTCGGGGCTGGCCTGGTCCATGTAGACGTCTGGCAGCACAATTGGCCGGATTTTCAGTTTGCCGTCGAGCAGGCCCTGGGTTGCCAAGGCATGCAGTACATGTGCTGCAAAACCACCAACAGCACCTTCTTCAACAACAACAAGCAGTTCGTGATGCATCGCCAGTTGTTTGAGCAGCGCATGGTCCAGCGGTTTGGCAAAACGGGCGTCAGCCACCGTGGTGGGAAAGCCCTTGGTGTCCAGTTCGTCCGCCGCACTGAGGGCTGCTTGCAGTCTGGTGCCAAAGGAAAGGATGGCGATGCGGCTTCCTTGCTTGACGATGCGGCCCTCACCAATATTCAAGATTGCGCCACGTTCAGGCATGTCGGTGCCCACACCATCTCCACGCGGATAGCGGAAGCTGATTGGTCCTTCGTCATAGGCCGCTGCTGTCCGCACCATGTGCTTGAGTTCGGCTTCATCGCTGGCCGCCATCACCACCATGTTGGGAAGGGTGGCCAAGTAGGTGGTATCGAAGGCACCACAATGGGTCGGGCCATCGGCCCCTACAAATCCAGCGCGATCAATGGGAAATCGAACCGGCAGGTTTTGCAGGGCCACATCATGGACGACTTGATCATATGCACGCTGTAAAAAGGTGGAATAGATTGCCACAAAGGGCTTGAATCCTTCAGTGGCAAGACCAGCAGCAAAGGTTACGGCATGTTGTTCAGCGATGCCGACGTCGTACACCCGGGCCGGGAAAACCTTGGCCAGAGCGTCGATTCCGGTACCTGACGGCATGGCGGCGGTGATTCCGATGATCTTGTCGTCGAGTTTCGCTTCCTGCAACAAGGCTTCGCCAAAAACCTTGGTGTAACTCGGCGCATTGGAAGCTGGCTTGCTCTGCGCCCCGGTGATGACATTGAATTTGTTGACCCCGTGATACTTGTCCGCGGCGGCTTCAGCGGGAGCATACCCCTTTCCCTTCTGGGTGCGTACATGGATCAGGATGGGGCCTGAGGTGTTATCGCGAACATTTTTCAGGACGGGTAAAAGATGATTGAAGTCGTGGCCGTCAATGGGGCCAATATGAAAGAAACCCAGTTCCTCAAACATGGTACCACCCGTGACGAAACCACGGGCATGACCCACGGCGCGTTTGATCGAGCGGTCAATCTTCTTTCCGAATTTTGCGGAGATGCGCTTGGCAATATCGCGCACGCCCTGGTGGGCTTTGCTGGAGGCAAGTTTGGCAAGATAGGCGCTCATTGCACCAACGGGTTCTGCTATGGACATGTCATTGTCATTGAGGATGACAATCAGACGCGCATTCATGGCACCTGCATTGTTCAGAGCCTCGAATGCCATGCCAGCAGACATCGAGCCATCGCCGATAACAGCAATCACATGGTTTGTGCCGCCATTCAAATCACGCGCAACGGCCATGCCAAGGCCCGCGGAGATGGATGTGGAGGAGTGGGCGGCACCAAAAGGATCATATTCACTTTCAGCGCGTCGGGTGAAACCCGAGAGACCGCCCTCCTGGCGCAAAGTGTGAAATCGCTCCCGGCGGCCGGTCAGAATTTTGTGGGGATAGGCCTGATGGCCGACATCCCAGATAATCCGGTCTTCAGGTGTATTGAAGACGTGGTGCAGGGCGATTGTGAGTTCAACCACGCCAAGGCCAGCTCCGAGATGACCCCCGGTTTTTGAAACCTGTTCCACCAATTCATGCCGCAATTGTGCCGCTAACTCGGGTAAATCTGACTCTGGCAAAAGTCGCAGATCAGCAGGGTACTTGACTTGATCGAGAAGGGGCGTTGAGGTCATGTTTTTTATTCCGCTTTTCCCTAACGAATAGAGGTTGGAGCGCAAGCTGCCAATCAAAGACTGCGTTCAAACTGCGAGATTCTACGCAATGGCAAAACGAAACATTTGCATTCTAAAAATACATAATGTAGTCTAATTGAGATTAATCACAACAGCCCGAAGAGGCTGACTTGGGAGGTTTGACAGCATGCTCTGGTCTGAGCGCAAGGTCCCTGATTCCCTGCATTTCGAGTGCGACAGCACTCTGAAAAACCTACGCCATGGCTGGCCTGCCATGTGGCGTCGGACACCCGTAAAAGGCCAAATCAATGGAGGAAATGAATGACGTTACGCAAAACGGGGCTAACCCGCCGTTTACTGCTCAAGTCTACGGCGGCAACCGGCGCTGCACTTGCAACAACAGCAGGTGTGAACATGTTCAACATCAACTCGGCTTTTGCCGACATGATGAACCCAGCCGACGTGCTGGCCAAACTCAATGTTGGAAAGTTCGTCAAAAAAGAATATCGCGAACAGTACAAGCTCGGCGACAACGACGAGCTGTGGGATCCCAAGAAAGACTGGATTCGCACCGCCGATTGGGAAGCCATTCGCAAGGAACACGCCGGCAAGACCGTGCGTTTTGCCGTGGGTGCTGCTGACCGTGAATCAGCGCAAGAGCAGACCCAGCCCTTCGCTGACCTTTCGGGAATCAAGATCGACGTTGTGTCGATTCCAGACGATGCCATGTACGACAAGGTTGTTGCCGAATTCCTCTCTGGCAACGCAGGCTTCGATGCCATCCAGTTCTTCTCGCCATGGCTCGGTGACTTTGCAGCACAAGGCTTCCTGAAGCCACTGGATGAATATGTGGCCAAGTGGAACTTGCCCTTCGACGATTGGTATGAAACCTATCAGCGCAACTATGCACATTGGGGTGACAAGGGTATTCTTGGTATTCCGTTCGACTGCGACATCCAGCAGGTGCACGTGCGTCCATCGGTACTCGCCAAGATCGGCATCAGCAGCGTGGACAAGGTCAACACCATTCCGTCTTATGACGAAATGCTGCGCATTGCCCCTGAACTGAACAAGGCCCAGCCCGGCACTGCCGGTATCGGCCTCATGGCTGGCCGTGGTTTCTGGGCAACTTATGCCTGGGAGCACATTGCCGCCCAGTACGGCATGATGCTGTTCAACGACAAGTGGGAACCCATCTTCAACAATGATGCCGGTGTGAAGGGTCTCGAAATGCTCGCTGCCCTTTCCAAGCATGCGATTGAAGGTGTGGCCGCTGCAGATTGGCCAACCAACCGCGCAGCAATGCTGGGCGGCCAGATTGCCTGCAACATTTCGTGGCAGGATACAGGTACGCAAGCGACCCGCGCTGACCAGTCGAAGCTGGGTGATGACATTGTGACGATCTATGAACCACGCGTTGCTGGTGGCACCTATGCGCCACCCAACATCGCTGGTTCAACCTCGGTTGTTGCCTCGACATCGCCAGAACCAGAAGCAGCATTCCTGATGCTCGCATTCCTGACGACGTCGTCGATCATGGCCATGAACGAAGCCAATGCCAATGGCGTTGCTCCGGGCACCAAGTCTGTGCTGAACAACGAGAAGCTTCGCAGCGTCTCGCAGCCTGCCAAGGTCTGGGCCGAGTCGCTGGATTACGCCTGGTGCGCACCACGCATCCCGTCAGGCTTCCAGGTCGAGCAGGAAATCGGTTTCCTCGTCAACGAAGTGATCGTTGGCACCAAGAAGCCGAAGGAAGCTCTGGACGAAGCTGCAGGCAAGGTGAAAGCCATCATGGAAAAGAACGGCTTCTACAAAGGTGCTGACCCCATGAACTATGCCGCCACCGAACCAGGTCTCTGGATCGGCAAGGGCAAAGCAGTTCCAATCTAAATCACTCCCCGAAAACCTTGGCCGGGGGAAACCCCGGCCATTTTTCTAAGCAGCAGCTCATTCAGCAAGATGACAATGACAACAACCACACCTCCGCTTCGTCGCCGGTCGCCGTTCATGCGCAAGGCGTTCCCCTATTTCATGGTGGCTCCTGCTTGCATTTATCTTCTCGGCATCACGTTGTGGCCAGGCATTTTTGCGCTTTACCGCTCACTGTTCACCGGCAAGTTTGGCTGGGAAAAAAACTATGTCGGCCTTGAAAATTATCAAACCCTGCTGGGCGACGAGCACTTTTGGACCGCGATCTGGAACACACTGTTACTCGGCTCCATCACGCTCGCCATTGAATTTGTCATCGCACTGCTTTTGGCTGCACTTGTCTATCGCTCGCCATGGGTGAAGGGTTGGCGCATCCTGTTCATGCTGCCAATGTTGTTCATGCCATCGGCGGTGGGTTACTTGTGGAAGCTTATTTTCAATGATGGTCGTGTCATGGCCGATCTGTTGAATCGCGTTGGCCTTGTCAGTGGTGGCGTTGACTGGATGGCCCATACCCTCAATGCACGTTTCGTTCTTGTCCTTACTGACGTGTGGCAGTGGACACCATTCCTATTCATCATTCTGGTCGCTGGTCTGCAGGGACAGGACAAGGAAATAGAGGAGGCCGCAAGGCTTGACGGCGCCTCATTCGGGCAAATGTTCTGGAACATTTCATTGCCGTTGTTGCGCCCGATCATTGCGATTGCTTTGGTGCTGCGCGGCATCGACCTTCTCAACAATATGTCAGCCGTCAACATCATCACACAAGGCTCGCCTGCCGGTTACACCGAAACCTTGAGTTACTTCATTTACCGCACCGCGTTCAGAAGCTTTGATCAAGGATATGCCTCTGCTGCGTCGGTGCTGCTGCTGATTGCAACCGTCATTCTGGCACAAGTTCTTGTGCGCAAATTCTTCAAGTCGGGAACTGAAACATGAGCAAGCGTCTGGAAGGCCCACGCTGGAGCTGGATAGTACTCACGATCTGGGGTACTTTCGCTCTGTTGCCCATTTTGTATTTCGCATCTATCGCGCTGAGGCCCCGCAATGAAATCATTGCTCCGGTCCCTATTTATTTCCCAACACTCACGACTGAAACCTGGTTCAAAATCTGGACTGAATGGCCAATCGCCTTGTATTTCTACAATTCGGTTGTCGCGATATCCGGCAGCGTGTTCATTTGCCTCATCCTTGGCGTACCGTGCGCCTATGCGCTGGCGCGCTACAAATTCAAGGGCAATGTCGATATAGGCAACTATATACTTTCCACAAAGATGATGGCCCCTGCTGCCGTGGTGGTGCCGATGTTCTTCCTGTTTGGAAAATTGAAGCTGATAGATTCCGTTTGGGCCCTCATGTTGGTCTATGCCGCCATGAATCTCTCGATCGTTGTCTGGATCATCCGCAGCTACATGATCGACATTCATCCTGAAATCGAGGATGCGGCACGCACGGATGGGGCCGGCGATCTTCGCATTCTCTGGGAGATCATTATTCCGATGTGCCTGCCCGGCATCATTACAGCAGCAGTGATTGCAGCGATTTTTGCCATGAACGAATATCTGTTCACGCTGATCATCGCCTCGAAAAATGCCTATCCGCTGTCAGTGGCCTTGGCGAATTTCTCCGGAGGTTCGGACGGAATCATTTACAACGCGATTGCACTTGTAGGCTTCCTCGCGTTTTTCCCGGCTCTGTTGTTGGTGATCTTGATCCAGAACCATCTTTCACGCGGGCTGACGATGGGAGCTGTGAAGGGGTAAGGTTCAGATCAGTGGCAATTCCGCAAGTTTGAGCGACAACTCTGGCGCAAAGGGACAGGCAAGCACTTCTTCCGGCTCGACAAGTCGGCGTTCAAGATAGCCCTCTGCGGAGGGCTTTGCGAAACAGTGGGTGCGCAAAGTTTCGGCATCAATGACCCAAAGTAAAGCCACGCCGTGAGAGGCATAAATCTGTGCCTTGCGGCCAGTGTCGTAACGCATGGAGGTGTCAGCAACTTCCACCGCTAAAAATATCGTCTTTGGCTTGATATCTACAATTCTTGTCTTGCTTGCAAAGAACACAAAGTCAGGTTCGAGAAATCCGTTGAGATCGAGCCGCAGCGTCGTTTCTGGAGCAATTTCCATTCCATCAGGCAGTCGCTTTGCCCACCACTTATTAAGTGAAATCTTGACATGCTCATGCTTTGCACCTTTGGGAGACATAGGCACCACCTCGCCATCGATCAATTCAAAACGTTCGTCTTCATCAAGAATGCCAGCCTCTACCATGGCTTCAATCTCGGCCAAGGTCCAAAGTCTGCGCGCCAAGCCTTCGGCGGCTTGCGTAGTCATCGGAAGATCGGGTGGGCGGAAATGAGTGTTCATGACATGACCATAGCATACTTCTAGCGCTGGGTCACCGGGGGTGCAAAAGGTCAGAAAAGATGCCGCGCTACCCGTCTCAGGGCCGAGACAAAATCAATAGCTGGGCTTCAGAATCTTTGCGACCTCTTCGCCGACTTTACGAAGATCTTCCACACCGTCGAGAATGGGCGTTTGCATTGGGCTGGTCTGGTCATGTGTGAGATCATTGCGGGCGCGTGCGTAAGGTGCCATGGCCGAGGGGGAATGGTTTGGGCAGCGATATGTGTAAATGAAATCGGTAGTGGGATAGCGGGACTGGATGAAGCTGCGGTCCGGAGTTGCAATGAAGCGACCGTACTCATCCTGATTGCGGAAATAGATGGTTTCGAGATAGTCAGCATCGATGCGCTGCAAATAATTCCATATGCGTTTGTTCTCAGTCTTGTCGGTGGATTGGTAAGTGGACGAACAATGCTCGGTTCTGTCCGGTGCGTTATAGGTGCAAGACGTTGCGTTGGAGCGCATGAACAAAAGCTTCTTCGACGTTCGATAGGTGTTGGTATCAAGGAAATAATCTTCAGCCCGGCCGTCATCATACTGCACAAAATATTTGAGCGAACACAGCGCTTCAGCATCTGAGACCGTCAGTGGCCGAAAAGACACGGTGAAGTATCCGGTGTAGGGATAGTCGGCTTCGGCGACAGGGGCTAACAGACAACTCAACAAGACCAAAGCAATACGGCGCACGTCATGACTCCAGAAAATGGAACATCACAGTGTCATTTTGTTTTTGTCTTTTTCATGAAGTTCAGGGTGTGATCAAAATCTATCACACCCGCCTGAGAACCCAGGCCCGTGGCGTTGAGTGCCGAGGTGGCCTGGGCGAAGCGGACTGCGGTTTCCATGTCAAAGTCTTTGACCAGGCTTACGGCCATGCCCGCATTGAAGGCGTCGCCGCAGCCACAGGTGCATTTGACTGTGATGTCGAATGCGGGGACTTTGAATTTGGTGCCGTCGTTGCTGTGGTAATAGGCACCCTCTCCACCCAGTGTTAGGACGCAGGCTTTCACACCCATATCGAAAAAGAATTTCGCGGTATCGGCATAGTCAGTGAGACCGCAGAGGGCTTGCGCTTCTTCGATCGACGGCATGAAATAATCTGTGTACGGAAGAACGGCTGCAATGGCTGGCAGGTCTTTGGGTGAGCCTGCGAAAACGTCAACAGTGGTTTTGGCACCGGCTGCTTTGGCGGCCCGCATCAATTTGGCAGAATGGCCGCCCGCATCCATGGCTTCGGTCAGGCCAATGCCGCCGGCGTGGAACACCGTGCAATCGGTGACGCGATCATACATGTCTTCGGTGACGACGAAATCCTTGGTAGCACCCTTCATGTGAAGGGCGGGGCGTGAGCCATCGGCGCGCGTGGTCACAATGGACGACGAGGTTTTCCAGCCGGGCTTTTGTTGCAAACCCCATGTATCGACGCCAAAATGCTTGAGCCGTTCAAGCACCCATGTCGCCATTATATCTTCGCCGACTCCGCCAACAGCGAGTGTTTTAACGCCCATTTTGGCTGCGGCGATGGCAGCAGTGCCAGCGGCACCGGAGACGGCGATGGTCAACTCATCAATAAAGTTTGTGCCGCCTCCCGCGGGGACTTCGGTGAAGGGCCAGCCCAGGCAGTCATAGGTGTAGAAGCCCATGGAGGTATAGTCGTAACGTGGCATGGCTAGGCCGCTTTCGCCTTCAGCATGTGGTCTTGCCTCTGGCGGAGTTCGTAGATTTTGGCCGTGGTGTCGACGGCCACGTTGGAAGTTGTCAGCAATTCGCCCTTCTTGATGGCTTTTATGACTTTGCCGCGCTCAAGCAAGCCGCAGGGTACTGCTTTTGCTGTTACAGCTTCTCCTGCAGTCATGATCCATGCGCGGTAGGTGTATTCGCCGATGGCGTCGAGCGCGTCACCGGGATTCAAATCTTTCTTTGCTACGGCACAGACTTCAGAGACAGGCACGGGAAGTGGCACCATGTCGGCAGCGCCATACATCACGGCCCGGGCGCAAGACATTGGCACTTCGAGCGAGGTCAGGTGATAGGGGCGCACGAATTTGAAATAAGGTCCCTTGCCCATTTTCAAGTCGGTAAGACGTTCATGGATGCGGGCGTGCGGGGCCTTGACGATGCAGAATACACCGGGGGCTACACCTTTGCCGATGGAATAATCAACAACGCCGGATTGTGAGAGCAGGCCGCCATCTTCAATCGGGCACAGCATTTCCGTGAGTTGATCCAAAGTGGCGGCGGGACCGTGCATGCCGGGCTTGTCTGGCACCAATCCCGTTGCATTCGAGATAGCGGCCATTTCCACCATTGTCTTCGAGCCATCGACGAATTCCACCAGCATGCGTGGGTTCATGTGGCGGCGCTTGGCTTCGTCCATATAGGCGTCCGGGGTTGCGTCGATATTCAGCGGGTTGTTCTTGCCTTTGCCTGCAGCGACGATGGGGTAGCCCAAGGCTTTGGCGAAAGTGATGAGTTCGATGCAGGATGATGGTTCGTCACCTGCGCCCAAGGTGTAGGTCACGCCGAGGCGGCGGGCTTCGCTGGCAAGATAGGCCCCGATGGTAATGTCGGCCTCAACATTCATCATCACCAGGTGTTTGCCGTGCTCCATGGCGGTAAGGCCTATTTCAGCACCAACACCGGGTACACCCGTAGCATCAATCACCACGTCGATGTGGGCGCTGGAACACACCAGTTGGGCGTTTTGGCTGATGGCGGTTTTTCCAGCTTCGATTGTCGCATCCAGCTTTTGTTGCGAATCAACAACGCGGTGGTTGTCGTCATCACGACCAGCGATCTGCAGGGCTTTCTGGGCCGAGGTCGGGTTGATTTCAGCAATGGCAGCGACGGTAATACCCTTCATGATGTCACACTGGGTGACAATGTCGGTTCCCATTTCGCCAGAACCGATCAACCCCACGCGGATGGGGCGGCCCAATTCAGACTGGCGGCGTTGCAGATCAGCAGGCAAGTTCCCGGAAAATTTCAGTGCGGACATGATGGTCGCAGCTCCCTGTGCGATGGCGATTATTTATGATACTTTTGTTTTTGACAAAGTCAATATGTGCTATTATTGGTTCTGTGCAAAATAAATGGTTCTGTTGCGCTATGTTTTAGCTGCTGGCAGAGTGAAAAGAAACAGGGTTGGGAAAATGGCTTCGATTTCTCTGAAAAAAGTAACCAAGGGCTGGGGCAGCATTTTGGGCGTTGACAACATTGACCTCGAAATCAAGGACAAGGAATTCATGGTGTTCCTGGGGCCTTCGGGCTGTGGCAAAACCACGACCATGCGCATGATTGCGGGCCTTGAAGATTTGACAGCAGGCGAAATTCAGATTGACGGTCACACCGTGAATGATGTGGATGCCAGAGACCGTGACGTGGCGATGGTGTTCCAGTCCTATGCGCTCTACCCCAACATGTCGATCTATGAGAACATCCGCTTTCCTTTACGCATGCGCAATGTGCCCGCTGAAAAGCATGACGCCATGGTGCGCGAAGCTGCACGCATGGTGGAGCTTGGCGATTTGCTGGAGCGCAAGCCCAAAGCACTCTCGGGCGGGCAACGCCAGCGTGCGGCTTTGGCGCGGGCGATTGTTCGGCACCCGCAGGTGTTTCTCATGGACGAGCCGCTGTCGAATCTGGATGCGAAGTTGCGTCTGGCGATGCGGGCACAGTTGAAGCACATCCAGAAACGTTTGCAGACCACAACGGTTTACGTCACGCATGACCAGATTGAGGCGATGACACTGGCGGATCGCATTGCCATCATGAGCAAGGGCAAGATCCAGCAACTGGGCACGCCGGATGAGGTTTACAACAATCCGAGCAATGTGTTTGTGGCAGGCTTTATTGGCTCGCCGCCAATGAACCTGATCCATGGTTCGATGGAGAAAGGTGTATTTACCGGACCGGAAACTGTTGTTCCGAAAGCAGGCAAAGTGTCGGGCAAGGTAACCTTCGGTATTCGGCCTGAAGATGTCTCCGTGGTGGCAAAGGGCAAAGGACACGTCAATACGGTCTTGTATTCGCTCGAACCCACGGGCGACCAGACTTTGGTAACAGTCCGGCTGGGTGAGAACCTGCTGGTGGCACGTGCCGACCGGGATTTCCGCCAGTCGATTGATACGCCAATAGCGCTGAACTTTGATGTGGCAAGGGCGTATTTGTTTGATGGGGTGAGCGGAGATAGAATTCGCGGGTGACGCACTCGCGACGCATGCTTCGAGGCTCGCAAGGGCTCGCACCTCAGCATGAGGGCGTTATGTAGTCTCCTCACCCTGAAGGTGCCCGCCCTATCGCGGGCCTCGAAGGGTGCGCCGCAAGCGCTTGTGTTAAATCTTTAGCGCTCTAATCTCCCCCCATGATTTCCTCCGACCCCCTGCTCCAATCTTATCAGCTTAAACACCTCAGACTCAAAAACCGCATCATGACCACCAGTCATGAACCGGCTTACCCTGAGGACGGGATGCCGAAGGACAAGTATCGGGCCTATCATGTGGAGCGTGCCAAGGGTGGCATTGCCATGACCATGACGGCGGGGTCGGCTGCGGTGTCACGGGATTCGCCACCGGTGTTCAACAATGTGCTGGCTTACAAGGATGAAGTTGTGCCGTGGCTTCGCAAGCTTGCGGACGAAGTCCACGCCCATGATTGCGCTGTGATGATTCAGCTCACGCATCTGGGACGGCGGACAGGGTGGAGCAAGGGTGACTGGTTGCCCGTCGTCTCTCCTTCGCATCACCGGGAGGCGGCGCACCGGGCGTTTCCGAAACTGATCGAGGACTGGGATATTGCGCGAATCATTTCGGATTATGGTGATGCGGCCGAACGTATGAAGGCCGCTGGCATGGATGGCATTGAGCTTGAGTGCTATGGTCATTTACTGGACCAGTTTATGTCGCCTGCGACGAACACGCTGGAGGCTCCCTATGGTGGGTCGCTGGAAAATCGCATGCGGTTTCTTTTTGATTGCCTGCGTGAAATTCGTGCGCGCGTTGGGACAGAATTTATCGTTGGCGTTCGCTACACCGCTGATGAAGTGATGGACGGTGGCACAACCCGGGAGAATGGTTTGTCGATTTCGCAGGCTTTGAAATCTTCTGGCTTTGTGGATTTTCTCAATATCATTCGTGGGCATATTGATACGGATGCGGCGTTGACGGATGTCATTCCGTTGCAGGGATCGAAGGCGTCTCCGCATCTGGATTTTGCGGGCGAGATCCGTGCGCTCACGGATTTCCCGACTTTTCATGCAGCGCGGATTTCTGATGTAGCGACAGCGCGACATGCCATTGCCAGCGGTAAAGTAGACATGATTGGCATGACACGGGCGCATTTGGCAGACCCGCACATTGTGCGGAAAATCATCGAGGGACGCGAGCACGACATTCGCCCTTGTGTGGGGGCGACCTATTGCCTGGACCGCATTTATCAAGGCGGCGAAGCCTATTGCATTCATAACGCGGCGACTGGTCGCGAACTGTCGATGCCTCATGTGATTGCAAAGGCGGCAACGGCCAAAAATATTTTGATCGTAGGGGCTGGTCCTGCAGGGCTTGAAGCCGCGCGGGTGTCAGCCGAGCGTGGCCATGATGTAACTGTGCTGGAAGCTGCAAAGGAAGTGGGCGGGCAAATCCGTTTGACCGCACGTTCGAAGCGGCGGTCTGAAATGATTGGTATTGCAGACTGGCGATTGTCGCAATGTGAAGCGCTGGGTGTGCGGTTTCAGTTCAACACCTACGCTGATATGAATACAGTTTTGGAGTTGTCGCCTGATGTCGTCGTGATGGCCACGGGCGGTATTCCGCATACGGAGGTTTTGAAGTCCGGCAATGATCTCGTTTGTTCGGCCTGGGATATATTGTCGGGCGATATGAAACCGGGTTCCAATGTTTTGTTGTATGATGATGCAGGCGATCACACAGCGCTGATGGCGGCAGAGGTGCTTGCTGCATCAGGTGCGAAAGTTGAGATCATGACGCCGGACCGTTCCTTTGCGCCGGATGTAATGGGGATGAATCTCGTGCCTTACATGCGCAGCCTGCAAAAGCGGGATGTAACTTTCACTGTAACATTCAGACTTGAAGATGTGGTGCGCGAGGGCAATCAGCTGCGCGCGCTTATTGGCAGTGACTATGGTGGCGTGCGCAAAGAGCGGCTGTTCGACCAGGTGGTCGTCAATCATGGTACGCGGCCCTTGGATGAATTGTACTTCGAATTGAAACCGCACTCGACGAACCTTGGCGAAGTGGACTATGACGCGCTTATTGCAGGCGACCTCCAAACTGTGATCAAGAACGCGGATGGTTGTTTTGCGCTTTACCGGATTGGTGATGCCGTGTCGGCACGCAATACCCATGCGGCGATTTATGATGCGCTGCGGCTGATGAAGGATATTTGATGCAAAGTGTTTTATCGATAGGCGAATGCATGTTGCAGCTGCGCGAGGAGCGCAAAGGAAAATTTGCACAAGGCTTTGGCGGAGACTCGCTGAATACCGCGATCTATCTGTCGCGTCTTGGTATCAAATCAGCCTACCTCACAGCGCTTGGTGACGATGCCTGGAGTGACCAGATGCTGCTGCAATGGCAGAAGGAAGGGCTGGATACATCGCTGGTGTCTCAGGTGCCGGGCCGCATGCCAGGGCTCTACATCATCCAGAATCAGCATGACGGAGAGCGTCGATTTTCCTATTGGCGGGACCGTTCACCCGCGCGTGAAATCTTTGATGTGGATGATCAGCATCTTGCGCAGTCGTTTCTCAAGCATGACTGGATTTATTTCACAGGGGTGACGCTGTCCCTCTACAGCCGGGCCGGGCGTGACCTGTTGTTCGACTATATGCAGCGTGCCAACGACGCCGGAGCCTGGATTGTATTTGACACCAATTACCGGGCGCAGGCCTGGCCTGACCCCGCTGAAAAAGACCAGGCCTTCCGGCAGGCTCTGGAAATTGCGGACATCCTGTTTGCCTCGCACGAAGACATGACTGGTGTATTCGGACGGTCAGCAGATGCCATGTTTGACATTGCGAATTGTCAAGAGAAGGTGCTGAAGCTGCCGGATGCATCGGCGCGGGTGGTGTGGCGCAACCATGATGAAGTTGCAGCGCCATTGCCTGTCAAAAAGGTCATCGATACAACAGCAGCGGGTGACAGTTTTGCAGCGGCCTACCTGGCGGCACGCATTCGCAAGAAGCCGCCGCTGGTGGCAGTGGCCGATGGGCATTTGCTGGCCAATGCCGTCATTCAACATCCGGGTGCTATCTTGCCGCGCAGCAAAATGCCAAAGTCACTGCGTATCAAAACCAAATGAGGACACCATGCTGAAAAATCTTGACCCGCTGCTGAATGCCGACGTGCTGCATGCACTTGCCTCCATGGGGCATGGCGATGATCTGATTGTGTGTGATTCAAATTTCCCGGCTGATTCAGTTGCGCGGGATACCTCCTATGGGCAACTGTTACGGATCGATGCCGATGCTCCTACAGCCGTTCGGGCATTGCTCTCGCTGTTCCCGCTCGACCCTGCTGTTGCGATGGGCGAGGCTGCCGCCCGCATGGAAGTCATGGGCAATCCGACAGAACTGTTGCCCGTTGCAAAAGAAGTGCAGGCCGAAGTTGATCAGGCAGAAGGCAAAAGCTGGCCCATGGGCTCCATCGAGCGCTTCGCATTCTATGAGCATGCCAAGCGGGCTTTCTGCGTGGTGCAAACGCGGGAGCGTCGCTTTTATGGTTGCTTCAAATTCAAGATGGGTGTGATTCCGCCTGAGGCTAAACTCGGAGCCTAAACCATGACAAAATCGGGCGTGGCCATTCTGGGCATTTATGTGGCTGACCTTGCGTTTCGCGCCGGCCGACAACCTGTCATGGGTGAGACCATCATG
Organism: Hyphomicrobiales bacterium; assembly: GCA_031430915.1. Classification (GTDB taxonomy): domain Bacteria; phylum Pseudomonadota; class Alphaproteobacteria; order Rhizobiales; family Aestuariivirgaceae; genus Aestuariivirga. Next base: position 24,910 of record JANPCL010000102.1, read on the forward strand.
GGCACAAGCTTTGCCATGGGACCGGGTGGCAAAGGTTCGAACCAGACAGTTGCGGCGGCACGGGCTGGGGCCGCTGTTACCTTCATTACCAAGCTGGGCAAGGATGATTTTGGTGACCGGGCACTTGCCATGTATGCGCAAGAAGGCGTTTCTGTGCGAGCGGACCAAGTGACCGACAACTCCACCGGTGCTGCCTATATTTTCGTGCAGGACGGCACGGGGGCCAATGCCATTATCGTAGTGCCGGGGGCGGCGGGCACAATCAGCGTTGCTGATGTTGAGCGCAACCGCGATGCTATTGAAGCTGCGGCCGTGTTCATGACGCAGTTGGAACAGCCGATACCAGCTGCGATGCATGCCTTGCAGATTGCGCGTGCGGCTGGCGTAACAACGATATTGAATACCGCTCCCGCAGCGCCGCTGGATGATGCGATTTACAAGCTGTGTGATTATGTAACGCCGAATGAAAGCGAGGCGTCGATGCTTACGGGTGTCGAGGTATTTGATGTGGCGTCTGCTCGCAAAGCTGGTGATGTTTTGCTAAGCAAGGGCGTGGGCGCTGCTGTGATCACGCTGGGTGGCAACGGATCGCTTTTACATGCGCGGGAGTTTTCGCTGCATATTCCGGTTTTCACCGTTGGCAAGGTTGTGGACACAACAGGTGCGGGCGATGCCTTTAACGGCGGGTTTGCCGCGGCTTTGTCACGGGGAGAGAGCCCAGAGGTGGCGGCGCGATTTGGCAGTGCCACTGCCGGGATTTCAGTGACGCGAATGGGCACTGCGCCTTCCATGCCAATGCGGGCGGAGACTGAGGCGCTTTTGCGGGAGGCGTGAGACAGAAACCCTTGTTTCGGCAGTCTTCTGCCCCTATGTGACAGCGTGATGAATCAATTCCGGATGTCTGATTTTGTTTGAAAGCCTGATGAGCAGCGAAGCCCTGATTGCCTTGGGGCAAGTCATCATGATTGACCTCGTGCTGGCGGGTGACAATGCCATCGTCATTGGCTTGGCCGCTGCAGGCCTGCCAAGGGAATTGCGTAACAAGGCCATTCTGATCGGCATCATTGCGGCCACCGTCTTGCGCATTATCTTTGCGCTGACCACAACATGGTTGCTCGAGTTGGGGCCTGGCTTGCTGGTGGGCGGCGGTCTGTTGCTGCTTTGGGTGTGCTGGAAAATGTGGCGGGAGCTCAGAGACGGCGGCTCTCATAATGAAGGTGCCGAAGCGATAAGTGCTGAGGATTTGAACAGGGATGGCACGATTGCAGACAACGTGCCACGCAAGTCTTTCGCACAGGCTGCCTGGCAGATTGTGATTGCCGATGTATCAATGTCGCTGGACAACGTATTGGCGGTTGCCGGGTCTGCCAAGGACCACCCCAACGTTCTCATCATCGGCCTGGTACTTTCTATCGCGCTGATGGGCTTTGCGGCATCCTTTGTCGCCCGCCTGCTGAACAAGCACCGCTGGATTGCCTATGTCGGGCTTGGCATCATTTTCTACGTGGCGATCCAGATGACGTGGGAAGGCGGACACACCATGCGTCCTGACCTGATCCCGGCGCCGATCAGTCTGAGCTCAGTTATTCCACGTTAAACCAGCGGAAGACAGGCATTGCGGATGGCCTTGATCTGGTCAGCGTGATTGCCTTTGAAAATGGCTGAACCAGCGACAAGTACGTTTGCGCCGGCCTGAACCGCTGCCCCTGCGGTTTGTGTGGTGATGCCGCCATCGACTTCCAGATCAATGTTGCGACCGCCGATGAGCGCCTTGGTCTGCCGGATTTTTTCGAGCATTGACGGGATGAAGCTCTGGCCGCCGAAACCGGGATTCACTGTCATGATCAAGATCAAGTCGAGTTCGTCAATCACATGATCCAAGACCGACAATGGCGTTCCTGGATTTAGGGATACGCCAACTTTTTTGCCTAGCGACTTTACGATCTGGACCGAGCGATGCAGATGGGGGCCTGCTTCGGCGTGAACGGTGATGAGGTCAGCGCCAGCGTCTGCGAATTGCTGCAGGTAGCGATCGACGGGCGCAATCATCAGATGCACGTCGAAGAGCATTTTTGTCCGTGCACGGATGGACTGCATGATGGGGGCACCGAAGGAAATGTTCGGCACAAAATGTCCATCCATGACGTCGATATGTACCCAGTCGGCTCCGCCCTGTTCAATGGCATCGATTTCAGCACCGAGTTTGGAGAAGTCGGCGGCCAGGATGGAGGGGGAGATCAGGAGGGGGCGTGTTTTCATGGATTTGTTGTAGAAAGACGCGCGCTCACTGTCAAAAATTAAAAAACCGTCATCCCAACGAAAGTTAGACACCAGACTTTCAACCAGCGAATTAGTGGAAAGTCTGGATTCCCGCGTTCGCGGGAATGACGTTTGTTGGTGGGGGTGACTTAAGCGATCAGCGTTCCAAAATGGGCTGCTGTATCGCTCATGCGGTTGGAGAAGCCCCATTCGTTGTCGTACCACGAGAGGATGCGGACGAAGGTGCCTTCGAGAACCTTGGTCTGGTCCATGTGGAAGTTTGACGAATGTGGATCGTGGTTGAAGTCGATCGAGACATTTGGCTGCAAGGTGTAGCCGAGAATGCCTTTCAGCGGGCCTGCATCAGCTGCGGCCTTGATGGCGGCGTTGATTTCTTCAACGGTCGTGGCGCGCTTGGCAACGAACTTGAAATCCACCACGGAGACATTTGGTGTTGGTACGCGGATCGAGGTGCCATCGAGACGGCCCTTGAGTTCTGGAATGACCAAGCCAATTGCTTTTGCGGCACCAGTCGATGTCGGGATCATGGACATGGCGGCGGCGCGGCCACGGTAGAGATCCTTGTGCATGGTGTCGAGGGTGGGCTGGTCACCGGTATAGGCGTGGATTGTGGTCATGAAGCCGTGGTCAATGCCGACGGCATTGTTCAACACCATGGCCACGGGGGCCAGGCAGTTGGTGGTGCAGGACGCGTTCGAAATGACCATGTGATCTTTCGTCAACGTCTTGTGGTTCACACCGTAAACGATGGTGGCGTCTGCGCCGTCGCAAGGGGCAGACACGATCACGCGCTTGGCACCCGCGGTGAGATGGGCGCTCGCCTTGTCTTTGGCGGTGAAAATGCCCGTGCATTCCATGACGATGTCAACGCCCATGTCCTTGTGGGGAAGCTGGGACGGATCCTTCACGGCGGTGACCTTGAAGGTATCCGTGCCGATGGAAATCGAATCGCCTTTGGTCGTCACTTCATGGGGAAAACGGCCATGCACCGAGTCAAAGCGCAGCAAATGGGCGTTGGTTTCAACGGGGCCAAGATCATTGATCGATACGATGTCGATGTCCTTGCGGCCGGATTCATAGATTGCGCGGACAACGTTGCGGCCGATGCGGCCAAACCCGTTAATTGCGACGCGAACTTTCGCCATGGTCTTCTCCTATAAGGTTTGATTGTGGGGGCCTTATAGAGATTTTAGACTGATACGAAAGCGGAAAATGAGGGGCGCACCTCAAGGCCTTAATCCCACCAAAAGTACCAATAGTCGGACACCATCACAGCGCCGGCTAAAGCCTCAACTGTTTGCGTCCCTTGGAGAACCAGATCCTCGCAGTATCTGAATTGCTCAAGTGCCAAAGCCAAGGCTTCATCTTTGCTGGTTGGCCGCCTCTTGACCTTCATGTTCAGGACATCTCCTGTCATGCCAATCAACTCTGCGCCATATTCGCGATTCCATTTGCGAAGCATTGCAACATGCACTTCAGCTGGAGGATTTGAATTCCAGTTGCCCCAACTAAAATAAGCGGGAATCTCGTCGTTCCTGCTAATTGGAATGAGCGCGATGTAAACTTTGGGAAGTGCGACGCCCTTTAAAATGTCAATATTGACCGTCGGCAAAATGACTTCTGGTGTTTCCGGCCATTCGCCAGCTTCAGGGGTAAGCTCTTCATAGTCTCCATCTGTGGGTTTATAAGTTCCAGACTCTTTCAACTTGGCGACTAAATCAGCATGTTCTTGAACTCGAAATGCTCTGATATCAAATTTGTCCCCAAAATCATTTGCACGTTTCAGAATCACCGACGGATCAGGAGGCATGTGCTGTTCCCAAGCACCAGTTATAAATCTCAGGTCTTCATCCCCGCCGAGGATAATGGGCTGGAAACCTGCACGCGATTTCTGGCGCACAAGCTCCGCAAGAGCGTCTGCACCAGTCGTAGTGACGTGCTCAAATTTGAAGTTTTTGAAGTCAAACGAGAGTTCTTGATTTGCGTTATCGATTTGATCGGAGGATTGTGCTTGGACGCTTCCGCCAAAAAACGATGCTACCCCACTCAAAATCGAAGTGATTATTCTCCGTCGAGTCATATCGCTACACCTTAACCCACTTCGAATTGGCTCTTGACGACTTCACACAGGCCTCGATGAAGGCCATGCCTTCGACGCCGTCTTTGATGCCGGGGTATGAAACATCCTTCGCTGCTTTCTTGCCGTTGCGGGCGGCGAGGATGGCTTTTGCCACTTCGTTGTAGATGTTGGCGAAGCCTTCGAGGTAGCCTTCGGGGTGGCCGGGGGGAACGCGGGTGACGCGGGCGGAGGCTGGGCCGGAGCCTGCGCCGCCACGGGTGATCAGGCGTTTGGGTTCGCCGTAGGGTGTGTACCAGAGATAGTTCGGATCGGCTTGCGTCCATTCGAGGCCACCCTTGGTGCCATAGATGCGGAGTTTCAGACCGTTCTCGTTGCCGGGGGCGACTTGGCTGGCCCACAGCATACCGCGTGCGCCGCCTTTGAAGCGGAGCATGGCGTTGACGTTGTCATCCAGCACACGGCCCTTGACGAAGGAGGTGAGGTCGCAGGAGATTTCGGCGAGGGAGAGGCCTGAGACGTCGCACATCAATTGATAGGTGTGGGTGCCAATGTCGCCGACGCAACCGCCAGCACCGGAGCGTTTGGGATCAGTGCGCCAGGCGGCTTGTTTTTGTCCGGTTTGTTCGAGGGCTGTTGTCAACCAGTCTTGCGGGTATTCGCCTTGTACCAGCCGGATGTCGCCGAGATCGCCGTTGGCCACCATTTCCTTGGCCTGACGGATCATCGGGTAGCCTGCGTAATTATGGGTGACGGCGAAGACGAGGTTCTTCTGTTTGGCAAGTAGTGCTTCGAGGGATTTGGCTTCTTTCAGATTAAGGGCCAGCGGCTTGTCGCAGATGACGTGGATTCCCGCATTGATGAAGGCTTTGGCGGCGGGCACATGCACGTGGTTGGGGGTGACGATGGCGACGGCTTCGATGCCGTCGGGGCGTTTTGATTCGGCTTTCGCCATTTCGTCGAAAGAGCCGTAACTGCGCGAAGGGTCCAGGCCCAGATCAGCGGCTGAGGCTGCGGCTTTTTTGGGGTCAGCTGAAAGTGCGCCTGCGACGAGTTCATATTGGTCGTCAATGCGGGCGGCGATGCGGTGGACAGCGCCGATGAAAGCGCCCTGCCCGCCACCGACCATGCCGAGGCGAATGCGGCCTGTGGATTTTTCTGTGCGTCCTGAAACCATGATTATTCTCCCGATAGATTAGTGCGTATGGTCCCTCATCCGGCCTTCGGCCACCTTCTCCCGCGAAGAGGCGCGGGAGAAGGCTGGTTGTATTCGCCTTCTCCCGTTTCTTCTAACGGGAGAAGGTGCCCGAAGGGCGGATGAGGGAGTTTTACTTCAACCCCAACATCCTTCTGGCCTTGCCAACATCCGTACTGCCTGCCGCAAAATCATCAAACGCCTTTGCTGTTGTCTTGATGATGTGCTGTTGGATGAAGGGTGCGCCTTCTGCGGCTCCTTGTTCTGAATCTTTCAAACAGCATTCCCATTCCAGCACAGCCCAGCCGTCATAATTGTGTTGCGCCATGGCGGAGAAGATGGCTGAGAAATCAACCTGACCGTCGCCCAGTGAACGGAAGCGTCCGGCGCGGTTGGTCCAGTTTTGGAAGCCGGAATAGACGCCCTGGCGACCTGACGGGTTGAACTCGGCGTCCTTCACGTGGAAGGCGAAGATGCGGTCGTGGTAGATGTTGATGAATTCGACATAGTCCATTTGCTGCAAGAGGAAATGCGAGGGATCGTAGTTGATGCCGCAGCTGGAGTGATTTCCGGTTTGCTCAAGGAACATTTCGAAGGTGACGCCGTCGAAGGTGTCTTCGCCGGGGTGAAGTTCGAAGCCGACTTTTACGCCATTGTCTTTCATCACATCGAGAAGTGGCGTCCAGCGCTTGCCCAATTCCTTGAAGGCTTCTTCAATGACGCCGGGCGCGCGGGGTGGCCACGGATAAAGGAATGGCCAGGCCAAAGCGCCGGTGAAGGAGACGTGCGAGGTGAGGCCGAGATTTTGGGATGCCTTGGCTGCGAGCTTTACTTGTTCACAGGCCCACGCCTGCCGTGCTGTTGGATTGCCTTGCACTGATGCGGGGGCAAAGCCGTCGACAGCTTCATCATAGGTTGGGTGAATGGCGACGAGGTGGCCCTGCAAGTGGGTGGAGAGTTCGGTGATTTCGACGCCGTTCTTTTTGGCCGTGCCTTTGAGTTCATCGCAATAGGTTTTCGATTCGGCGGCCTTCTTCAGGTCGATGAGGCGGCCATCCCATGAGGGGACTTGCACGCCCTTGTAGCCGTGCTTTCCCGCCCATTTGGTGATGGAGTCGAATGAGTTGAAGGGGGCGGCGTCTCCTGCAAATTGTGCCAGGAATATGCCGGGGCCCTTTATGTCTGTTGCCATGTGTTGTTCTCTCCCAAAAGTTTTTATGTTGCCCCTCATCCGGCCTTCGGCCACCTTCTCCCGCCAAGAGGGGCGGGAGAAGGCAGAAACGATGGCCTTCTCCCGCTTCTTCCAGCGGGAGAAGGTGCCCGAAGGGCGGATGAGGGTGTGTTTCTCAGCAGTATGAATTCATCAAATTTTCCAGGCGTTCCTGCCTGCCTGACTTCGGCTGCGGGTTGATGTTGTTTTTTTCCACCCGCGCCGCAATCGCATCCAGACTTTCCTTGCCGGCCAGCATGGCTTTGTTTTTTGGGGTTGACCAGCCCGCGTAGCGCTCATCGATTATGCCCGAAAGTTTACCCTCTTCGAGAATGGCGGCGGCGTTGAGCAGGGCCTTGGCTGTTGCATCCATGGAGCCGACGTGGGCGTGCAGAATGTCGTCGGCATCGAGGGACTGGCGGCGGATTTTGGCGTCGAAGTTCATGCCGCCCGTGGTGAAGCCACCGGCTTTCAGAATTTCCAGCATGGCGTAGGTAATTTCCGTCACGTTGACGATAAACTGGTCGGTATCCCAACCGGATTGATAGTCGCCGCGGTTGATATCGATGGAGCCAAAAATACCAAGCGCAGAAGCCAGTGCGATTTCGTGTTCGAACGTGTGGCCTGCGAGAATGGCATGGTTCTGTTCGATGTTGACCTTCACATCTTTCTGCGCGCCCAAAGACGCGATGAGCGAATAAACCGTTGCTACGTCATAATCATATTGATGCTTGGTCGGCTCTTGTGGCTTTGGCTCAATCATGATCGGGCCTTTGAAGCCGATCTTGTGTTTGTATTCGATCACCAACGCCAGCATGCGCTTTGCGGCTTCGAGTTCATGGCCAATTTTGGTGTTGAGCAGGGTCTCATAGCCTTCGCGGCCACCCCACATGATGTAATTCGCACCGCCCAGACCCTTGGTCACGTCCATGGTGTGCTTGATCTGCGCACCAGCATAGGCGAACACATCAGGGTCTGGATTAGTCGCGGCACCGGCCATGAAGCGGCGATTGGAGAACACGTTGGCTGTGCCCCAGAGCAGCTTCTTGTTCGACTTTGCCATTTTCTTTTCGATGTAGTTGGCGATTGTGGTGACGTTGGCGTTTGACTCTTTAAGGCTGGCACCTTCGGGGGCGATGTCGCGGTCATGGAAGGCGAAGTAATCGATTTGCGTAAGGTCCATGGCGTCGAACATCACGTCGGCTTTCTGACGGGCGGCACCCATGTCATCTGTCGAGTGATGCCATTCGCGCATAAACGTGTCGCCGCCGAAGGGATCAGAGCCCGGCCAACACGTTGTGTGCCACCAGCACATGGCGAAGCGCAGTTGTTCCGCCATGGTTTTTCCCATGACGATTTTCTTTGCGTCGTAATGGCGGAAAGCGAATTCGTTTCTGGATTTCGGGCCTTCGAATTTCGCTGGTTTTTTGGTGGTGAAGAATGACATGATTCAAATTTCCCTGATGGCTGGATAGATTTTTTTGTAGCGTTGGAATTGGTCTTCGTAGGCGGCGAGAGCTGCTTTTTCCGGTGTTATGGTTTTGGCGATTTTCGGTTTGGCGAAGACTTTGCGGAAGTTTTCACCTGTGGCTGCGACGAGGCCCATGCGGGCTGCACCAAAGGCGCCGCCGATGTCGCCTGCTGCGGGCAGATCAATCGGCACGTTGAGGGCAGTTGCGATGATCTTGAGCCAGAGTTCAGATTTGGTCCCGCCGCCGACGGCCATCAGGCGATTGATCTTCGCACCACCTTCACGCAGTGCATCGAGATTGTCACGGAAAGCGAAGGCGAGGCCGTCGAGCACGGCGTGGGTCAAGGTATTGCGGTCGGTTTCATGGGCGATGCCCATCATGACGCCGCGCACCTGTGCGTCGCCTACAGGGGAGCGTTCACCGGAAAGGTAAGGCAACAGCAGTGCGGATGACGGGCCTTTGAGTTTTGATCCAAGTGCCTTAGTGAGTTGCGGAGCCGGGGTTTGCAAAATGCCGGACAGCCATTCAAGGCTGGCGGTTGCGGACAAGATGACACTCATCTGGTGCCAGGTGTTGGGCGTGGCGTGGGCGAAGGCATGGACCATTTTGGAGGCGTTGGGACTGAACGTGTCATTGGAGACAAAGATGACGCCGGAGGTGCCGATGGAGAGGAAGCCTGCGCCATCTGTAACGGCACCAATGCCGCAAGCGGATGCCGCATTGTCACCACCGCCGCCTGCAACAACGGGACGTTTCGGCATGCCCCAGGCTTTTGCGACGGAGGGTGAAAGTTGACCCGTGGCGTCAGTGCCTTCAAACAGATCCGGCATCTGGTCGCGGCGCATGCCCCCTGCTTTCAACAAAAGCTCCGACCACTGACGATTTTTGATGTCGAGCCAATAGGTGCCGGAAGAGTCTGACATGTCGGAGGCGTAGTCACCTGTCATGCGCAGGCGGATGTAGTCTTTCGGCAGCAAAACCTTCGCCACCTTGTCGAACATTTTCGGTTCGTGTTTTTTGACCCACACGAGTTTGGGCGCCGTGTAACCGGCAAGCACGATGTTGCCGGAATGCTCCACCACCTCAGGTGTGCCGTCCATGATGTCGTCGCATTCTTTGAAAGACCGCGCGTCATTCCAGAGGATGCACGGGCGCAGCGGCTTGCCATCCTTGTCCACAAGTGTGGCACCATGTTGCTGGCCTGACAGTCCGATGCCTTCGACGGCGGCCAAGGCTTTTGGCTTCATGGTTTTGAGTTGCGCCACAACCTTGTTGGCGGCCTTCCACCAGTCGTCAGGGTTTTGTTCGCTCCAGCCGGGATGCGGGCGCTGGACCTTCAGCGGCGACGAGGCCGAAGCGATGATTTTTTGTTTTGCATCTATCAACACGCCCTTGACGGACGAGGTGCCGAAATCCAATCCAAGGTACATGGGGACGCTCCAAAGTCGTAGCGTTGAATCCCATCACCGCGCACTTGTCAAGAACGTAACGGGTGAATGCCCGTCAGGCCAGCAAGCTCGCCACGTGGCGCAGCGCCAGTTGATAGCCTTCCACACCACATCCGACAATCACACCGTCTGCGCGGGCCGAAATGAAGGAGTGGTGGCGGAAGCTTTCGCGTTTGTGGATGTTGGAGATATGGACTTCAATGACGGGTCCGTCGAAAGCTGAAAGGGCATCGAAAAGGGCGATGGAGGTGTGGGTGAGCGCGCCAGCGTTGATGATAATGGCGGCTGTGTTTTTGCGGGCGTCCTGAATCCAATTCAGCAATTCATGTTCAGCGTTGCTTTGCTGGAAGCGAAGTGTGAGGTTCAATTGTTTCGCCAGTGCCTGGCAGCTCTCGGCGACATCGGCCAAGGTGCACTTGCCGTAGATTTCAGGTTGGCGGCTTCCCAGCATATTGAGATTGGGGCCGTTGAGGATGAGGACTGAATTCGTCATGGCTTCCCGCCTAGCACGGAATGGTTCACAACGGGTTATTCCATATGCCAGCCATGGCTGACGATGAGGGATTGTCCCGTGAGGGCATTGGTGGGGAAACCTGCGAAGAGAAGTGCCACTTCAGCCACATCTTCAATGGTGGTGAAGGTGCCATCCACAGTGCCGCCGAGCATGATGCGTTTGACCACCTCATCTTCGCTGATGCCGAGGCGCTGTGCCTGTTCCGGAATCTGCTTGTCCACCAACGGGGTTTTAACAAAGCCCGGACAAATCACATTGGCGCGGATGCCTCTGGGGCCACCCTCTTTTGCTATGACTTTCGACAGGCCGATCAAGCCATGCTTGGCTGTGACATAGGCAGATTTCAGGGGTGAGGCTTCCTTTGAATGAACTGAGCCCATGAAAATGATCGAGCCCGACCCTTGCCTGTACATATGTGGCAAACAGGCCTTCGAGGTCAAGAAAGCCCCATCCAAGTGGATAGCCAGCATTTTCTTCCAGTCGGAGAAAGGAAAATCCTCTGTCTTGTGGACGATCTGAATGCCTGCGTTAGACACAAGGATATCGACGGTGCCCCACTGTTTTACCACTGCTTCCACACCTGCGTTGACAGAGACTTCATCTGTCACGTCCATGGCAACGGCGAAGGCCTGGCCGGGGTTAGTGCTGTTGATCGCGTCAGCGGTGGCTTCGGCGGCGTCACTGTTCAAATCAGCAATGGCAACCTTGCCACCCTCGTTGGCAAAGCGCATGGCAATACCACGACCAATGCCACCGGCAGCCCCGGTAATGAGTGCAATCTTGTTTTTCAGTTTCATGATGTGCTTCCTTAAAGGAATGACGCGGCAAGTCCAACTTTACGCGCTGCGCTCCGGGATTTCTGACTGCCGCAAGAACGAACCGGTCACATTCGGGTGATCCTGAAAGGGTGTGCTGGAAACGCGACAGGGCTTCACCGTATGAAGCGGTTTATCGAATCAATGAGTGGAGCCGCAGGGTGGTGACCAATAGATTTACCAAGCACATGACTATTGCAGTTGCAATGCTCTGCCTGTCACTTGGCTTAAGTGGAAATTCCCTGGCACAGGAAAACTTCCAATCGCCAGATGTTCTGGTTCTCGGCGACTCGCAGCTCAGCTTTGGTGCTGGTGTCGCGTTCATTGAATTCCTCAAGAAGAACGGCAAGGCCTGCGGCCTCAATCCAAATTGGTCGGTTGGAGTTCTCGGTGTGCGCTCAAGTTCGCTGCGTGCATGGACCGCCAGGGACGGTGGCGGAAAGAAAGCCATTTGTGACGTTGACCCCAAATGGAAAGTCAATGCCGGGTCTTTCGGTGTCATCAACAAAACCGGCAACAAGTATGTGCAGATCGGGCAAGGGGACGCCTACCAATTCTGTGATGCCGGAAAATCACCGTTCCAGTCCATGTTCGCAGGTGGATATTACAATCCAAAAATTTTCGTCATGGCCTTTCTGGGCAACGCCACTGAACGTTGGGCCAACAGCGAAGCTGATGCAGTGGATGACGTGAAACGCGTCATGCAAGACGTGCCCGCCGATCTACCTTGCATCTTCATGACGACGGCACCGGGCTACACAGCCAAAATCAACGATGCACGTCAAACGGCACAGGACAATATCGAAAAAGCCTTCAAGACGGCAGGTAAACGCTGCACATTTGTTCAGGGATATACGCCTGCCACGATTGCCGCCAACCAGGGCAATGCGGGGAAATTCCGCCTGAAGCCGGATGGCACGGTCAAAGATCCCTATCACCCTACGGAGGATTCGGCGCGCCAATTCCTGTCCTTGATCAAAGGTTCATTGTGCAACGCCTTCAAAACGGAACTTGGGGGATGATCACTCACAACTGATCACAAGCGCGCGAGATCACGGACACGTCAGTGTCAAGTGATGACATCGCGTTGTATTCAAAAATTCCTCGAAAGGACAACTCCATGTTTAAACGCTCTCTCATCTCACTCGTGTTTTTAGCAGGACTCGCCGGACAAGTTTTTGCCGGACCGCAATATGTTGATGGCACGGGTTATGCCGTGTCCGGCTATGACGTTGTGACTTATTTCAACGGCGGCCCAAAGGCTGGCAAGAAAGAATTCAGCACGACATACAACGGCGCGAAGTTTGCTTTTTCATCCGCTGCCAACCTCGCAGCATTCCAAGCCAGCCCCGGCAAATACACTCCCGCCTATGATGGTCACTGCGCCTTTGGTGTAGCCCAAGGCGGCAAAGTTCCGGGCAATCCGAAGCTCTGGAAAATTGTGAGCGGCAAGCTCTACCTCAACATCACCCAGTCGGTGCAGGGTGATTGGGAGGCCGACATTCCCGGCAACCTGAAAAAATCCACAGTGAACTGGAAGAAATTAGCTTCGAAAGGCGCATCAAAGCGTGCGATCCCGGCTTTCTCCTCCACCGCACCGAATTGAGTTTTTGACAAGTCAGCCAATTGCGATAGTGAGGCGGAGAACAGGATTCTCCGCCCTTTTTCATGAGTGACCCACTTAAGCACACTGCTCTTTCTGGTCTGCGTGTTCTTGATCTTTCAAGAATTCTGGCGGGACCGACGGCTACCCAGTTGCTGGCTGATCTTGGCGCTGAGGTCATCAAAATTGAAAAACCGGGAAGCGGTGATGACACGCGGGGTTGGGGGCCACCTTTTCTGAAAGACGCGAAGGACGGCGAAACGCGTGAAAGCGCCTATTATCTGTCATCCAACCGTGGCAAGTATTCTGTTGCCATCGACATCGCCACGCCGGAAGGCCAATCGGTGATCCGGCACATGGCCGTAACATCCGACGTGCTGGTTGAGAACTTCAAGCTGGGTGACCTCGACCGATATGGTCTGGGCTACGATGACCTCAGCAAACTCAATCCGAAACTGATCTATTGTTCCATCTCAGGCTTTGGCCGTACCGGACCCAATAAACAACGTGCCGGCTATGATTTTCTGATCCAGGCTGAAGGTGGCCTCATGTCGCTCACTGGTGATACGGGTCCGATGAAGGCTGGTGTTGGGGTTGCCGATGTGGTGTGCGGGCTTTATGCGACGATTGGCATTCTCGCAGCGCTTGAAGCGCGGCACAAGACGGGAAGAGGACAGTTCATTGATCTGGCGTTGATGGATGCGCAAGTCGCCCTTCTCGTCAATCAAGGGGTTGCCTATCTCACAAATGGAGAGGTGCCGCCCCGTCGCGGCAACGACCATCCCACCATTGTACCATACGGCGTTTTTCCGGCCTTTGACGGCGACTTCATATTGGCGATAGGCAATGACCAACAGTTTCACAAATTTGTTGTTCTGGCAGGGGCACCGCAATTGGCAGTGGACCCGATGTTTGCCACAAATGCAGATCGTGTGCGCAACAGATCGGCGTTGATCCCGATCCTCAGACAACTCACCATCAAGCGATCAACGTCAGACTGGATCATTGCGCTGGACACTGCGGGCGTGCCTGCCGGTCCTATCAACAGTCTGGACCTGGTGTTTGAAAGTGCACAGGTTGCCGCCCGGCAGATGCGCATTCGCCTGCCGCATGACCAAGCAGGCTCCGGTCATGTGGACCTGATTGGCAATCCTTTGAAATTCAGTGAAACGCCAGTTCACTACGCCAAACCGCCACCGCGCCTGGGTGCGGACACGGACCATGTTTTGAAGACTGTGTTTGGCTTCAAAGATCAAGAGATCGAGATATTGCGAGCGCAGGGTATTCTGGAGAAACAATCATGACAACAGGTGGCGACACCATTGGGCGGGTGTTGAAAGACGCAGGTGCGACCCACGCTTTCGGTATTCCAGGCGGTGAGGTTTTGGCGCTTATACAAGGGCTGAATGCAGCAGACATCCGTTTCGTTTTGGTGAAACACGAAAACAGTGGCGGCTTTTTCGCCGAAGGCCATTGGCACATGACGGGTGCCCTGCCAGTGCTTGTAGCAACTCTGGGGCCGGGCGTTGCCAATGCGGTCAATGTTGTGGCCAACGCCATGCAAGACCGGGTGCCACTGGTGTTTCTGACGGGATGTGTTGAAGGCTCGCTCATCGGCAGTTTCACACATCAGGTTGTTGATCATCAGGCCATGCTGCGGCCTGTGGTCAAAGGCACTTTCAAACTGGAACGTGGTAAAATTGGCGACTTGATGCGGGAGGCGATTGCACTTGCACTTTCAGGTCAACCCGGACCCGTGCATATTGATGTTCCCGTGGATGTGGCGGAGTCAGGGTCGATCGAAGCTGATGTGCGGTCAATCGGGAAAATTGTTTCCGGTGAACCAGATCAAACACATATCAAATCTGCGCGTGACCTTCTGACGTCATCCATAAGGCCACTTGCCATTGCAGGTGTGGATGCTGTGTTGGAGGATGCAGGTGCAGCGATATCGGCATTTTGCAAAGCCCATCACATTCCCTTGGTGACGACCTACAAGGGCAAAGGTCTCTTGCCCGAAGGTGATGCATTGAGTCTTGGTGCCGCAGGGCTTTCGCCACTGGCCGACAAAACCTTGATGCCGTTGATCGCACAAGCGGACTGTTTGCTACTGTTGGGTTATGATCCCATCGAGATGCGGGTGGGTTGGCGCAATCCGTGGGAGGATAAAAAAGCAGTCGTCGAGATCACGCCGGTTGTGCGGGATCATGGCATGCACACCACCACGGTTTCCCTGGTTGGTGACATTGCTTCATCTCTGAGCGCGTTGACACACAGTCAAGCTGACCGCTGGGAGGCGAGCGAACCGGTTTTGGCGCGCGCGACCTTGCAAAAAGATTTTTCCGGGCCGGCAAGTTGGGGGCCACATGCCGCCTTTCGCGTCTTGCGCGACGTGTTGCCTGACCAGACAGTTGTTACAGCTGATTCTGGCGCGCACCGCATTTTACTAAGCCAGATGTGGGAGTGCCGTGCGCCCCGCACTCTGCTGCAATCTTCTGGTTTCTGCACCATGGCGTGTGCCTTGCCATTGGCTGCTGGCGCCAAATTGGGGAGGCCTGATGTGCCCGTTGTCTGTGTCGTGGGTGATGCCGGTCTTGACATGGCGGCTGGTGAATTGGCAACGCTTCGCGATCTGCAGTTACCTGTAATTGTCTGCGTCGTGGTCGACGAAACTCTTGCATTGATTGACCTGAAGCAGCGCAAAAGTCAGCTGCCGTCCATTGGAGTGAGTTTTGGGAAGACAGACTTTGCTGCCGTGGCGCGAGCCTACGGTGGCCATGGCGCGAATGTTACCAACGCGGCGGAGTTGGCGGTCGAAATTGAAAAAGCCCTGCTGTGCAAAAGCTTTTCCGTCATCGCCATCCACATTCCTAATCGTGCCTATGATGGTTACATCTGAAAACTGTTGATAACTGTGCTGGATGTTCAATTCTGTTCACAGCCACGTGAACTCACGTGGAGTTGAGTTCCCCAAATATATAATGCTGCTAGTGGTGGAGTGCACTTCAGGTTTTTGCGGGCCGTGTTTTGCTCTGGACAGGAATAGACAATTTTGGGCGACATGCAATCGACAGACCTCAGCGGAATAAATACCAGTCTTCCCGGAAGCCACATTGCGCTATGGAACAGGATTATACTGGGCATTCTCAGTCACAGTGCAACGCCGGGTCCTGATCTTCTCACGTTGATTGCCGAGCAGCCGGATTTTGCATTGGGCCATGCCATTCGCGGTTTTGCCTGCAAACTTCTGGCGCGCAGTGAAATGGAAGTTGTTGCCGCCAATTCACTTGCTAGTGCCAAGGCATGCCCACCCGGAACAGCGCGGGAGAGCAATTTCGTACTGGCGCTCGAGGATTGGATCAAAGGCTCGCCCACCCGCGCCACTGCGCGTCTGCAATCGATACTCGACGCAGCACCGCGCGACGCTTTGGCAATGAAGCTTGTGCAGGGCATTCATTTCATGATGGGACGCCCTTTCGAGATGCGGGCTTCAGTTGAACGTGTCATCGGGAAATGGGATGATCATCCTGCCAAAGGCTATCTGTTGGGCTGTCACGCTTTCACGCTGGAAGAAACCGGCGAGTACGAGCGCGCAGAATTGATGGGTCGCAAAGGCATTGAACTTGCACCTGACGACGCCTGGGGACTGCATGCGGTAGCGCATGTTTATGACATGACAGCGCGCTCCATGGAGGGTTTGAAGTGGCTTGAGGGCCGCGAGGCTTCGTGGGCGCATTGCAACAACTTCCGCTATCACGTGTGGTGGCACAAGGCGCTCATGCATCTCGACATGGGGAACTACACTGAAGTGTTGGACATATTTGACCGCGATATTCGCGCAGACAAGACAGACGACTACCGCGACATCGCCAATGCTGCATCGTTGCTGTCACGGCTTGATCTCGAAGGTGTTGACGTCGGACATCGTTGGTCTGAATTGGCGGATCTTTCGGAAAAACGCGCCACAGACGGTTGCCTCGCCTTTGCTGATCTCCACTATATGTTGTCACTCTGCGGCGGCGAGCGACAGGAAGCAGCTGTCGGCCTGATTTCCCGCATGACCACTGCGAAGTCGGAACTGTGTGAGACACAACGCATCATCGCCCATCCCGGCCTGCGTTTGGCCAAGGGCATGCATGCCTTTGCTTCGGGTGAATATGCCAGTGCCTGGCTCAACTTGCGTGATGCAAGGGCTGACTTGCAAGCCATCGGCGGCAGCCACGCCCAGCGCGATGTATTCCAGCGTGTGTGTATTGAAGCCGCCATACGCGGCGGTTATCTGGATGCAGCCGAAGGAATGCTGTCAGAGCGTTCGGTGCAGCGCAACAGCACGATGGATGGTTATGCGTTACGGCGTTTGGACTTGATCCAACGTGCCAAACAGTCTGTTGTCTGACATGTAAACCGATGTCAGCGACTTCCACGCCAGCACCCGCCAAAAAACAACGGGACGTCCGCCTCGACTTCTTCCGTGGACTTGGCATGTTCATTATTGTGATTGCCCACATCACGAACAATCCATGGACGCTCTATATCCCGGCGCGGTTTGGATTTTCTGATGCGACAGAGATGTTTATTTTCTGCTCGGGCATGGCCTCTGCCATCGCCTTTGGCGCAGTGTTCGCGCGGGCCGGTTTCTTCATGGGCCTCTACCGCGTGGTTTTTCGGATTTGGGAAATATACTGGGTCCATATAGCAACATTCATGCTGACGCTATCGGCAATGTTCATCATCAATCGCACGGGGTGGTTTGCACGGGATGAAGTGAACGCACTCAATCTTGCACCGTTTCTCAAGGCTTCCGGCAACCAGGTGATTGGACTTTTCACGCTCACTTATGTGCCCAACTATTTCGACATTCTGCCAATGTACATCGTTATATTGGCGCTGTTGCCTGTCATGGTGGCGTTGTCCCGGTTAAGTGTTTATTTGGCGATGGCTGCCAGTGTTGTGCTGTGGTTTGTCGCAACTTTCTCCAATCTCAATCTGCCTGCGGAGTACTGGTTCTCGAATAACTCGACGCGGCAGTGGTTTTTCAATCCCTTTGCCTGGCAGTTGGTTTTCTTTACCGGTTTTGCCTTTATGTCTGGTTGGCTTCCAGCGCCACCACGCAACCGTGGACTCGCTATTGCCGCCGCCGCTGTTCTGTTGATCTCACTGCCTTTTGCCTGGCACGTCATTATTGGACAGTCTGACTATATCAAGGGCTGGCGTTCGGATTGGCGCATTCTTATCGACAAGACCGACTTTGGCTTTTTGCGTTACGTGCATTTTCTGGCGCTGGCGTATCTGGCCTGGCTGGCGGCTGGACTGGCCGGTGAGAATCTCACCCGCACGCCTTTCATGCAGGGGTTAACCCGCATTTTCGGGCGTGTTGGCCAGCAATCTCTTGCGGTCTTTGCGTCGTCAATCGTTCTCGCCCGGGTGCTGGGCGCTGTTCTCAACGCACTTGGTTCAGGTTTCTGGGCCTCGCTATTTGTCAACGTGCTGGGGTTCTTCTGCATCTATGCAATTGCCAATCTCGTTGCTTTCTCAAAGTCCGAACCTTGGAAAATGCCAAAAGTCAGGCAACCGGTTGCGACTGAAACGGACGACGTGCACCGGGCCGCACCGAAGCTCGTGGTCGTAAAATAAGATGATGAAGCAGGTTGCGCGACCGCAGGACTCAGCCGACGTCCTGGACATGCCCGCTCAGGTTCTTCGCGAGCCGTTCACCGACGCCATGGCACCTGGTCTTTCACATCGCGCCGTACCCGTTGCAGCGCGCTCGGTACTGTTTGGCTTGCCACTCGCAGTCTCAGCCACTGTGTTGGTCATTCTTGTACTGGCATTTCGAAGTGATGGCCAACTTACAGCTTCTGAATCGACACTGATTGGCATGATGGCTTTGCTCTCTGGCTGGGACGCACTGTCAACAGCGAATGCGGTTCTTGGGTTCAAGATGGCGCGAGCAACTCTGGACGGAAAGCAAAAGTCACCGCTTTCAATCGCAATTCTCACTACAATACGGGACGAAATTGCCCAAGATGTCATTATCGGCAAACTCGGCCTGTTGCGTTCATTGCAATACAATTCACCACACCGATTTTGCTTGCATGTTCTTTCTGACAGCAGGTCCATTGCACATATCGGCGACGAGCGGCGCATTATCCGTGCAGCACTTCCGCTTCCTGTGTTCTATCACAATCGGCCTTTGAATACGGATTACAAATCCGGCAACATCCGGAACTGGGTTGAAAATCACGGTACCGCATATGATGCTTTCATCACCCTTGATGCTGACAGTGAGTTGGACCATCGCACCGCTGTGTTGCTTGCAGACTCACTGGGTTCTGATCCAGCTTGCGGGCTCATTCAAACGGTGCCGGTTGTCCGGTCCGGCAACACATACTGGCAGTATATGCAGTCTGTGGCATCACATCTGTATGGTGGACTACAAGGGCAAGGTCTCTCCACTTGGATGGGGGACGAGGCCAATTATTATGGCCACAATGCCATCATCCGCACCAGGGCATTCGCAGCCTCTGCGGGACTGCCCCACCTCAAAGGTCGCGGACTTTGGAATGGCACAATTCTGAGCCATGACTTTGTCGAAGCAGCCCTTCTGCGTCGGGCGGGCTGGGCGTCACGGCTGCTCCCCACTGAAGCCGGGAGTTCCGAGCAGGCACCAGCAGATGTGATCTCACATCTTAAACGTGACGCTCGCTGGTGCCTTGGAAACTTTCAACACTGCCGTATTTTGGGATCTGCCGGAATGCATCCGATCTCCCGCTTTCATTTGTTCAGTGGTGTGTTCACCTATCTGTCGAGTGTGGTTTGGCTGGCAACTCTGGTGCTTTGGGGAGCCTTTGACCTCACCCAGACAGGGGTTGGCGGCGCGTTGACCACAGTGGCGTTTTTTCTGATTGTCATCAATCTGCTGCTGCCCCGGCTATTGGGTGTTGTTCACGCGACAACGCGCGGCCCTGCCCATTTCTGGTCGATTGCGAAAGACGCACTTAAAGAAACGCTTTTCTCATCAATGATTGCGCCTTCACTCATGCTGCACCGTGTGATGATTATCCTGCGCGTACTTGCAAATCGGCGCGTTGCCTGGGCACCGCACGAGAAGACAGGCCGCAGCCTCCCGGACTGTCTTGTTTTTCACACGGTCGAGGTTTTGGTGGGCCTTGGTTTGTTTGCCTGTATGGAGCGTGGCTTTCTAACATTCTGGTTTTTGCCGTTGGCCGTCTGCTTTGCATTGACCCCTGTTTTGTCCTGGATTTCGGCCCGGCCAACCCACGTCAGTCCACACGAAAATTTGAACGCCTCAACGCGCTTGTGATGAGGTGGCCAGTGGCGGCTGCGATAACCCTGAATGGCATCACATAGAGGTTTTCACATGCTTTCACGCCGTTCAGTTGTTCTTTCTGCCATGGCAACGCTGCTTGCACCTGTGTCGGCATTTGCCCGCAGTTCTTTTTCAGATGCTGCCTTCGCGTCTGCTGCGAAGTCAGGTCGTCCAGTACTCGTTGAATTTCACGCGGACTGGTGCCCCACCTGTCGGGCTCAGGAAAAAGTTGTGAACGCACTCGTGCTGAACCCTGCCTACAGCAATGTCGTTGTGCTTCGAGTTCTTTTTGACTCCGAAAAAAACCAGCTGAAACGCTTCCGCGTTCGTCAACAGAGCACGCTCATCATGTTCAAGAATGGCGAGGAAACGGCCCGCGCTGTCGGTATGACAAATGCCGAAGATATTGCGGAACTCCTGAAGACTGCAGATTAGGATGGGGCCATGAATTTGTTTTGTCGGTTTGGGCTTTTTACGGCGGCTTTGCTTGCCATGGCCGTTCCTTCCAACTCTGCTTGTCTAGACTCTCCCGGGGCATGTAGAATTGCAGGCGGCAGCTATCACATCGCCTGGCCGCCGGGCGTGCCGCGAGATAAAACCGTGCCTGCGGTTGTAGCTTTGCACAGCTATAAAGCTTCGGGCCTTGGCCTGCTCAAAAGTGGAAAAATGGTGAAAGATATCCTGGCGCGCGGCTATGCTGTCATCGCGCCGGAAGGTATCAACGGAAGCTGGCAATTTCGCGGTGGTAGCCGGGACGACGTTGCCTTCATCCGCGCCGTGGCCGATGACGCCGCAAAGCGCGGCAATATTTCCCGTGGCCGCATGATGCTGGCAGGGTTTTCCGTTGGTGGTTCAATGGTGGCCTATGTGGCCTGCCGAAGCCCCGGCGCTTTCAAGGCCTATGCACCAGTGTCTGGTAATTTCTGGAAGCCCGAACCGAAGAGCTGTGCTGGTCCCGTCAACTATCTTCACACCCATGGTTCTGCCGACACCACGATGCCGGTCGCGGGTCGCAGTGTTGGCAAAGGCATGTTGCAAGCGAATTTACTGGAGTCACTTGCCACATTCGCGCGGGCCAGTGGCTGTAGCGATGCAGATGTGAAATCCGCAACCAGCCATAGCTGGAAGGGTTGCAACAGCAGCATCCGCCTCGTCATGCATCCCGGTGGTCACTCGGTACCGCGTTTCTGGGCAGGAACTGCACTGAACTGGTTCTCAGGACTCTGATGCTGGCAACACTTTTCTTTGCCTTTGTCGCGGGCACGCTGACGGTATTGTCACCGTGCGTGTTGCCCGTTTTGCCGATGGTGCTGGGTGCCGCAGCTGCACAGGGTCGTTGGGGGCCGGTATTTCTGGCGATTGGCCTCACGCTTTCATTTGTTGCCATTGGCATGTTTGTGGCCCTCTTTGGTTTTGCGATTGGACTTGATGAAGGTGTCTTCCGCCAGATCGCTGCCATGCTGATGATCGCCGTCGGCCTTGTGTTGGCAATGCCAGTTTTACAAACGCGCCTGGCAACCGCTGGCGGGCCGTTAAGCGGCTGGGTTGATAATCGTTTTGCCGGCCCCTCTGGAGCAAACAAAGGTGGCCCATTCGGTCTTGGTTTGTTGATGGGTGCAATCTGGGCACCTTGTGTGGGTCCTACTTTGGGTGCGGCGTCTGTGATGGCGGCTCAGGGGGAAAACCTGTTTGCTGTAACGCTGACCATGATCCTGTTTGGCATCGGCTCGGCGCTGCCGCTTCTCATCCTCGGATTTTTGTCGCGTGAAGTGTTGATACGCTGGCGTGGCCAGATGCTGTCTCTGGGAGGCGGCATGAAAACACTCCTTGGCGTGCTGCTGGTCTTGACTGGTTTTCTCGTTCTCAGTGGATATGACAAACAGGCTGAAGCTTTTCTCGTCGAGGCATCGCCGGATTGGCTCACAGAACTCACAACGCGTTTTTGAAGGCATGACATGAAAGTAACCCGTCGTCTTTTTGAGTTAGGCATGGTGACATTTGCCGTTTCCTCTGCACCATCATTCGCCAAGGGCGTTTTGACGGCCACGCAGGCCTTTGCGAAAGCCGCAACCGGAAAGATCACGCTGATTGACATTCGCACGCCTGAAGAATGGGCTGAAACCGGGACAGGTGCGGGTGCCCAACGCCTGGACATGCGCCGTGATGATTTTGTGTCCGCATTGGACAAACTCCTCGGTGGTGACCGTACCAAAGCTGTTGCACTTATATGCGCGCGGGGTGTTCGCTCCAGTCGGTTGTCACGGAGTTTGCGCGAAGGCGGCTTCACAAACATCATAGATGTGCCGGAGGGGATGCTGGGGTCCTACGCAGGCCCCGGCTGGCTGGAACGGGGCCTGCCAGTTTCAAGGTAACAAACGTTTGGAGTTTTCCCGTTGAATCAACCATTTCTTTACCTTTGCCAGCAAATTGTGCCTCACTGATTTGTGAACTTTAAGCAACCAAGTTGATTTCCAAATTGGTGCGCAACTTTATAGATATGGTCCCAAGGCCGATCTGTTTGCGCCTTTCACAGATAAAGGAGTTACCCATGAACACCAATCGCCGCGTTTTCAGCGCCGCCGTCCTTGCTTCCGCCATGACAGCCACTATTGCTGTGCTTGCAACATCAACCCCTGCATACGCCGCGAAGAAAGAGAAATGCTTTGGCGTGTCCCTCAAGGGCGGCAATGATTGTGCGGCGGGTGCCGGCACCACATGTGCAGGCACTTCAACAAAAAATTATCAGGGTGATGCCTGGAAATATGTTGCCAAAGGCAGCTGCGTTTCGATGACGCTCCCTGGTGGCCGCAAGGGTTCACTCTCAGCCTTGAAGCGCGATACCTGATAGCGAAATCGGGGCAGGCGCGGCAAATGGTCAACTTTTCCAGTCAGACAGTGTCACCGCTGCGCCTGCCTATTTTCCCAACGCCACTCAAAGCTGGTGCCGGCTTCAAGCCCGAACATTTCGCAGACATTTTGCAAGATCAGGACGGTGTCGGGTTTTTCGAAGTTCATGCCGAAAACCTGATGGGGGACGGCGGTGCCCCCCACGCCGCAATAGCCAAACTGCGCGAAGACTATCCTATTTTTTTGCATGGTGTGGGCATGTCCCTTGGTGGCGAAATGCCACTCAATCGCGACCACCTCAAGCGTTTCAAACACGTTGCTGACCGTTTTGAACCCATGGTCGTGTCGGAACACTTGGCATGGTCTTCCCACGACACGACCTACTACAATGATCTCCTGCCTGTACCTTACACAAAGCCCGTACTTGACCGCGTGATATCTCACATTCACCAGTTCCAGAATGAATTGGGCCGCAAAATGCTGCTGGAAAACCCGTCAACCTATGTCGCTTTCGAACAGTGCGACATGAGTGAAACTGATTTTCTGATGGAGATCGTCAAACAAACGGGGTGCGGACTGCTGTTGGACATCAACAACGTCTACGTCTCGGCAACCAATCACAAATACAGCCCCGAACAATATCTGGCTGAATTTCCGCTGACACATGTCAGGGAAATCCATCTCGCGGGCCATGCTACAGAGGAAGACGAGGCAGGTGCGCCGCTCCTGATCGACGCCCATGACCGGGAAGTTTCCAATGCCGTGTGGTCGATCTATGAAAAGGTGATCGGGAAAATTGGCCCCGTGCCAACCCTGATTGAATGGGACAATGATGTGCCTGCCTGGTCTGTTCTGAAAAACGAGGCCACAAAGGCTGATACCATTCTCGTTCGCCACACCCGCCAACCCAGTTTGCTGAAAGCCAGCTGAGGTGGCTGATACGGTGGAGTTTGCAGCGGGGCTTCTCAACCCCCAACATCCTGTGCCCTCACTGATAAAGGGGCAGATTGCACGTCGTTATGCTGTCTACCGCAACAATGTGACGGTTGGACTCATTCGCGCTTTGGAAGCAAATTTCCCTGTGGTGCGCAGGCTTTTGGGTGAAGAATATTTCGCAGGTTTTGCCCGCGACTTTGCGCAGGGCCAGCCGCCGCAATCACCGTTGATGTTCCGGTATGGTGCAGACTTTCCCGAGGCATTGGAACGTGCCGAAGACCTTGCCAACTATCCCTATCTCGCTGATGTTGCGCGGCTCGAAATACTTTGGCGCGAAAGCTACCATGCCGCTGATGCGAACCCGCTTGATGCAGGTGCACTTGCATCTGTTGAGCCTGAAATTCTATTCGAGTGCTGCCTTCAAAAGCATCCGGCTGCACGTCTCATCCAATCGACATTTGCCATTCACGCAATTTTTGCTGCCAACAGACCGGATGCTGAAAACCATGTGTATGATCCCATGCAGCGCCAATGCGTCCTGGTCACGCGTCCGCATTATGACGTCGCATTGCACGCCATCACACCGGATCAGTTTGAGTTTTTTCAAGTATTGATGAATGCGGGAAGTCTGGCGGATGCAATGGACCGCGCAGCGACACTTGAACCGAATTTCGACCTCCCGGCCACCCTTGCACTCATGTTGCAATCAGGCGCATTTCAATCCATCCAACAAGGCGACGAGCAGACAACATGATGAACCAGATGCAACGCATTGAAACCCTGATCACCAAGGGCGTACCAGACTGGCTCGTGAGCCTCGTCTTGCGTTTTGGCATAGCCATTCCGTTTTGGAAATCCGGACTGACGAAATGGGACGGTTTTGGCGTGTTGTCGGAAACGCCACTCATCTTGTTCGAAAACGAATTCATGCTGCATATACTCGGGCAGGAATACAGCTTTCCATTCCCAATGGTGATGGCCTATGCCTCAAGCATCGGCGAAATCGTTCTCCCGATTCTTGTGGTGCTCGGCTTGTTCACTCGCTTTGCAGGCGTTGGCCTCTTGCTCATGACATTGATCATTCAGTTGACATTCCCGGATGCCTGGCCGCTACACTTCACTTGGGCTGCAATGGCAATTGGCGTCATTTATCTGGGTGGCAGCAAATTGTCGCTGGACCGTTTCATCAAGGCGTGAAAGAAGTTCGTCATGTCCAAAACCCCAGCAGCACGAGGGAACATCACTGCTGGGGATCATAACGAAAAATTAGGCATATTTGGCGATCGTAGGGATTGGATAATCATCCCAGGGACCCCATGACAACGCGCATCCGAGCAAGCCGTAACGCCGGGCGAAGACTCGCGTTGATGCTGACACTGCTTCTGCTTCCAGTGGTCTCGCTGCTCTATTTTTTCACCATGGGAGCTTTGATTGACATTCGGTTGGGCGAAAGACAGCTGGTCGGGTTGGCTTACCTGCAACGTGCCAATTCCGTCTACATAGACATTCTGTCAGGCAAGACCCCCATTGCATCCAGCGTGGCTTTGCTTGCCACCATGCCCCAATCGCTGGCCAGCCAACGGCCAAGTCTTGTAGACGACTCCCGGGATTTGACGACACAATTAACATCAGGCCAAACTGTCACTGCAGCGCAGCTTTGGCAGCTCCGAAATCTGGTTCTGGATGCCGCCACGGCTGCTGATCTTGGCCTTGGTCGCTTTCGTGATCAACAGCTTCTCGCTGCAGCAGTATCCACACATCTTCCAGAACTCGCCAATCTCGTGAAGTCAGTGGAGTTGGATACAAGGCAAGAAGCCCCGAGTACTGAATTCTCAGTTCTAAGATCCGCAGCCTTTCTGGCCCTCAGCGAGGCTGTGAAAGAAGATGCTACGCTGGCAACCAGCGTGCTGTTGAATGAGGCTCTGTCGGGCTTTGACGTTGCAGCTGACCGGTTTGATGAAAGCCTGGAGACCAAGAACTTGGCGGGTATCACGGCAAGCGCTGAAAAAATGCTTGCGCGGATCAATGAACTCTCGGCGAAAGCCCTCAGCCTTCTCAACATGAAAATCGAGACCAGAACTCTGCAGCTCAAGCGCCAGCTGGCTCTGGTCCTTGCTGCAATTGGCCTCGCGTCGCTGTTTGCAATTGGCTTTGCGGTTCATATGGTGACGTCAACATTCCGCCAGCTTGATGTTGTAGAAAGCGCCAAGGAAACAGTTGAAGCGTCAGAAGCCCAGGCAAAGGCGCTGGCCGAAGACCTGCAGAAACTGAATGGCGATATTGCCAGCCTCAATGTGGATCTGTCCCAGAACTATCGCATCCTGAAGGAAACTCAAGATGACAACATTGAAAAGAGCAAGATGGCGCAACTCGGCGCACTCACGGCAATGGTCGCGCACGAGCTGCGCAATCCCTTGGGAACAGTTCGCACATCGAGTTTCACGTTAGACAAGTTATCGCGGAAAGCAGGTCTTGATTTCAGCAAACAAACCGCCCGTATCAACCATGCCGTTGACAGATGCGACGCAACAATTTCGCAACTGGTTTTATATGCTGCGAGCAATGTCGTTGATCCGGTGGAAGTTGTTGTCAGCAATTGGCTGGAGACGCTTCTGGCAGAAGAAGCGGCCAGGCTGCCAGCGTGGATCGAAATTGTCTTTGATGATGGTGCAGCGGGTGTGTGTGCGGCTCTTGATACCAAACAACTGGGACAATCCATCGCCAATCTCCTGACCAACGCCACGCAGGCCTATGCGTCGCAGTTCGTAAACAGCACCATCCTGACGCGGCGCATTGTCGTTGCAGCCTCCTGTTCTGAATTGGGCCTCGCCATTGTCGTCTCAGACAACGGCCCGGGAATTCCAGCGGACAAGTTGCCATTGGTCAAGGAACCTCTGTTCACAACCAAAAGCTTCGGGCCTGGCCTTGGGCTTGCCATCGCAGACCAAGTTGTCAGGCTTCATAGTGGCGTACTGACAATTCAATCCGGCGAGGGGAAAGGGACAACCGTGACTATCGCCCTGCCAGAAAACGCGATCACGCAAAAATTAGCGGCTTAGCACAACGACGGCAAGTACAGCAGAGAGCACACTGCCGAGGATCACACCCAACCTCACTTGGGGCTGCACATCCGCAGGCAAGGCCAAAGCACCGATGAACAGGCTCATGGTAAAGCCAATGCCGCAGACGCATGCCACGCCATAGACCTGTCGCCAGGTTGAACCTGCAGGGCGCGGAATGCCTGCTTTCTGGAGCAGCCATACGGTGCAGAATACGCCAATTTGTTTACCAAAGAACAGACCCAAGGCAATGCCCCACGTCAACAGACTGAAGATACTTTCAAAGCCCATATCCCTGAAATCCACGCCTACGTTGGCGAATGCAAACAAAGGCAGCACAAGCCACCGCACCCAAGGCTGCAACGCATGTTCTACCGTGTCAGCTGGTGCCGCTTTCCCGCTTGCACCCTTTAGCGGAAGAAGCAGACCAATAATGACGCCCGCAACGGTGGCATGAACGCCACTTTTCAGAACACACAGCCACATGAATAGTCCAACGATGACATAAATCCAAAGCTGCTGGATGCCCAATCGCTTTTTGGCAACAAGCAATAAAGCTGCCGCTGCTACCAGAAACAAATTCAACCAGATTACATCTGCCGTATAGAAAACCGCGATCACGACAATTGCTAAAAGATCGTCGGCGACTGCCAATGCCAACAAGAACACGCGCAGGCTTACTGGCACCCGGTCTTTCAATACCGTGACGAGGGCTACAGCGAATGCAATATCCGTTGCTGTGGGTATGCTCCACCCTCTGATCAAGGCCGCGTCACCTCCGGTGACCACAAGGTAAAAAACCGCCGGCAGTATAAAGCCACCCGCCGCCGCCAACACCGGCAACAGGGCCTGGCGCGGTGTTCGCAAACTCCCCGTGCGGATTTCACGGTGAATTTCGATGCCCACAAGCACGAAGAACAACACCATGAAACCGTCGTTGATCCAGTGATGAACACTCTTGTCGAGTGCCAAGGGAGACCAACCTACTGTCACGACATGCTCAAGAGCGTTGGCATAAAGGTCGGCCCCACCCAGATTGACCAACAGCAAGGCTGCCAGCGCTGCCAACAGAAGTGCGGCACCCCCCAGTATCTCGGGACTGAATTTTGAACCTGTGGAGATCATGTCGTTATCCTTTGGATGGGCCACGTCATCTGTGTCAGTCGTGACGAATAATCAATCGCCTATTTTGTCATCGCCTGAGTTGCCCCGAAGGCAGGGCCTTAAGCGTCATTTTCCATTGCCGTTATAACAGCATTTGCGGGTGTTTGTGCCGCCATCACTTCAGCTGACACACGGGCTGCGATATATGTACATGAAGTTAACTGGCGCGCCCGAAAGGATTTGAACCTCTGACCCCTAGATTCGTAGTCCATATTTGAATGAAACTACTAACTTCACACAGTTACCAAGAAACTCTCCAAATCAAAAACTTATGCCTTTAACCATCGATTTCGCCATGTCGTAGAGATTGGTCGCAGTCGGCACTAAGCCTTTTTGCAATTCCGCACTCGCGGGCATTCGCACATCAGGAGTGGTAATTCGGCGGATGTCTAGCGCTGTACCCGCCGCCATGAGTTCGCGTATTTGCATCGCGATTTCTCCTGCAAAGCCCCCAGTCTTCACCGCCTCATGGGCAATGATGACCTTGCCGCCCGCGACTTTCACTGCTGCTATTAGCGCATCATTGTCCAATGGATTAAGCCAACGCAAATCCAGAACAGTTGCCTCGATTCCACTCTGAGCGAGTTCTTCCGCTGCGACGAGCGCTTTGGGCACCATGTTTCCCCAGGTCACAATAGCAATATCCTTGCCCTCACGGCGTAAACGCGCTTTGCCAATGGGCTCTGCAATATCAGTGAGTATCACTTCAGATTTTTCCCCATACAAACCACGTGCTTCAATCACCACGCAAGGATCTGGATCGGCGACGGCCGCACGTAACAATGCATAAGCATCAGTGGCCGATGCCGCCAAAGCAACTTTAAGACCAGGAATATGCGCAAGGATAGCTTCGATGGATTGCGAGTGCTGCGCACATGACCCTGGAGTGACACCCTGCTGCATGCGTACAACCATCGGGCAACTCACTTTGCCTCGCGTCAAATAGCGGATATTGGCGGCCTGATTGATCAGTTGATCAAGAGCAACAAAGGTAAAATCAGCCCACATGATCTCGACGATTGGTTTTAGTCCGGAAATTGCTGCACCAACCGCTGAACCTAAAATAGCGTTTTCAGCGATAGGTGTGTCGAAGACGCGCTTCTCGCCAAAATCGCGTTGTAAATAGCGGCTGCCACCAAAAATCCCGCCTGCATGACCGACATCTTCCCCGTACACGATGACAGCTTCATTGTTCTCAAGTTCGGTCCGCATTGCCAAATTGACCGCCTCGATGTAAGTCATCAACTTGGTTTCTATCACTTTAGGCTCAGCATCAGACGGCGGAGCAACCACATGCTCAAGGCGCGTGGCAAGGTCAGGTCCGGCACCAGCCATGACAGATTCTGTCAATTCTGCTGCGCGGTTGGCTTCCGCGGCAATGACTGCCTCGACCTCTGCGCCACTCATAAATCCAGACGCGACCAGACGCTTGCCCAAGACTGTCAGAGGATCAGCATCTATCGCAGCCAGTTTGTCGGCTTTGGGTCGGTAATGTTCAACATCGCGGCTATAGTGCCCCCAAAGACGTGGCACGCGGAACTCTAATAGGAGGGGCCCCTTTCCGACACGGCATTGTTCGGCCGCCTTAGCGAAGGTGTCTCGCACCGCGATTGGATCGTTTCCACCGACGGTCGCAGATGAGATTCCATAACCATTTGCGCGCTGTGCAATCCGCTCTACTTTTATGGTGTGAGACGTAGGTGTGAGCTCAGCCCAGCCGTTGTTCTCGACAACAAAAATTACTGGTAGCTGGCGCGCGGCTGCAAAAACCAAGGCTTCATGCACTGAGCCTTGATTGGTCGCACCGTCGCCAATCGAGACTGTTACTACATTGCCGTTGCCTGTCGCGAGATTTGCCATGGCGACACCACAAGCGATGGTCGTGCCTGCGCCAACAATAGAGTTTTCTCCGATGAAGCGTGTCTCGGGGGCCATCATATATGCCGACCCACCGCGTCCGCCGTTGATACCATCTGCTTTTTGGCAAATTTCAGCCATAACCGCGCGTTCGTCCAGCCCAGAGGCGAGCGCCCAACCATGTCCACGATAGGTCGCAATCATCTGATCGGTATCGCGCAGCGCGGCGGCGGCTCCAAGCGGTACCGCCTCTTGCCCTGCACAAAAATGCATTGACCCTGGGACGCGAGGCGGTATCGCCTGTGTGAGTCCCAGCGCACATTCCTCGAAGGCGCGGATAAAAGCGATCCTCGACAACATATCGCGAGCAAATCCTTCATCCTGTCCGTGGATAGTTGCAACCGTTTCAGCGCTAGTCATTTTAGTTGTCTCCAATTTGCGTTGCTCAGCAGTGCCATGGAACAGCGGTCGGTATTTGAGTGGTGGGCTTGGTTCAATATCTCGGCGTTTTGAGGGATAGTTTTGAGACGGTTTTTGTACGTTTTAATTTTTGGAGACTTTTTTCTGAGGAGGTTGATCAACCCATTTGGCGCGCACACCGTTCGTTTGATCAGGTTCTCCAACATTGCTAATCTCTTTTTCAAGTATCTGGGCAAATGCAAAAACGTGCTTTCTCATTTCCGCGCCGGCTAATTTTGAATTTCCGGTTTTCAGCACCGCAATCAAGGGGCGGTGCATCTCTACGACAGCCATCAACGCCGTGTTTGCGAGTATCACTTTGACTGCAGTCACATAGGTCCGAGACTCAATCATCAGAGAATCCCACGT
Organism: Hyphomicrobiales bacterium; assembly: GCA_031430915.1. GTDB lineage: Bacteria > Pseudomonadota > Alphaproteobacteria > Rhizobiales > Aestuariivirgaceae > Aestuariivirga. Next base: position 55,545 of record JANPCL010000102.1, read on the forward strand.
TTCGGCCAAAATTCTGTTCTGTGACGCCGCTATAATTGTTCGGTGAAACTGCGCATCCATTTTGACCATCGATTGCATATCGCCGCGCTTTGCCGCGTCAACCATGGTGCGATAAATGGTCGCCAGGTCCTCAACATTGCCCTTCAGAATTGGTGCAGCCAATTGACCTGCCAGCTCTTCAAGCACAGCGCGAACAGGGTAAATCTCTGCAATTTCATTTGGCTCAATTCGTCGAACACGTGCTCCTTTGAAAGCCTCTAACTCAACAAAACGCATCGCGGAAAGATCGCGCAGTGCTTCGCGTACCGGCGATTGGCTGACCCCAAATTCCTTTGCTAACTGAGATTCAATTAAGCGATCACCTTGCTGATGATCTCCGCGCAAAATACGTTCAAGCAAAGTATCACGAATCTGGTCACTCAAAACTGTACGGCTAATCATCCTGACACCTTCCAGTTTTTTTAAGAACTTCAACTCCAGCAGTACTCATGGGACGAACCGACTGCTGCCTTAGAATATGCAGACTGCAGTAAATCGTTCAAATTCTTGCGTTTCTGGGCCGTTCTTTTTCAATTAGTCGCGTTAACACCTGATGTCAATATTATCGATTATCTATTATTGACTATCGCTAATATTTTATCTAGAAATGGATCAACCCTACACCCCCACTTCAGAGTGCTGTCGAACGAATTGTTGCACTTGTAAGGATGATAATGATCTTGAGAATCGACGAAATGGCTTGGCTGCGCACTCGTCAGCGTCGGTGCGATAGGCGCTTGATTTCTCTTGCAGAACGCAGGTGTAACTTGGACCGTCTTAGTCCTGTGGTAATTCATGCGAATTAAGCGCATCCATGCAGCTGAATGCAAATTGCCATTGCCCAAGCCAATCCGACTTGGGCCCGTAGAAATCACGACGCGGGATTTCGTTGTCTTGCGGCTCGAAACTGAATGCGGGCGTTTCGGTGATGCAATTGGTTATCCACGCGGTTCAACTCTCCTCGAAGCGTCAAAACGCATGGCTCCGTATATTTTAAAAACATCTGTTTCACAACGCCGCGCGACGGTGGAAGGATTCCTTCAAAATTTTGTCAATGGTCGTCCCACTTATGTTAAGGCCGCAAGCCTTTTTGACATCGCTCTTTGGGACCTTGCCGCCAAAGCGGCCAATTTACCTTTGCATCAATACCTGGGTGGCTTCCGCACAGCCGTTCCGGTCATGGTTGTTGCGGGCTATTACCTCGATCACCGCAGTATCGAAGACGTCTGCGAGGAAATCCGCCTCAGGGTTGGTGAGGGCTATGTACGCATTAAAATCATGATCCTTGGCAATAACCCTGACTTTGATGAGCGCTTAGTGTCCGCAGCCAAAGCTATCGCCGGGAACCGACTTTGCATCGATGCACATTGGGCATGGACCAACGTCGCCCAAGCCTTTGAGACCTGCCGTCGACTTGACCAATACGAGCTGCAATTCATCGAAGACCCATTTGGTCCGCATCAAGGCGCACTTACGGGGCGCTTGCAGGAAATGGTACGTACACCGCTCGCCTACGGTGAGGATCTTCCAGATTTGCAAACCATCAGCACTGCAATCAAACAAGCGGTTTATTATCGGATGGACGCTACGACCTGCGGGGGCATCTCAACTGCGATAGCGGCAACCGAGTACGCGGGCATTTGCGGAACCTCGGTGGTGCCTCATGTTTTCCTGCCGGTTCACGCGCAGTTGGCGGGAGCTTTGCGCGCGATTGACGCCGTGGAATTAATTCCAGAAATCAGTGGTGCCTGCCCAATGTATGATTTGCTCTATGGCAAGCCCTGCATTGAAAACGGAATTCTAACCATTGATGACAAGCCGGGCGCCGGGTTCGATTTGAACTGGCAGACAGTTGAAAAAACGGCGACAACGTCTTGGACTCTAGATGCCCAAGTCAGCACCAACAGATCATGAGTGAAATCAGCAGCCTCATCTGAGGTCAAATTCTCAGTAGGCTGGCGGCGTTACCACCAAAAGCATTGAGAATTTTTCGTTGCTCACATTTTTCCAGCGATGTGGCAGTGTGCTGGAAAAGTAGAGGCTATCTCCGGCTTCGAGTTGGAAATGGTCCGGTCCAATATCCATTTCAACCTTGCCGCTGAGAATGAGGCAGCATTCTTCTCCACTATGTACAAATGCTTCTTCACCTGAAACAGCGCCCGCTTCTGCCTCAACCAAAATCACTTGCAGCTTGGAACTGAGATCAGGCGTGATCATTTGGTATCGCACATTGGAATGTGGAAGTATGATGGTCCTTCGCATATTGGTTTTTACCAGTTTGGTCTTGCGTAAATGGTTTGGCCCGATGTCTGCCAGGCTTTCGTTCGCAACTGCAATCAAACGGGCAGCTCCGTAACCATTGGTTTCTGTGTCTTTTAACAGTTCTGATTCATCAGTGTTTTTCAGCAGTTCCCAGACCGACACGTCTAGCGCTATGGCGAGCCGACGAAGCGACGCAAGTGAGGGGGCGGCTTCGCCACGCTCAATCTGACTGATGTAGCTGTAAGACAAGCCAGCCATTTTCGCCAATTCCTTCAGCGTTATCTTCTTCAGCACCCGAGCTTGTCTCATTTTTTCATAAGCGTTTGAAGTCATGCCGGAGCCCCTTTTAAAAACACCCGTTTTTGTGAAAGCCTACGCCGATTGGTTAACGGATAATTTGAGTAGGCACTTGGCGCAGGCCGACTTGCGGATTTTGCCAGTCTGTAGCCGACTATATGTGTAGCTATCAATAGGGTGGACGAAACCTTCAAGGGTTCCCCGGCTTTGCCAAAAGTGCGGTGCAGGCTCACGACGGACGTACTTTCAATTTTCTCCAAAGTTGCTCAGCGGCGCCAACAAGACCGTCAGGAAGCACAACGATGAATAATATGATAAGCGCACCAAGGCCCATGTTTCGGTATTCGGTGAAGTCTCGCAACTGCTCATCCGCCATCATCAACAGCGCGGCACCAATGATGGGCCCCCATAATTTTCCAAGCCCACCGACGACCATCATGGAAACCAGGAATGACGACAGCGGGAAGCCCAATACCGACGGTCCAATAACTTTGAAATTCGCAGCATAGACCCCGCCTGCGATGCCCGTTACAAATGCTGAAACACCGAAAACAAGCAGCTGATATTTGAACCGATTGATCCCTGCACAAATGGCAACAGTCTCGTTGTCACGCAATGCTCTGAACGCAAAACCTAAGGGGCCACGCACAATAGCTGTTGACACAAGCGTTGCCAAAACCAGCGCAGCCAGAGCGACATAGTAATTCCCAACGAAGTAGTTGCGACCAAGAATTTCACGGAAGCCGAAATCTCCGAATTCGCTCAGGCCCCGGGGCCCACCCGTAAAGGATTGACAAGTTTCTCCTGCCCCACTGAAACAGGAAATGTCAGTCGAGACCAGCAGGTAAGCCGCCTGCCCGATGGCAAAGGTCAGCAGGGCCACATAGATGCCACGCAGCCGCAGACAGGCAAGACCAATAAGCACACCCGCACCCACCGAAACCAATCCACCCAAAAAAATACCCATAAAAGGGTGGACGCCGTAGTGGTGACCCGCAATTGCAACGGTATAACCGCCGATGGCAAAAAGAACGAGCTGCGCCAGCGAGAATATGCCGGCAAATCCCATTACGATGTTCCACTGACTGACAACTGTTGCCCAGATCATGAACAAGGTCAGTTGGGAGATCGTGTATCTGCTTCCAACGAAATACGGCAATACAATGCCAATAATGGCCAATCCGAGAATGAGGAAATAATCTCTCTGGATTGGTATGCGATTGGTAAGTTCCGTCAATTTTTTATTCATTTATTTCCCTGCTAATTCCTTGTCACGGTTTCCCGTCCAAATATGCCGTAAGGGCGCAGTATCAACGTGAACACAACGAGAAGCATCATGGCCGGGAAAGCAAATCGGACTCCAAAAGAAAATTGCATGGTCGCTTCAAACATTCCCAATATGAAGGCCGCATAAAACGCGCCATAGACATTCCTGAGCCCAGCCACTGCAACAATGACGAAGGCTTTGGTCATGGGTGCATCGCCCATGGTGGGTGACAGCGTTGTTATTGAACTCAACATTACGCCCGAAACTGCGGCGAGAGCGCCAGACGCAACCATCAGCTGAGCAAAGACTTTCCTGATTGGAACTCCCATAAGAAGTGCGGCATCCTGATTGAGTGCCGTAGCCCGGATTGCACGTCCGGTCCGCGAGCGGTTCAGGAAAGTGGCAACGCCAACAGCCATCATGACCGAAACTGCAATGATGATCAGATTTTGAAACGGCACAAAGATTTCGCCGATACGAAATCCACCCCCAACAGTAAGCGGTTGTTTAAAAGGGTAGGCTCCGAAAAGTTTGAGAATGACGTTCTCTGTTAAAATTGCCAGTCCAATTGTTGCGATGATAATGTTTGTTTCAAATGCCGGATGGTGAAACATGTATTTCACGATGACGACGTAAAAAAGAAAACCCACAATTCCGCCAGCAACAATAGCGAATGGTATTGCCAGAAGTGCAGGAAGCCCAAAGTAGATCATGATTGCGTAGCAGGAATATCCGCCAATCGCCAGAAACGAGCCGTGCGCCATATTGAGCATGCCGAGCGCGCCCCAGATGAGTGAAAGCCCGATTGCACTCAGCGCGTACATCGCACCAAGCGTTAGTCCGCTCAGAATAACAAGTGTAACAGTTTCCATGCCGTGCAAAACCTTTCACATCGCTTAGGTTACGAAGCCTTTGTCTTGATCCGCCACCTTCAAACTTTTCACACCGCTCATCCACCCAAATAGGTGCTCATCAGCACTTCATCATTCAACAAATCGTCGCCTTGGCCGTCCCAAATAATATGGCCATCATCAAGCAAATAGATTTTTTCTGCGATATCCACGAGGCGCGAAGCATTTTCCTCTACGACCAGAAGGGTCCGTCCTTCTGTCTTGAGCGCTTTGATAACTTCGTAAATATGGTCAATTATGATTGGCGCAAGTCCCAGCGACGGTTCATCAATCAAAAGTAGTTCACTGGTGCTCATCAGTGCCCGTCCCACACCCAGCATGCGGCGTTCGCCCCCGGACAAGCCACTGGCGATCTGTGTGGCCCGTTCCTTTAGTTTCGGAAATAGTCCGTGGACATAGTTTAAACGCTCTTGTCTTCTCGAATGAGCGTCAGGCAAGTACGCACCCATAAGCAGGTTCTCTTCAACGGTCATTTCGCCAAAGACCAAATCTCCCTGCGGAATATGGACGATGCCTTTCCTTACAATTTGGTCCGCGTCCATGCGATGAACAGGCTCTCCCTTGAACCGGATCGAACCGCTGCTGAGTTTAATCAGTCCTGATATCGCGCGAAGCAAAGTGGTCTTACCGTGGCCGTTTGGCCCAACCAGACCGACAACTGATCCACGCTGCAGTGACATAGAAATATCTTTGATGACGGCTTGTCCGTCATAACCACAAATCAAATTGTCGATTTCGAGAATCGGAGTTGTCATCTGACTATCCAATCTTCTGCATGAGCTGTTTTGCAGCCTTTTCACCAAGGTAGACTTTGATGACGTGTTCATTTGTTAAAATTTCTTTTGGTTGCCCTTTGAACAACAGTTCACCGCGATGAAGGATCATTGCTGAATCGCAAAGCTGCATCAAAAATCGCATGACATGCTCAATCACGATAACTGTTACATTCAGTCGTGCAATCCGCTCCACCAACTCTCTGATTGCGTCAATCTCGGTGTGAATGAGGCCGCCTACTGGCTCATCCAGCAATAGAAGTTTCGGCTCGGTGGCCAAGGCGGCACCAATCATCAGCAATTTCCTCTGAAACACCGGAATATTGCGTACCGTGACCTTTGCATAATCTTTTAAGCCGACAAAATTGATGATGTTGTCGACAGCCTCGTTTGTTAATCGATCAAATCGAACGCTTGGAAGCACACGATTTGCGCGGCCAAAGTACCGACTGACTTTAATATTCTCCGCGACCGTCAGCGTATTGAATCCGGAATTCAGTTGAAAGGTTCTGGATAATCCCAAGTGACAAATCTTGTCAGCACTCAATCGGTCAATGCGTTTTCCGTCAAAAATGATCTCGCCTGAAGTACAAGGATTGATACCCGAGATGGTGTCAAACAGCGCAGTTTTACCTGCACCGTTTGGTCCACCGATCCCCAGTATTTGGCCTGCTTCAACAGAAAAACTGAGATTGTTGACGGCTGCAAGTGCACCAAATTTTTTGGTGACATTCCGGCATTGCAGCAGAGGATTTGCGTCAATCATTCAATTTTTTCTTTTTATTGCAGATCACCTTATGAAATTCAGGATTTCATCCAAGGAGGTACTGTAAATTTGGAGGTTTCGTAAGGTGGAGGTGCAATGACCGCCGCATCTTTACCCCAATCTTGGATCTGAGAGTATTGGTGTGGCATGCCGAGCGAAGGGTCACTTGTGGCGTCTGGATACGGTATTGCAGCTTGCCACTTCGGGAAGAACCGGGTTGTTCCCAACACGCCACGATAAATCATGCGTTTGATGTTCGCAGCAATTTTTTTGTTTTGCTCGAATTCTCCGGGCTTGCCTGTTCCACCAGCCATTGCTGCCGCCGCCGCATACATAAAGACAGCGTCATAGGGTATTGCGCCATTCAGCGGGCTTGTGCCGGTCTCACCGAATTTTGCGCGGTACCGCGCAATAAAGTCGCGACCGATGTCATCTTGCAGTGACTGGGCAAGAGACGAATAGATCACGCCCTCGGAAGCTTCTTTTGCTATCTCCCGGAAAGCTGCAATTGATGGCCCATATTGCATATAGATGAGGCTATTGGTCGGGTTCGGAACGAACTGCAGCATGAACTGTGCCAGATCTTGCGGAACCCAGTGTGTGAACGCAATCAGGCCAGGTGGGTCGTTCCGGATCTTCGAAATGATCGGACCCCACTCCGAAGTGCCGTACGAGACGGTCTCCGTCAACGTGATTTTCCAACCGTACTCTTCTGCTGTTTCCTTAATCCCTGCACCTATCACGATTCCGTAAGAGTCAGAGCCAAGCACTAAAGCGAGATTCCTATTAGTCGGCTTAAAATTGCCGGAATCTTCAACACCTTTGATGAATTTCAACAGGCCTTTCCCATACCAAGCATCGGCTGGGTCGCTCATGAAGATGGTTTCGTACTTGCCCGGATTTCCCTCAATCTTATGGTGATGCTGGATGTCGGTATTGGCATGAATGTAGATGATACCTTCGTCAGCAACCGTATCATACTCCGAAGTCGCCGTACTGCCATTGTAGCCATTGATAATGGCGTGCACCTTGTCGCGATCAATGAGACGCTGAATAGCCGGGACGACATTGTCGGGGCCCATCACTTTGGTATCTTCAAAATGAAATTCGATCGGTCGACCAAGTATGCCGCCCATAGCGTTGATATCCTCGGCAGCAAGCTCAAGGCCACGTTTGTACTCAATTCCGTCGGCCGCTGCCCAACCCGTCAGCGGTACCGCCGCACCAAGCGGTATTGGTTCGCCGGTCGCCGGGCCTGCATTGGCTTGCAAAATGGTGCTGGCGGATGCCAAAAATCCCGCCCCTGTCGCTGCTGATCCTTTTAAGAATCCTCTTCTCGTCGACTGATCTTTCAATTTTTTGGATTTAAATAACATGGCTTTCCTCCATTGTGCTGATGCTCAGTATTTCACTTTCTAGGCTCAGATCGAGATAGTTTACCCAAATTTTTATCGTAAAGTCTGTCATAAACATTATAATTGTTGCTATAGTGCAATTTATGTGATGTCAAGCAACAATAGTTTTGATATACCCAACATATGGGTTCATATTTATTACCCCCTTGGTAATTTTGAAGGCTGCTCGGACCACAGGAGTGGTGCAGGACGTCCAAACATCAAGGATTGTCGACAAACGCATCGAAGGGACTTTTGATAAATGGCGGGGGCAACATTTCTTTATTTACTGATCGATCACCACAAAACTGCGCCGCGATAGAAATCAAGCAAGGAGCCAAAAAATGAACAGGAAGCTAATTAGAAATGCGACGATCATCTCAATGGATCCACATGTCGGCGACATCCAAGATGGGAGTATCTTGATCGAAGGATCGAAGATATTAGAGATAGGCAAGTCTATTTCTGTCGAAGATGCAGAAGTTATCGATGCGACGAACTGCATCGCAATTCCTGGGTTTGTGGACACACATCGACACACTTGGGAATCGCTGCTGCGCAATGCTGGCCCCGACTGGTCGCTGGCACAATATTTTACGGGTGTCCGCTTCGTAATGGGCGACCTCTACACGCCTGAGAATATGCACGTGGCCAACCTGTTGGGCGCACTTGATTCATTGGATTGTGGGATCACGACTGTGTTCGACTGGTCGCACCTGAACAATACGCCTGAACACGCAGATGCGGCCATTCAAGGATTGCGGGACTCCGGAGTGCGTGCAGTCTTTGGCTACGGAAACTCCAATCAGGAATGGAAAGTACCAAGTGAGTTACCTTCGAATTACGCCGACATTCGCAGAGTTCGACGCGATGTTTTATCATCTGATGATGCGATGGTCACAATGGCCATGGCCCCCAGAGGGCCCCAATTCACAACCATGGACATCACAACAAAAGACTTCAATACCGCCCGCGAATTGGGTCTGCGCATTTCGATTCATGTCGGCGACGGCCTTTGGGGATTTAGCAAACCGATCTTTCAGCTCCAGGAAGCCAACCTCCTTGGTAACGATGTAACTTATGTTCACTGCAACACCCTGAATGATGAAGAGCTCAAGATCATCGGCAATTCTGGTGGCTACGGATCGATTTCACCGGAGATTGAAATGCAGATGGGCCACGGCATGCCGCCTGCTTTAAGGATGCTTGCAGCTGGAGTTCGCCCCTGTATTTCGAGTGACGTTGTCACCACAACACCTTGTGATTTTTTCAATGCGATGCGACATCTCCTGTCAGGAACGAGGCTGCTGGTCAACCAGACTGCCTTGGAGAACAGAAAGCTCGTCGATCCTTTACCGCTCTCCTGTCGCCAGGCGCTAGAATTCGCGACCATTGCCGGAGCAGAGGCCTGCGGCCTCGACCACAAAGTTGGCTCCCTCAAGCCTGGCAAAGAAGCCGATATTGTTCTGATCAACACCGATGCTCTCAATATGATGCCGGTCAATAACCCGGTCGCAGCAGTGGCGGAATTTGCCAATGTGGGCAACATCGACACCATTCTGGTGGCCGGAGAAATCAAGAAGCGACACGGCAAATTGGTGGGCATCGATCTCAAGTCATTTCGCAAAAAAGTAGACGCGGCGCGCGACGATCTATTCGGACGCGCAGGAGTTCCAACCGATGGTTCGTGGATCGTCAGACCCTACACCGAGGGACTTGACGGAGAATTTTAGCAAGTGCCTCGCGCTCAGGAGAAGAACCGTCAAATGCAACTGCCAGCCGTGATAATTCTAGCATAACCCATCAAGGCTGCAGTATTATGTCTGCGGATTGAATGCCGCTTCTCGTAGCATGAAAAACTGCTTGGAGGATAATTATGCGACAGCAAGATGCCATCTCACGCATCCCGGTTTCATTTGTGACTGGTTTTCTGGGCAGTGGAAAAACCACACTGATCTCTGCGTTGCTTCGTCAGCCAGAGATGGCGGGAACCGCAATCATCGTGAATGAGTTTGGTGCGGTTGGGATAGACGACGTCGTCTTGGCGGAAACGGTTGGCGCAAACTCTGTCAAGCTGCTGGCAAACGGCTGCATGTGTTGCGTTGCGGATGATGACTTGTCGATCACACTGCTCAACCTCACGCAACGCACCAGTCCCCGTCCAACCCGCATTGTCATTGAGACCACCGGACTGGCTGAACCCACCAACCTTCTGCACAAGATTATGGCCGATCCCCGGATGCGCAGTCTCGTTCGACTGGATGGTGTCATTACCACAGTTGATGCCATCAATGGATTGCAAACACTTCATGACCACCCGGTTGCGCGCCGGCAAGCTGCAATGGCTGATCGCAGAATTGTTACCAAAACCGACATGGCCGATACAAAGACTGTGGATGCGCTTGACGCCTCTTTACGCAAGCTCAATCCCTACGCCGATGTTTTTCACGTGACGAACGGAGAAATTTCCGCCGGTCAGCTTTTCGGCATGTCGCTGATCAATCCCGCGACTGGCAAAGCCGATCTTGATCGGTGGCTAAACACCACGGTTCAACAGCCTGATGGTAGAAACTTACATCAGCATTTCCGGGCCGACGGACCGCATCTAAACTTGAGTGGGCACCATGGCGATGGAATGGGCACATGGCTCATTGAGGGAGTGCGCCCTGTCGATTGGGCTCGGTTCTCGCCGCGTGTGGGAGACATCATTCAACACTACGGCGATCTTTTGTTGCGCCTCAAAGGCGTTGTCTGGACCAGCGATGACGACAGGCCGTTGGTCATTCACGGGGTTCAACGTGTGTTTCACGCCCCGATCCGCCTGAACAAATGGCCGGGTTCTCCCCGCACAACCCTCGTCGCCATCGGCAGTGCGGGTGCTGAACGCACTGCGGACCTGCTGCAGCGTGCACTGGAAGACACCGCTGTCTGCTAAACGGCGCGCATGTGCCCTTGACTCATTATCGGAAAATCAAATTTTGAGCCGCGATTATTCGCGCGCGTGCTGCTTCTTGAGTTCGGCCAGAATTTTTTCAGGCGTAATCGGCAGCTCTTTGATGCGGATACCGACAGCGTCAAAAAGGGCATTTGCTAAAGCTGCGCCAACAGTTGACGTCACGATCTGCGTAATTCCTTTGATGCCGTAGACACCAGCGGGATCGGCCGTCTCAACCAAGATAGAATCCATCTCTGGCATGTCGACTGTTGTCAGAAGCTTGTAATCGACAAGGTTTTGATAATACGGCTGACCCGCAGCATTGTATAGCAATCCCGGTTCTACCGTGGCCAACCCGAGTCCATGAAATACATCACCTTCGATTTGTCCTTCGGCGATGGTCGGGTTAATGGCCCGCCCACAATCAACTGCTGAGGCTATTTTTCCAATCTTGAACTGCCCAGTTTCTCTATCGACTGAAATATCCATCGCAACGGCGCAAAATGGATAGGCGATTGCACCGCCCGGAGACGGGTGGTAACCCTTTTCATCAGCCAAATGGGTATCCGGGTCATAAACACCCGTACCTAAAATGGCGAGACCCAGACCATCATAAATATGCGCAGCGACCTCTGACAATGACAAAAACATGTTCCGATTGGTCTTGGAGACAATGTGCTGGTCCTCAATGAATAGCGCGTCCGCAGGAACATCCATCATTTTAGCGGCAGCTTGGCAAAGTTGCTTGGAAACTTCGGTTGCGGCCAGACTGATCGCTTTTGCAGAAGTAATAGCGCCACGGCTGGCGTACATTCCCGTGTCATAAGCGGCTTCATCGGTCGATCCCGATTGTATTTTCACTTTCTCTATCGGAAGGCCCAATGCTTCGGCGGCAACTTGGCCCATGGTGGTGTCGTAGCCAGCACCAATCTCTGAGCCGCCCACACTCACATGAATGCTGGCATCCTGATTCATTTTAATTGTCGCAACGGAGACGTCTGAGTTATTGTAATATGCGCCGCGCCAGCCGCTTTCCCCGAATCCAATTGCAAGCCCGCGGCCTGTTCCGCTTGGCTTGGGTTCTTTCCAACTAAGGGACTCAGTCGCTTTCTTAATGCATTCGGTGAGGCCACAGGCAGAGAGCAGGCTACCAGCAATGGTCAAGTCGCCAGTTTGGTTTGCATTGTTGAGCCTGAACTCAACCGGATCAAGACCAAGGCGGTTAGCAATCATGTCAATTTGAGATTCAAGCGCAAAACCCAGCTGAGGACCACCATACCCACGGTAGGCACCCGCAACGGCAGTGTTTGTCAGGACTCCAAAGCCGTCAAACTTGTAATTCTCAATTCGATAATAGTTGGCGCCTTTCCACCCCAGCGATCCTAAGACCGCGCCGGTCTGGGTGGTGTAAGCGCCACCATTGAGAACTGCCGAAACGTGACGGGTTGATATCTTGCCGTCTTTCACACCAGTTTTTATTGTAACGACTGAAGGGTGACGGGTCACAGACGCATAAAATTCTTCCTGACGCGACAACAGGAGTTTGACGGGCTTGCCTGATTTTTTGGAAAGGTAAGAGGCAATAACATCAATTGGCGACAAGTCTGTGCGAGAGCCAAAAGCACCGCCAACGCCAACCCGGTTCACCCGCACTTGGCTCAGCGGCAACCCGACCGCGTCGGCAAGATAACGTTTTACGGTATGGGGTGATTGTGTCGAAGTCCAAACTGAAAGAGTTCCATCGCTTTTCCAGTTGGCAACACATCCGTGAACTTCCATGCAAACATGGCATTGGCGTTGCGTTTCAAACGTATCCTCGAATACGTGGTCTGCTTCAGCAAAGCCCTTGTCAGTGTTGCCATATTCGAGGTGTTTCTCAACGGCGATATTTGAGCCCCATTCCTCATGTAGCGGAATTGCGCCGTCTTTCATGGCATCGAGCGGATCAATGTAGAATGGTAATATCTCGTACTCAACTTTGATCAGTTTCAGGGCCTTTTCGGCCAAGCCTTCGTCTCGAGCCGCGACAGCTGCAACCTCGTCGCCACAGTAGCGCGCCCGATCATCACAAAGGGCAAATTGGTCCTGCAATGTTGGCATTCCAATTTTGTAAGGCAGTATATCCTTGAAGGTAATGACTGCTTTGACCCCCGTCAGACGCTCAGCCGCCGTCGTGTCGATGCTGATAATCCGCGCATGGGCATGTGGGCTTCTCAGGATTTTTCCCCACAAAGCACCGGGAGGATTTATGTCCTCCATGTACAATTCCAACCCTGTCACTTTTCGATCCGCATCCAAACGCTTGGTGCGCTTTCCGATAACACGCAGCGGGGTGGCTGGTGTCTGGCTCTCGGCCTTAGTCTTATTTTTTCTGGCTTGAGTATTTTTCATTGATCACGCGCCTTGTTCAGTTTTTTGGCAGCGCTGAGAGCGGCATCGACAATCTTGCGGTACCCCGTGCATCGGCAGAGGTTGCCCCGCAAATAGTGTCTGATCTCAGTTTCTGAAGGGTCGGAATTTTCTTCAAGCAATGACTTGATGGACATGATCATTCCGGGCGTACAAAAACCGCATTGCACTGCGCCGTGCTCAACAAAACTTTCTTGGATGGGATGTAGATTGCCACCATTCATGAGCCCCTCAACTGTGGTCACAGAGGCTCCGTCCAGATCGGAGGCTAGGCTCAGGCACGACAGCATTGATTGGCCATTAACCTGAACAGTACATGCGCAGCAATCGCCCGTGCCGCAGCCATATTTGGTGCCGGTCAGTTGAAGATTATTCCGGAGGACGTAGAGCAAAGTATCGTTTGAGAGGACAAGCAACTCGTAACGATCGCCGTTCACAGTCAAGCGAATGGTTTGATTTACACCGGCTTCATGAATTCTTGTCTCAGTGGTCACTGGATATTCCTTCTTGCAAGCGCAATGGCAATCGCCTGCTTGAAGGCGACGCCAGTGATGTCCGTTCTGTAATCCGCTGTCGACCGCAAATCAGAAATCGGCTTTATTCCTGATTGAACGATTTTTGCAGCCTTGCTGATGACGGCGTCAGTTACTTCTTGGTCTTTGAGAAAATCTTCTGCTTCCAACACTCTGATCGGAGTGGGCGCGACTGAACCGAGCGCAATCCGGATATCACTAAATTTTCCGTCATCAATGCATAGCACAACTGCCGCAGATACTTTCGCAAGATCTTCTGCTGTTCGTGTGAAACGGACGAATGCCGAAGAATGCAAAGTCGAAAGTGCGGGAGCTGTGATCGCTACGACGATCTCGCCTGGTCTAATCTGGCTTTTGCGAGGACCAGTAAAGAATTCCGAGAGCTTGACGGTTCTCTGCTCAGCGGCGGATTGCAAGACGACCTCGGCGTTCATTGCCAGCAAGCACGGCAGGAAATCACCAGCCGGCGAGGCGTTGCAGACGTTGCCGCCGATTGTACCCATGTTCATGATCTGAATATTGGCAAAATCACGGGCAGCGTCCAGCATAAGTGGGTAGTTCTGCTTCATGGCCGACGAGTCCGCTATGGCACGGATTGTGGTTAAGGCGCCAATCGTCAAACCTCTTGCGGACTCGTAAGTGATGAAATTCAACTCAGCCAGTCGGCTGATCTTTACAAGAGTTTCAGAACCCCGATCATGACATTTCATTTCAACCAGCATATCCGTACCACCGGCTAGAATTCGAGACTGTTCCGGACGCTCGGCAAGAATAGCAATCGCCGCTTCCAAAGTTGGTGGAACAATGAGTGTGAATTCTGGCAGTACTCGGGTTGACATCTAATAATTCCAAAAGTGGCATGTATGCTCATTTGCGGCCAGAGCGATGGCCGCAGCCTGACAGTGGTTGTCGGGTCGGTTGGCGCAACTGCGACTGCATGTTGAGAGAGGCGTCGAACAGGTCGGTGGGATGACCAAACCACAGTGTCGAGAATTTACTGGCATGCAGTTACTCCGCCATCAACATAGACGATTTGACCAGTCGTGAAATCGGCGGCCGGCGCTGCAAGGTAAATGGCCAGTCCAGCCAGATCCAGTGTTTCTGCAATACGGCCCATTGGTATCCTGGCGACCAAAGGGTTGTAGAATTGAGGGTCGTCAAGGTAAGGCCGAACCAATTCAGTGCGCGTAAATGTTGGTGCGATGCCATTTACACAAATGTTGTATTTGGCCCACTCGCTCGCCAACTGCTTGACCATCATGTTCATGCCACCTTTGCTGGCACAATAACCAATGAACCCTCGGCGAATGCCCAGCGCACTGCGCACTGATGTCACGTGAATATGCTTCCCCCCACCACCGGATATTTGGTGTTTTGCGACTGACTGGGACAGGAAGAATGCCGATTTCAGGTTAATCGCAAAAATTCGGTCCCAGTCTTCTTCTTTGTATTCTTCTGCTGGAGCTTCGATCTGGGTGCCGACGCAATTTACCAGAATATCGACGTGACCATGTTGCGCAACAATTTCATCGACACAACAACCTACACCTTTAATGTCAAGAACATCCAGTTTGATGCTCGAAGCTTTGCCGCCAGCTACAACAATGCCATCTGCAACGGCTTGGGCTTTGTCCAAAGTCCGACCACAAACGACAACTGTCGCACCAAAACTGGCCAAGCCTTCGCTGATGGCTTTGCCAATGTCACCGCCACCGCCAGCAACCAACGCAACCTTGCCATCCAGATTGAATAGAGAACGATATTTGTCCATTTGCTTCACTATTCCAACTTGAATTTAGTCTTTCGCGTTTAATTTGTCATAGAGCGCTGACACATTGTGCTCGATGACGTGATCCAGCATATATTCCTGGCCGATATCCACCGGAAACCGTTCGCGAAAATTGATACTTTGAACGCATTCTCCTTTGGTCTTGCCTTCGACCATGCATTTTGAAACTGCCGCAAGCCACTCATATAAAAACGAGATTTGCGTATCCAGTTCTCGCATAGTGCAGACGGGGCCATGGCCAGGAACAACAATTTTTGCGTCCAGTTTTTTTAAATTGCGCAATGAGGAAATCCATTGCTCAATATTTGATGCATAGTGCCACGTCTGAACACCATTAAAAATTGTATCGCCTGTAAAAAGTACTTTTCGTTCTGGGATAAAGACAGCAATCTGCCCGTCGGTGTGACCCGGAGTAGAAATGAGTTCAAAGGTCGTATCGCCCTGCCTTAGAGTCACGTTGCTCTCGAAGGTCAGCGTCGGTTTGTTCATGTTTTCAAAGTAGGTTTTCTGGTCTGGAAAAAACGCCTCATCATCAGGGTCATTGGTCGGAACGGCCTCTTTGGCGTATTCAAATGGATTTATCTCCGGGTAGACGACCATAAACTGTTCCAAGACACGTCGATGAGCAACGACGGTTCCGGCACCGTTAAAAAAGTAATTTCCGAAGATATGGTCCACATGATGCTCTGTGTTGATCAAGTATTTAATCGGACCGTGTTCTTCGGCCTGCTTGCGCATCCTGACGGCGGACGCTGGCAACTGGGGAGTGTCGATAACGACAACGCCTTCTGACGTTACAACAAAACCAGGATTGCACCCTCGTGTGTCTGTCTCGGCAAATACGCCATGGGCGATCTCCTTAATCATACTTTTCCATCCTGTCCGACGTCCGCCATGAGCAACCGGGCTCTCACAGATGCATCTAAAATTTGGACTATTAGTACCATAATTGCGTTATGTACACAATTATTATACTTTTGGCATTTTTTATTGTCAAGCTCCCATCAGGGCCCGCTCAAGAGCGATATTTTGCGGCCGTCGCAAGGAACGCGGCAGACTGGCTAGGACTTGCACATGGTGAGAATAATTTTTGTGTTTGAGAAAAGAATGGTGCTTGGAGGCTAATTTACCGCGTCCAGCGTGATGTTGCTGTTAGCGCAGGAAAGTGAGAACTTTCTATCACTCTAGCGTCGAAGTCGATTGCAGCGGTTGGTTTTCAAGAAGGCATTTCACATTTTTTGGGTGGCCAAGTCGTCCAATCGTCATATCAAAACGCGAAATCAACTCATGAGCTTGCGGCGTTCATTCATGAATTTTAGTGAAATACTTCCGTCATGCTTGCACACCATTCTCCAGTGGCGCGTGTGGCTAAGGGTTGCTGGCAAACTCTACACACGGCTGCCGCAACGTTGCATCAAGTGTCACCTATGAAATGGTGAAGATGCTGCCAGACACCGTTTGAGCCTTGATGGCGTCGAAGTCCCAGGCAATACCAAGACCTGGTGCAGCGGACGGGATTGCGTGGCCGTTCTCAATCCGCATCGGTTCAGTGGTCAGGGTATCGAGTTGTGGAATGTATTCGACCCAGCGCGCATTGGGGACTGCCGCACAGAGCGAGACATGCAGTTCCATGAGGAAAAGCGGGCAGACAGGCACGTTAAAACATTCGGCAAGATGCGCCGCTTTTAGCCAAGGTGTAATGCCGCCGATGCGCGCCACATCAACCTGAACGATGGAGCAGGCACCCTGTTGCAGGTATTCACGAAAATGCAGCGGACTATAAATGCTTTCACCAACTGCGACAGGCAATGTCGTGCTTTGTGACAGCCTGACATGCCCCATAAGGTCATCAGCAGTCAGCGGCTCCTCGATCCAGGCAATGTCCAGTGGAGTGAGGCAACGCGCACGGCGGATGGCTTCGTCCACAGTGAAGCGTTGGTTGGCATCGGTCATGATTTCAAATGCCGGGCCCACAGCTTTACGCACTGCCTCAAGGCGCGCCACATCTTCCGACACATGGGGCCGCCCAATCTTTATTTTTGATCCGCCAAAGCCAAGTGCCTTGGCTTCCAATGCATCATCCACAAGAGCTGCCGCCTCGATGTGCAGCCAGCCGCCTTCTGTTGTGTAAAGTGGAATGCGCTCCTGCGCACCACCTGCCATGCGATACAAGGGTTCGCTGGCTTTACGGCATTTGAGATCCCAGAGTGCAGTGTCAATCGCTGCGAGTGCGAGCGACGTGATCGCCCCAACTGATGTGGCGTGGGTGAGGAACAAGAGATCACGCCATATCCGTTCGATCTCGGCGGCTTCGCGACCAATCAGGGCGGGTGCCAATGTGAGTTCGATCAGTTTCATAATCGACGGACCACCCGTTCCGATGGTGTATGAATAACCGGTCCCTACAGCACCATCGGTGTCGTAGATGCGGATGATCGGCGTTTCCTGGCTGACGAAGGATTGAATGGCGTCGGTGCGTTTGACCTTTGGCACCAGATTCACCATCAAGGCTTCGACGCGTGTAATTTTTGCCATTGTTTCTGCCCCTCGTATCAAGCTGCTTTGCGATCATGGATGAAGCCCATGATGGCGCGCGAAACGCGTTCGTAATTGCGGTCGTTTTCAACTTCACCTTTAACTTCAAAGCCTGCCATGACCACAATCCGGTCCGCTACATCCACCATCTCCGGCATATCCGAGGTGATGAGCAGCACCGCTGTGCCATTTGCCGCAAGTTCATGGATAAGATCGTGCAAATAGGCTTTTGTCTTGATGTCGATACCCACCGATGGTTCGTCGATGATAAGCAGCTTCACGCCTGCGGCAATCCATTTGGCCACCGAGACTTTCTGTTGGTTGCCACCTGACAGGTTGCCAATGATTTGATGAATGGAAGGCGTTTTCACTTCCAGTTTTCGCAGAACCGGGGAGGTGCGATCAATCACCGTCTGGTCACGCAGAAATCCAAAACTTGCAGCGATCTTGCGCCAAACCGTAATGCCGACATTGCCAAGAACTGAATGCAGCAGGATCAGTCCCTCCTGCTTTCGATCCTCACTGACATAGCCAATGCCATGCTGATGCAGAGCATCTGCAGCTGAGCCGATATTGGTAGGTTGTCCCGCCACAACAACGCCTCCTTCTGTGCGTCGTATCATTCCTAAAATACCCTTTGCAAGTTCGCTGCGGCCAGCACCGACAAGTCCATAGAGACCCAGAATTTCACCCGGACGCACAGCCAATGAAATATTGCTGTGACCTGCCGCTGAAGCGTAGCCCTTCAACTCCAGATAGGGTGCTGCATCAGGTTTGAGGCGCGGCGCACGTTGGGAAATACGTTCTGCACGACCAATCATCATTTTCACCACATCGGCCCGGACGAGTCCTTTCAACGACTGACTTTCACATGCGTTGCGCCCATCGCGCAGCACGGTCACCATGTCACAAATCTCGAAGACCTCTTCAAGTTTGTGACTGACAAAACACAATGCCACACCGTCATCAGCCAGTTTGCGCAGCACCCGGAACAACACCTTTGACTCGTTCTGTGTCAGAGACGCCGTGGGTTCATCAAGCAACAGCACCCGCGATTGCAAAGACAGCGCTTTACCAATTTCGACCAATTGCATCTGCGCCACACTGAGGCGCGATACGGGCATGCGGCAATCAACATCAAGGTCTAACAGCTTGAGCCATTTGGTGGCCTCGGTATTGATATGATCGTAATTGATCACAGATAGGTCATGGTGACCCAACCGCTCCAGCATGATATTTTCAGCGATTGAAAACCGGGGGATGAGATTACGCTCTTGATGCACAACACCAATACCAGCAGCTCCGGCCTGACGCGGATTTGCCAGATGCACGACTGCACCATTCACGCGGACTTCACCCATGTCCGGCTTGTGTATGCCCGTGATGATTTTGATCAGCGTGGATTTGCCAGCCCCGTTCTCACCTAGAAGGGCATGAATTGATCCTGCCGAAAGCGTCAGTGATACATCGTCGAGGGCGCGAACCCCCGGAAAGGATTTTGCAACATGCGAGACGAGCAAGGCAGCTGTCATCATCAGGCCTTTTGCCCCAACAATTGAGACACGCGCACTTCACGCAAACGGTTGATACCCACAGCCCATAATATGAGACCACCCAAAACGATTTGCACCACAAAGGGATCGATAGCGAAGACCACTAAGGCTTGCGTGATAATGGCGATGATCACGACACCAAAGAATGTGCCAGGCACGCTGACATGGCCACCCGCCAAAACGGCTCCACCAATGACTGGAGCTGCGAACGATGAGATCAGCCAGTCGTCGCCAATCGTGGGATGGCCCAATTGTAAGCGCGCCACCAGCATCATGCCAGCCGCCGCCGCCAGCAAGCCCGAGATGGCATGCGCCCAAATGATTGTGGCGTTGACGTTGATGCCGGAAAGCTCGGCCGCGTTGCGATTGCCGCCAATGGCCAAAATATAGCGTCCAATGCGCAGGCGAGCGAACAGGTACCAAACCGCAATCGATGCAATGATTGTCGGCACAACCAACCACGGGATCGGACCAATGAGTGAGAGGTTGCCAAAATCCTTGACGCCCTGCGGAATGCCATAGAACGGTTGCGCTTCGGTAATGCCGAGGTTGATGCCTTTGAAGATTTGCAGTCCCGCCAGTGTGATGATGAAGGCCGAGATGCCGGTGCTGGCAATGACGAAGCCACTTGCCATGCCTGCACCGGCTCCAATCAGAAGCCCGCAGACAATTGCAACAACCGGTGGAAAGCCCCACAATTCCATCATCGCGCCAAAGCTGATGGCCACCAACCCGCCGATGGAACCGAGTGCCAGGTTCATCTGCCCCACGCCGATGATGACCAACTGACCAAGTGCGACCAGCATGTTGACGGCGATTGCCGAAAGCAGCACGAAAATATTGAACGGTGTCAGAAAGCTTGGTTGAAAGAATGAGATGACTGCAATTGCGACAACACTGACCAGGGCTGGACCAATCCAGTCGTTGTCGAAGGCGCGGGTTAGCATATTATTCGCCATCAGATCATTCCCCGCCTTTGCAGCAATTTGTGTCGTGCCCGGTCGGTCAAGACAGCCGCCAGCAACATGAGACCGAGAAAGGCCTGGATCCAGAATTCACCAACGCGCATGAGTAACAGTCCACTGGTGATAATGTTGACGAGGGCAGCACCCAAGAATGTGCCAAACACTGCCACGCGTCCACCAGACAGCAATGTGCCGCCAAGCACGGGTGCGAGGAACGCTGGCAGCAACCAGTCTTGCCCAAGGTGCCCTGCCATGGAAGGGACTGCCGCACCTGTGCGTGCTGTAATCATCAAGCCTGCAATGGCGGCCAATGCACCCGTCAACATGTGACAGGCAATGAATATGCGCCCTGTCCGCACGCCGGAGATTTCGGCTGCACGCGGGTTGGCACCTGCAGCCAACATTTGACGGCCAAGGCTTGTAAAATGATAGAGTGCTGACAGCACTGCGCATATGACAACTGAAAATACGAGGAGTGCTGAAAGCAGACCGCCGAAGCGCATTTTGCCAAAGCCCAGAACCTCAGGCGGCATGGCGCGAAAAGCCTGTGCCTGACTGAGAAAAATCATGATGCCAAAGAAGATACTCATGCTTGCGAGCGTGATAATGAAGCTATGCACGCCTGATCGCACAACGACGGTTCCGTTGAGGAAGCCAAGCCCTGCACCAAACAGTACGGCCAAGGGAACCCCAAGTGTGAGTGGAACTCCGGCACTTTCCATCATCCAACCAAAAGCCATGGCTGAACAAACGCCAATGGCCCCCACTGACAAATCAAGTCCACCCGTCACAATTACAGCCATCATGGCAAGACCGATCATGGTGTCGATGCCGATTTGGCGGCCGATGGTGAAGAGGCTGAAGGGCGATGTGAATCCGGGCAGTGTGCTGGCAAAAATCACTACGGCAAATGCAATCAGCAACAGCAATCCGAACTCGCTGCTGTAAGCCAGACGCTGCACAAGCGCTTGGCGACCTGCGGCAACCGGCATCGCGTCGCTGGTGTTGGATATATCGGATGGGGTCATGACAGGGGTCCGCAACGATGGGCCAACAACAATCCGGTTGCCACGGGAGGGTAACAACCGGATTGGTGAGGGATCATTGCCAGAGTGCGCTTATTTGCAGGCCAGGAAATCCTTGTCCATGCTGGCAAGGAGTGTTTTAGAAATGCCGCGCATGGCGTCAACGTAAGTATCAGCCTGCGTCGCATCAACATAGACCGTGCCGGAGTCGACGAACTTGGCTGTGAGTGCATTTGACTTCCATGGCGCATCAGCTTTGATCGTGCATCCCGAGCGCAACTTGTCGAGCACGTAAGCACCGATATAGCCTTGGCCATAGGGGTTTTGCAGCATCGTGCCATTTACAAACCCGTCCTTGATGGCCTTGATGACAACTTCGTCATGGTCAATGCCAACCATCTTGATGCGTTTGTCACCAATCTTGCGCAGTGAGTTGGCTGCCGTCACAGCAGGCACCCAAGCCGTTGTTACGATGCCATCCACGCCTGCTGCGTTGGCGGCAAGAAAGGCATTGATTTTCTCTTCCGCTGGCTGCGGCGCGTCGATGTCAGCAATGACTTGCATCACAGTTACGGCACCATTGGTCTCATCGGCAGCTTTTTGAACCGCATCAATGCGAAGCTGGGTGTTCGGATCAACCAGGAAGCCGGTGAAGTGGGCAATTTTGCCCTTGCCCCCCATGGCCTTGATCAATTCCTTGGTGCCGAGGTAGGCGGAATTACCAGTGTCAGTGCCCATGCAGAAGAGTGCTGGGGTCGGGTCTTTCAAGCAACCGGCCAGAGCCAGTGCTTGCCCACCATTGTCCACCAGTTCTTGTACGACAGGGCTGGTCCCTACAGCGTCACCTGGGAAGATCAGGAAGGAGTTATAGCCTTGTGTCAGCAAGCTTTCGAGCAATTGGCTTTGCTGCGACAATTCCCATTTTTGTGGCACGCGATAATCGCCTGCGCCAATACCAAAATCCTTCACAGCATCGGCACCTGCCTGTTCCCAAGCGGCGAAGTAAGGATGTGGGCCACCGGGCACGAGTGCGACTTTGGTGTCAGAGCCTGCGAATGATAGCCCAGCCGTCAACGCGAGTGTGGCAGCCGACAGTGCGAGATAAGTAATGGTTTTCTTCATAGGTTTCTCCCAGTTGAACGGCTCCAACAGTGTTACGTTGTGCCAGAGTCAGTATTCTAGTATACAAGTTGAGAAATGACAAGAGTTGAAGCAAGAAAAATGAATGAGTACAGGACCGCATGAGTTTGACGAACATTGATACCAGAGTGATTCCTGCAGCTACCGCTCAGGGAACCTTTGATCTTGACCGCCGCTTGCCCGCCGCCGAACAGGTTTACCGACTGCTGCGCCATGAGATCATCACCTGCCGGATCGCCCCGAATGAAGCCATCAGCGAAAACCGGATTTGCGGAATGTTTGGGGTATCACGCTCTCCCGTAAGGGTTGCCGTTACCCGCCTTGCAGAAGACGGAC
Organism: Hyphomicrobiales bacterium; assembly: GCA_031430915.1. GTDB lineage: Bacteria > Pseudomonadota > Alphaproteobacteria > Rhizobiales > Aestuariivirgaceae > Aestuariivirga. The sequence continues at coordinate 78,474 of JANPCL010000102.1, forward strand.
TGATCGAGATTTTCCCGCAGCGTGGAACCTTCGTTGCTGCAATCAAATTGAAACAGTTGCGCGAAGCACAGTTCGCCCGTTCAGCCCTGGAAGTAGCACTTGCTGAAGAAGCCGCACGCCACTGGACGGAACAACATTCAGATGAGGCCCGGATAAATCTTGAACAGCAAGTGCAGCATGCAAGAGCGGGGGACAGTCGGAGTTTCTTTCTCGACAACGAAGCTTTTCACCAATTAATTGCACGGGCGGCAAAGCTCGAAGGCGTATGGACAACTGTTCAAAGCGTGAAGACCATTTGGGATCGCATTGGGCATCTGGCCAATCGCGTACCCGCACACACATTGGAAATTATTGCCGAACACAAAGTTATTGTCCAAGCCCTGGCCAATCAAAATCCGAAAGGAGCAGCTGCCGCGATGAAAACGCACCTGCGCTCTGTTGATCATGCGATTGCAAGACTGCAACCTCTTCACGCAAGTTATTTTGTCGAAGAATAGTCTTTCTTAAGGCCTTCTTTAAAAGCTAGCAATTCTGCTGATGGCATCCGAACGACGTGGGCCTCTTCAGGGTATGCACCTGACTTTACGTCGGCAATGTATTCGGAGAAAGCGTTGATCCGCTCTTTTTGCAACTTGTCAAACTCAGCTGCGAAATTGCGATAGACTTTTGCATGCCGGGGCATGTGACCGCGATTGGTGCCGAGAATATCTTCCGCAAAAAGATACTGCGCGTCGCAGCCCGGCCCTGACCCCATTGACCAAAGTAACAGCTTCAAGCGCTTGCTGATTTCTGTTGCGACTTCCACGGGTACAACCTCGATTTCAACTGCAAAGGCCCCCGCGGCCTCATAGGCCTTGCACTCTTCAAAAACTGCGAGTGCTGATTGAGCGGTTTTTCCGACGGCTTTAAACCCGCCAGTCCACGTGGCACGCGACGGTACAAGCCCGACATGGCCTACGACTGGAATGTAATCCTCCGCCAGAAAGCGGACAGTATCGAGGCCACCGCTGCAATAGACGGCGTCCCCGCCAGCTTCCAGCATGCGAACGGCGAAGCGCCTGTAATCGTTGCGTGTGCCATACTCGAGATGCGTCATGCCCGTCATTGAGAATAGCGACGGAGCCATCTCACGATAGCGGGGATGCGTTAACAACTCCGGCGGCAAGGACACAATGTCGATGCCAGCCTGCTCGGCTGCTTCGGCTTCATCGAGCGTGAAAATGCGCAGCATGGTAAGTTGGCCTTTGCCTTTCAATGCACGAAGATCAGCTATTGTTGGTTTTTTGCGGGTCAACTTTGTGCCTCCGATCATTCCGCCGGTGCAAGCGAAACAGCATGAAACTCTTCGCGATAGGGTTTTGCCGTCGGCGGCAATTCACGTTTTAAGAAAAACTCCTCAGAACGCAATTGCCGCAACAAAATCGGCAGCATTTCGCGGTAGGCATGCCAGATCGATGGATTGGGTTTGGGCAAGTCGTGCTTGATCAGTTCATGCAACCTTGGCAGCGCATGAAAGGGCACCATCGGGAACATGTGATGTTCAACATGGTAATTCATGTTCATATATAAAAAGCGGCTGACCGGATTCATATAGACAGTGCGGGAATTCAACCGGTGATCCAGCACATTGTCGGCCAAACCACCATGTTGCAACAAACCCACCAGCACATTGTGCCAAGCACCGTAGAAGCGCGGAAAACCAATGATCATCAGTGGCAACCACGACGCAAAATGTAGCGCCGCGGCAATCGTCGTCGCATAAATCATAATGTGAATGCGTGCCACGAAAATAGCCTTGGGTTGCTCGTCTTTTGGAATGTAGCTCTGCTCATCAGGCGAGATGATGCCGCGCGCCTGACGCAACAAAACCATGAGCGAAAGATAGCCATCGACGATGCCAAAAAAATTCATCAGCCACTTGAGGAGCGCTGGAGGCCGCATCAATGCGATCTCCACATCGCGCCCCACAATGATGGTGTCGGTGTGGTGGCGCGCATGGCTCCAGCGCCACGCCGTTGGATTGCGCATGATCATAAAGCTGGCGATATGATAGACAATGGTGTTTTTCCATTGGGTTTTGAAAGCAGTGCCATGTCCCATTTCATGCCAGCGGGCATCGCTCGATGACCCATAAAGCGTGCCATAAACAAAGAAAAAGGGCACACACCACCAGCTTCCCCAAAAATAAATGCCACCAGCCAGCGAGCTGCCAAGCAACGCAAACCAAAGCAGCGTATCGCGAAGTGCGGCTGCGTCTGAGCGCTGCATCAATTGTTTCATTGCGGCGCGGGGCACATCTGTGTGGTACCACTCGGCGGAAGCGAGGCCTGACTCAATGGCACTCCGGTTGCCTTCTCCAACCAAACTATAGTCACGATTCATATCAAATTTCTTTCGACTAATTTTTCCATCTCCCTGAACCATAAGATCACCAGCCGCCGTCAACATTCAAAATTTGCCCCGTCATCATGTCGGATGCAGGCGACACCAAAAACAACACGAGATCTGCAACATGTTGCGGTTCGATGCGGTGTTTCAAGCATTGGTTTTCAATGATCCAATCATTGTAGGCTTGCGCCTTGTCGCCAAATACGCGGGCTTCAGCTTCTGACACCACGGCTCCGGGCGTCACCGCATTGACGCGTATGCCAACTTTGCCAAGGTCCCGTGCCAACGTTTTGGTGAGACCCCATACCGCACCTTTGGTGGCCGCATAGGGCACAAAGCCGTCCCACCGGCCGTTCATCGTGAGGGAACAGAAATTGACGATCTTGCCGTAGTTCTTACTCTTCATGCCGGGTGCTACGGCTTTGACCATAGCAAAGGCGGCCGCCGTGTTGACGCGCATTTGGTCTTCAAATTCTGATGCGGAAAAGTCGTCAAAAGGTTTGTTGACGATCAAAGCTGCATTGTTGATCAAAATATCAATGGGGCCGCGTTGGGTGACCAGAAATTCAACATATCGGCGGGACGCTTTCAGGTCATTCAGATCCTGCCCAATGTAATCCACTTCAGTGCCAGATTGGCGCGCAAGGTCTGCTGCAAAGACTTGTCCATGTGTTGCTTCGGGGCGATCAAGCAGAATAAGCCTTGCCCCGGCCATAGCGAGAGTTGTCGCCTGTGCGCGCCCAAGTGAACCGAGTGCTCCCGTGAGCAAAACTCTTTTACCGATGAGAGGCTGAATTGACATAAGCGCTACAAATACCCGTGCACTTCATCGATGGATGTTTTTTCGACCGGGCTGTCAAAGACGATTTCCCCTCGTGCCATGGCAACAACGCGATCACAGGATTGAAAAACGTGATGCATGTTGTGGCTGATGAATATTCCCGTGAGGCCTTGTTGATTGAGGCTTTTCACAAACCCAATCACTTTGTCAGTTTCCTTGACCGACAAATGGTTGGTGGGCTCATCGAGAATAAGAAGCTTTGATTTGAAGTGCATGGCACGGGCAATGGCGACACCTTGCCGTTGGCCGCCGGAGAGTTCGCCGACCAAGGCATCGGGTGAACGCAAATGCAGGTCAACGTTGGCAATCGCCTCCACACTTTCGCGGGCCATGCGCTTTTGATCCATCAACCCGATGCCGCAAAACGAATACGACAGCGGTTCGCGCCCAATAAACAGATTACGAGAAATCGACATGGTGGGAACCATCGAGTTGTATTGATAAATCGTCTCGATACCCAACTGCATGGCGGCCTTCGGAGTATTGATCTTCACAGACCGACCATCAATCAAGATTTCGCCCGTGTCTGGTGTGTGAACACCTGAAAGCAATTTGATGAGGGTCGACTTCCCCGCACCGTTGTCACCAACAAGACCAACGACTTCACCGGGCTTAACGCTGAAGCTCACGTTCTTGAGTGCGTGCACACCCGAATACCATTTGTCGAGTTTCCGACATTCAACAATTGGAGTTGTCATTTTACACCTCCAGCTTGATGCGGCGTGCCGCACGGCTGAGCCATGAGTTCGATACCACCGCGAATATCAAGAGAAAGCCTATTGCAAATTTGAACCAGTTGGCATCGACTTTCGATAACACCAAGCCATTATCAATCACCCGGATCAGCATTGCTCCAATAATGGCACCAAGAACGGTGCCAATGCCACCTGTCAGGGCCGTACCACCAATCACCGCTGCGGCGACGGCTTGCAGTTCCATGCCCTCGCCAAGGGACGGCAGAGGGGAGCCCAGCCTCAACACCTGAATAAGACCAGCAAAGCCCGCAAGCATTGAACACAACATAAAGCATGCAATCTTGGTCGCGTGGACGGGAATGCCCATGCTCGAGGCCGCATCGAGCTGACCGCCCGTAGCCTTGACCCAGTTGCCAAAATTGGTGAGAGACAGCAGTGCAGCCAAGGCAATTGCGATCAATGCGAACCATACAAACGACATGCGGAACAGATTACCCGGTCCAACGAAGCTGGTGAACAACCACGTTGGAACATCGGTGGGCAGCAGGGGCGGGAAACCACCGGATATGACAACCGTCAATGAGCGGGCAATAAACAACATGCCCAAGGTGGTGATGAAACTCGGAATCGAAAAGCGAAGCGTGATGAAGCCATTCACAAATCCGATGACCGCGCACAGCAGCAGTCCAAGGAATGTCGCCACAAAAAATGGTACGCCATAGTTCAGCATGATAACGGTGGCCATTGGCATCAAGGCAAACACTGAGCCGACAGACAGGTCAAACTCTCCGCAAATCATGAGGATAGTAACTCCAAGAGCCACCAACGTCATCTCAGGCAAAATGCCAAACATGCCTTGCAGATTTGCTTGATTGAGGAACACGCCGTCCGATTTGAATTGGAAGAAAATCGTCAGCACGATGAGGAGTGCGAGCCCGGCAAGTTCTGGGCGCTCCATGTAGATTTTCATGAATCGTTTCATAGCTTTTTCCCACCCAGAGCTGCCGGTCGGGCATGTTCACCCGACCGGTCAAATGCGTTAAATTTAGCGAAGACCTTGTTTGGCCATGTCCATGATCTTGTCGACTTGATCAGGCGTGACAACACCTTGTCCCGTATCGATGTCGGCAGGCGAAAGTCCAACCGTCTGTGACAAGTAAGCCTGCATCACAGGCATGAAGCCTTGCATGTAAGGCTGTTGATCGATTTGCACCTGTACGTAACCGGTTTTCATTTCATTGAGCACTTCAGGCACCAAGTCGAACCCGCCGAGCAAAACCTTGCCTGCCGGAACGCCACGATCACGCAAAACGCGCGCCACGGCGGCATGCCAGAAACCCGTATCAAAATAGGCGTTGATCGTCGGGTCAGCCGCCAGTTTTGCACCGACACGATCAGCGACGACGGCCAGATCAGTGCCAGAGTCCATGCGTTCGAAGCTGATGTCACGACCAGGATTTGCCGCTTTGAACTCTTCGAGGAATTTCAACACACCGCCACCACGTTGTTCAGACCAATTTTGGCCCGGTGCCGAAATGCCAACGAGAATTTTAAGTGGACCCTCTTTTGGAAAGTTGGCTGATTGCGCTTTGCCGAGCGAATACCCAGCAGCATCGAAGCCTTGTCCAATAAAGGCTTGGCGCGCATTTCCAGCGGCACCTTCGGTATCATCGACATTGGTCGAGATCACAACAATGCCTGCTGCGCGGGCATCGGCGATCACTTGGTCAAAGGCTTTGTTGTCGACGATGGAGGTAATTAACGCATAGGGCTTTGCAGCAATCGCCGCCTGCATGTTGGCAACTTGTTGTTCGACCGAACCTTCTGTCTGTGTGAAGATCATCTGGCAGCTGGCCTGAACTTTTCCACATGCATCATCAAAACCTTTTTTCACGGCCTGCCAGAACGTGTTGGAGGGCGAGGAATGAATTGTGAACGCAATATTGAGGCCTTCTGCCGACGCTGAGGACAGACCCGCAAATAGTCCTATGGCGACGACTGCGCCGCGCACGTGTTTCAGTTTCATTTTTGTTTCTCCCATTTAAAACTGCAACCGGGATGGGTGCAGCGTTTCTTGTTTTATTTTGTAATTTTTCTTGTGACCTTGAACTTCCGCTCAATATCCGGGTGAAGGTCAAGGCCCAGTCCTGGTCCCGCGGGAACGGTAATCATGCCGTTTTTGACCGGCGGAACTTGCGTGACCACATCGCGATACCACGTCTTGTAAAAGGCGCGGACAGACTCTTGGATCAAAGCGTTGGGTGCATTGAGTGAAAGGTGTGTTGAAGCAGCTAAAACGACAGGCCCGGTGCAATCATGCGGGGCAATCGGAAGTTTCCAAGCTTCGGCCATCGCAGCGATCTTGCGGGCTTCCGACAATCCACCGCACCATCCGAGATCAAGCATGATGACGCCTGCGGCTTGCGTTTCAAGCAGATCACGAAACCGGAACCGTGTTGCCAAGGTTTCAGAAGCACACACCGGTGCCTGCGAATTTTCGGCGTAGCGTTTGAGATCGCCGAGCGTATCCATCTTGATCGGATCCTCGTGCCAATAGGTATCAAACGGGGCAAGTGACCGCGCTATTTTGATCGCGGGCATCAGCTGCCACATCGAATGAAACTCGACCATGATATCCATCCGGTCGCCCACGGCTTTGCGAATTTTCTCAAAGGGTTTGAGTGCCGTTTTCAATTCGTCGTTTGTAATTGACCATCCCTTCGAGGCCTCGGCCGCAATATCAAACGGCCATATCTTCATCGCCGTGATGCCTTCATCGAGAAGTGATTGCGCAAGCTCATCTGCTCGGTTCAGAAAGGCGTCGAGATCATTCAACCCGAGTGCCGGATCAGACGTGTCCAGCCCCCAGTTGTTGGTCGATTGGGATTCTCGCTTGCGCATATAGTGCGTGCCAGCGCAGGTGTTATAGGTTTTGATTTCTTTTCGCGTCCAACCGCCCAGCAACTGCACAATCGGTTGATTGGTAAGCTTGCCAAAAATATCCCAAAGTCCAATATCAACAGCTGAAGCCGCACGCGTTTCAACGCCAGTGGCAGCAAAGCCGAGATGGTCAACCAAATCGCGCGAAATGGCATCAATGCTCAAAGGGTCGCGACCAATGAGGCGTGGTGCCACGGCTTCGTGCAGATAGGCCTCAACTGCACCGGGGTGCATGAAGGTTTCACCCAGACCTGTGATGCCTTCGTCCGTGTGAATGCGCAGCCACAAGAGATTGCCGAACTCAGCGATGCGTATGGTTTCTAGGCTTTTAATTTTCATCGTGTGCTATGTCACGCCAGCTGCAAGCAAGGCTTTGACTGAATTGTCGAAATGCTCAGCCATATATGCGGTTGCATCTTTGGTATCTTGCCGCGCGATGGCATCAGCAATCTTCATGTGACAGGCCATTGAGTCACGGCGCTCTACATCGGACGGACGACTGTGCCATGCGATATGCCACGTCTGCTGCGTCACCACCCGGAAGGAACTGACGAGCAAGGAGAACAATGGGTTCTTTGACGCCCGTGAAATTGCCTCATGGAATGCAATGTCATGTTCTTTGACAACAACAGGCGTGTCAAAATCCCGGTCCATCGCTGCGGCAAGGCGCGAAATTTCCAATGCCTCGTCGTTTGTCCTGCGCAAGGCAGCGAGCGCTACGGTCCGCATCTCAACAGTGCGGCGCACGTCATAGATTTGTTGGATGGATACCTGGTCCGTCAGAACGGCATGGTTGAGAATGATGGGGAGAACTGTTTCGTCGATACCTCCGACGCGGGCGCGACGACCATTGCCAATCTCAATCACGCCAACAGCCGCCAACGACCGAAACGCCTCGCGAACAACCGCGCGCGAAACTCCAACTTTGAGGGCAAATGCAGCCTCGCTGGGGATTGGAAAGCCCAATTTCAGCTGCTCATCACGAATATGGTCGCTGATCGCCTTCATGGCCTGCGAAACGAGGCTTCCATCAGTGTCCGATAGTACATTGCTATTTGCAGCGGCGTTCATCATCGACCTATCATACAGGTTGGCAATTTTTGTAAGACACTACAATATTGCGCTCTTGTCAACGTCGAAAGATAGATGGGCCAGGGACAATGGACGCGAAGCGCAAAAAATCCGGGGGAAAGCCTGTTGCACGGCTTTGGTGTTGCAGCGTGGGCTGCTCTATGCAGGTGTAGCGCCGCTGATCACTTTAAGAGCAACGCATGCCAAAACGTTGGAGTTTATTGGGCTTGAAACATTGAAAAAATACGAGCGCAGGTAACTTGATATTATGGCGCAAGCCATTGCCCTGCCCAGGCCGTTTCAGCATCGAATTTAGCGCGGCGGTGCAAGTCTTGGCCAAGATGCAGTGTTTCAATTTCCGTGATGTGACACACAAGAACGGCAAACGCATCGGGGTTTGCTTGCGCCATCCATTGATCTGGATGATCCATTGGTGTTCCCGGCGAAGGCTGACTGCCATAGACGTTTCTGGCTGCTTGAGGCACGCGCTGCCACTGCTCGGCTGTGCTTTCTCCTGATTTTATTTCCACATGAACACGCAATCGCATTTGCAAACGTGCTTTCTGTTCCCACACCAGAAGGCTGGCGCGGGGATCTTGCGTAAGCTCCGTAATTTTTGCGGAACGCAAATCAGAATAGGCCGCGACTGAAGCAGTGGGCCTGTCAGCCCGGCGTAACACAACCGTGCGCGCTTCTGGTCCTGCAGCACCTGTTGTTGCGAAGACGAGATGACGCGCATCAGCCTTTCGGTCAACTACACCGCGACCGAGCCTGAGCCAGACTTGATCAAGCAGTGTCGGCAAACTCAACCACCACTCATTCATAACCCGTCATCTCCACATAGCCTTCACCCGTTTTGGTTCCTTCAAAACGCACGGGCCCTTCCCAATAGGGAATTTGCGTCGTCATCCAGGCATTACGATTGAGTGCAGTGGTAGTGACATCAATGCCATGGGCTGGAAGCTCCACGCGCCACCGTATTGGAAGTGTGCGCCCGGCAACGGTTGCGGTTTCCAATGGCGTGACCTTGAGCGATCCCGAGCTTTGCGCTTCAGACTTGCCGTCGGCTGCAATCCAGGTGGCAGAGGTAAAGCCAACTCCAGTGTCGCGCAGACGAAACCCCATGAGTTTTTCACCACTGTCAAAATGCAGAGAGAACCAATCCCACCCCGTTTGATCAGGAGCCAGGGGCTGTGACGACCATTCATGATCCAACCAGGCTTTGCCTGTCACCTGAACGGTGCCGCTTGGCAAATTCAATGTGCCAGACACTTCATAAGACGGCTGCGAATAGTAATAGCTTGCCTGCCCCTGCGCTGACTTTACCGAGTAGCCGTTCAACCCTTGCGGTACTACTGGTCCCTTGGCATCAAGTTGCAGCACGTATGAAAAATCTGCTCCACTGGCGGTCATGTTGAGATTGGTGACTGCATCAGCACCAACAGATGCTTTGCCTGCAAGTTGCCAGTTATCAATCCAGGCTGAAAAAGGCTCGAGCGACACGCCGGCCTGGCCAATGCCACCGCGTGCCAGTCGCTCCGCCACGAAATGCTGTGTTGCCGTGGTGAGTGCAGCATGTCCCATCCACAGCTGCGGCGTTGACCATCCCCGTCCACCGACAGGTGCAAGGCTGGTGCGAAACAATGTCCATTGCGCGCCATAATCGGCACCATCAGAGCCTTGTAGATTTGCCGTCACATACCACCATTCGATGCGATAATCCGGGTGGACACCATGGTCTTTTGGAAACACCAGCGCATTTCCGGCCGCTGGCAAAGAGAAGCCTTCGGCCTTTTGGTCCAAGCCAGCGAAGCCTTGTGCAAAAGCAGTGCTGATCATGCAGAGCCATATAAAAAATATTCTAACGCTCATTGGCAAAGACCTTTAGCAAATCCGAAGGAGCAGTACGCGCAAGCCGCCAGACGGGAAAAGCCGCAGCCATTGCCGATGCCATTAATCCCAACAGCCCAAGCCATGCCCATTGCGCGGGGAAAATATACATCGGCAAACGCCAGCCGAAAGCTTCAACGTTGACGATTGAAAGCAAAATCCATGCGAGTGCCAAGCCCAGCGGTAGGGCCGCAACCAGTGTCATGGCAGCCAGCATCAAACTGCGCAGGAATTCCAGAGACGCTAAATGGCGGCGGGTGAGCCCCATGGCCCAGACGGGCGCCAATTGCGGTAAGCGCATCTCAGCCAATGTCATCAGGCTGGCAAACATCGCAATTGCTGCGACCCCCAGTGTCAACACATTCAATGCTGTAGTCACAGTGAAGGTGCGTTCAAACACCTCAAGGGAAAATGCTTTAAGGTCAGCCTGATTGACAATGTTTGTGGGTGGCAAATCAAACTGTTTACGCAAGTCTTCGGCCAATGCGGCGGCTCTATCGGGTTGCACCCTGATACCGTAGCGGAGCTTGGTGACGTTCTTATAGCGCAAGTTCAGCTGATCAAGACTCGCAATGACCTGGCCAATTGGGTTGCCATAGTCAGAGTAAACACCCACGACTTGCGAGTGCCAGTTTCCGGGCAAGGAGATCGCTGACCCCGGGTTCAAGTTTTCGCGGCGAGACAGTTGTTCGTTTATCAGGACACCTTCACCCCGTGCAATTTTGTCCCACACCTCTGGCACAGCTGAAAGCATAGGCCAGTTTTTGCGATACGTCTCATGATCAGCCACACCAAAAATTTGTGCGGGTTGACCAGCAACTTTTCCGTCCACATTCCAGATGGGCAGAACTGCGTCACTGCGCGGCTGCAACCATGCCCGCATCGCATCGGCTTCGCTCTCGCTTCGACCGGACACATAAAGTTCCGAGGCGAGGCGTTGATCAAGGTAGCTGACAAATGTTTGCCGAAAGCTTGATACCATGGTACCCACGCCAACGTTTGTGGCCAGCGCCAAGAGCAACGCCATCAGGGCCATGGATTGACCAGACAGTTGTTGCCGCGTGTCAGCCCAGAACCAGACCGCGATGGGTTTTTTTGCAAGTTGCTCGCCCAAACTTAAGACACCGGAGAGAACAAGCGGCAAGGCCAAGGATGCGCCCAGCATCATCGCTCCGAGAATGGCAAAACCTGCTATCAGGCCTTTGCCGAACATCACTAAAGCCAAAGCTGATAACAGCAGAACTGTGGCACCTGTGGCCTGCCAGAACCTTGTGCGGGCTGCCGCTGTTGCCCAAGCGCGCGGTTGGGCAGGTGCCAGGATTGGCATAGTCCAGACCTGCAGCAGGTTTTGTGCTGATGCGATCAGTGTACCGCCTACTGCAATGCCGAGGCCTGCCAGCCACCAGGACGGTCGGAATGCCAAGGTGCCAGATACATCAACCCCGTAAAGACCCTGCAGTGTGGAAGCGACATCGGGCAACAATATCGCTGCCACCACATAGCCCAGCGCGACGCCTATCACGCCTGCAATCAATGACATCACCAGCAGCTCCGCAATCAACACAACAATCAGCGCGCGCAGTGATACGCCGAGCGCGCGCAGCGTGCGAAACATCGAACGGCGCTGCTCAAAGGCAAGACCAGTTGCAGAATAGACAATAAAAAGTCCGACAAGAAAAGCAAGGTAGCCGAAGGCCGTGAGGTTGAGATGAAAGCTGTCCGTCAGACGCGAGAAATCTGAGGCCTGACTTGGTTCACGCAAAACCAAATCGGGCGCAATCGTTTTCAAAGGCACAAGATTTTGAACTTGCGTTTTCCAAACCAGAAGCCGCGAAATCTTTCCCCCGGCTTTGAGCAAGGTTTGTGCGTGTCCAATGTCGGTGATTATGGTGCCGGGTGGAATGCCCGTTAAGCTTTTGACTGGCGGGGTTTGCTGATCTGCAAGGCGAACCGCAGTTTCTGGCGCGACATAGGCGAGGCCTGGAGAGGTGATGAATGTAAGGAGGTCTCCGCCGCCTGCAAAGTCAACACTCTGCGCTTGTGGCGGCATGGTGAGAGGGTCAATGCCCAACAGGCGCAATCTCACGGTGCCAAATCTTATTTCGCCCTCGAGCACAGGAGACACCAGCCACCCCGCACGTCGCAGATCAATATAGCTTTGCTGGTCCATGCGCTCAGCATCGGCGCGCACCACTTGCGTCAATTGATCCTGGCCAAGCGTTGCGGCTGCTTGATCATAGCTTGCCGTGGCTTCTGCGTTGATGGCATTCACACCAGACCAGAGGGCTGTGGCGAGCGAGAGCCCCACAACCAGGGTCACCAGCTGTCCGGGCTTTCGCATCCAATGGGACAACAGGGCTTTGAATGCAGTCATGATCATGGGCTGATAAGTCCGGCATGCAGTTTGAGTTGGCTACCGAGCCTGCTTGCAAGCCGTGAGGAATGGGTGGCCATGATCAGGGCTGATCCTGCGGTGCTGACCATGGATAACATCAGATCGAGCACAGCGTCACCTGTGGCTTCATCCAGATTGCCCGTGGGTTCATCGGCCAAAACCAGCTGCGGCTTGGCAGCCAATGTTCGGCCTATTGCCACACGCTGCTGCTGGCCACCAGACAGCTGTTCGGGGTAACGGGCAAGAAGATCTCCCAAGCCCAATTGCGCGATGATTGTTTTGGTCCAATCTGCGTCGTAACGCCCCGAAAGCTTTGCGTGAAAGGCAAGATTGGCCGCCACATTGAGTGATGGAATGAGATTGAATTGTTGAAACACCAAACCAACAGTGCCACGCCTCAATTGTGCACGCGCCGTATCATTCAATTTTGTGAGATCAACATTCGCCAGATTGATGTGACCTTTGTCCGGCTGGTCCAACCCCGCCACCAGATGCAGCAATGTGCTTTTGCCACAGCCTGACTCCCCCATCAGTGCAAGACTGTGGCCAGCCTCCAAATTGAAACTGATTCCACGCAGAACCCTCAAGGGTCCTTCGGCTGTCTGATAGGATTTTTCTATGTGCTGGAGGCTGAGTAACACTGTAGGATTTCAAACTCTTGCTGAATGAGGCCATCAAGATAAGGCAATGTGATGATTACGATGGCGTTGAAATATCAGATTGCGACACCAAAAATGATACCCGTGAACTCTTATTAAGCCAACCGCACCAACACTGTTAGGGTTGCTAAAAGTTGAACCGTCGCTGCCGTCAGTCCTGCTTTAAGATTATCAACTAGCCCGAGCGCCATCGCTGCGACGCGGGCCGGGATGATCTCAGAAAGAGGGCGATGATTGTCATTTCTTGTCTTTCGCGTTTTTGAAACGCGGCCAAGCGTAAGGGACTTGCGCTTGATAGGCTAGAAACCGCTTGCCATAAAATGTGGTGAACCGTCGCTCTTTCAGCTTGGGTGCGAGCAAGCAATAGCTTGTGTAAGTCACGGCTAACACCAGTTGGTCCGGCGTCCAAACAGGCACAGTCCAGAGAGTCAGCGCAAAAGCCACATAAATCGGCTGGCGAATGAGCCGAAACAAACCATTGTCTGGCATGTCGGGAAACACCGGCTTCAGATTTTGCAACAGGGAGAGCCAGCCCAATCCTCCTGATTGCACTTCCAGGCCTGCATCAAAACTGGCCTTGGCCAACAGCAGCCACGTTGAAGCGTATACTGTGCACATGACCCAGAAGACCCAGCCTTCTGCACGCCATAGGACAATGCCTGACGGGGTCCACACTACAAAAAGGACGAGCAATTGAAGTGAGGCAATGATGGCATAGGTCGTGGTGGACAAGGTGCCACCGAAACCACCCGGTATCATGTAAACCAGCCATCGGCGTCCACGTGCCGTGAGCAACAATGAATGACCAAGCGGAAATTGTGCAAGTAAGGCAGCATTTGCAAAAACGGCCCAAGGCCACGGCACCCGCCCAAGCCCAAGGCTCAATCCGAAGAACATCGCCCCAATCATCGCCAAAACAGCAGCTGCAAATATTGTATGGCAAAGAGTGCCCATGGCCAAAGCCAATATTATACGAGACTGTCCGGGCGGCGGCGATAAGGCCCCTTTAACCAGCGCAAAGAGCCTTGTTATATGATCGCGATTTGGATTCTCTGACATGCAACCACCTAAACTTGACAACCAGACAGAGCCAGATGTCACAGTCGCGCATGCGTTCGCTGCGTCAACACTGCAAGGCTTTTCAAACTTATGAGGCCGGATACGAACTTGCAGTTGGATTTGCAGCTCAAAACGCCGGCCGCTCGCAGTCTGCTGCTGGAGCGTTGGCGCGTTCTCATGAATGAGATACTACCAAGCATAGCCAATGCGCGTGGCTGGCCAATCTCGCAAAATCATTGCTTCATGCGGGTCTGTCTCGACACAAGCTTTGG
>JANPCL010000103.1:0-34277 GCA_031430915.1 Hyphomicrobiales bacterium
TGGCGGATGCGCTAAAACGCTCCAGCGCTGCACGAATTACCGCCGCTATCCCGTATTTTGGTTATGCCCGGCAAGACCGGAAACCCGGGCCGCGCACCCCAATCTCCGCCAAACTGGTCTCCAACCTCATCACCCACGCCGGCGCCGACCGTGTATTGACCATGGATCTGCACGCTGGCCAGATTCAGGGCTTTTTCGATATCCCGACGGACAACCTCTTCGCAGGCCCGGTTTTCGAACGCGACATCAAGCAGCACAATGACGTGGGCAACACCGTTGTCGTTTCGCCTGACGTGGGCGGCGTGGTGCGTGCCCGTGCCCTCGCCAAGCGGCTGGATTGCCCACTTGCCATCGTTGACAAGCGCCGCGAACGGGCGGGCATGTCGGAAGTCATGAACATTATCGGCGAAGTGCAGGGCAAGAGCTGCATTCTGATAGATGACATCGTCGATTCTGGCGGCACCCTCGTTAACGCCGCTGAGGCCTTGTTGTTGAACGGCGCAAAAGACGTAACCGCCTATATCACCCACGGTGTGTTGTCGGGCGGCGCAGTGTCCCGCATCACCTCATCCAAACAGAAAAACCTCGTCATCACCGATTCCATCCAGCCCACCGAAGCCGTAAGGGTCGCCCGCAATATCCGCGTCATTTCCATCGGCTCCCTCATCGGCGAAGCCATCGGTCGCACCTCGCGTGAGGAAAGCGTTTCCAGCCTGTTCGAATAGGACGACCCAATGCCAAATCGCCTTGCCGGAAAAATAGCCCTCATCTCAGGCGGCGCCACCGGCATGGGCGGAGCATCATCTAAGCTTTTCGCGGCTGAAGGCGCCAAAGTCGCAATCGTTGATCGCAACATGGAAGCGGCCCAAACCACTGCTGATGAGATTATCAAGGCAGGCGGCGTGGCCATCGCCTTGCAGGCCGATGTTTCCAAAGCAAATGAGGTAACCGCTGCCGTTGCAATTGCCCAACGCATGCTTGGCAACATCAACGTACTTTTCAACCACGCAGGCACCATCGTCATCAAACCGTTCCTCGAAACAACCGAGCAGGAATGGGATTGGCTGCATGCGGTTAACGTCAAGTCCATGTTCTTGATGACAAAGGCCGTTTTGCCACAAATGATAGCAAGCGGCGGCGGTTCCATCGTCTGCACCTCTTCGATTTCCGCCGTCCTCGCAACGCCGATGGAAGTTCTCTATGATACCACGAAAGGGGCTGTGCACATGTTCGCCCGCGCCATTGCCGTGGAGTTCCGGGATCGCAACATCCGCTGCAACGCTGTCTGTCCCGGCTTCATCCGCACACCCCACGGTTTGCGCGAAGTGAAGGAATTGCAGGCTTTGGGCGTCGATGTCTCGGATGCCGCCATTGCCGCCCAGCAAGGCCGTATTGGCGAGCCGGAAGATGTGGCCCGCGCCGCACTTTACCTCGCCTCGGACGAATCCGCCTTTGTCACAGGGCAACAGCTTTTCGTGGACAATGGCTTCTCTGCCATTTAGCAGGCCCCATGGCCAGACTTCTGTTATCACTCAAAGACATCTCACTCACCTTTGGCGGCAGGCCGCTTCTGGAAGGCGCTGAGCTTTCACTGGCGGATGACGAACGCCTCTGCCTTGTCGGACGCAACGGATCAGGTAAATCCACATTGTTGAAAATCGCCGCGGGCTTGGTCGAAGCCGATGGCGGCGAGCGTTTTTTGCAGCCCGGCACGACTGTACATTACCTTCCGCAAGAACCGGATTTCGGCTCGCACGAAAACGTTCTCTCCTACGTCGAAGCAGGCCTAGGTCCCATGGGAGACGCGTGGCGTGCACAGCATTATTTGCGTGAACTCAATCTGACTGGAGAGGAAACTCCGGCGCAGTTGTCGGGTGGTGAAATGCGGCGCGCGGCTCTGGCGCGGGCGCTGGCGTCTGATCCTGATATTCTTTTGCTGGACGAGCCGACGAACCACCTTGATCTGCCTGCCATTGAATGGCTGGAAGCAGAATTGAAATCCTTGCGTGGTGCGCTCATCCTGATCAGCCATGACCGCCGATTTCTGGAGGCCCTGTCCAACAGAACAGTTTGGATCGACCGGGGCCAGACAAAGCGCATGGAACGGGGCTTTACGCATTTTGAAGAATGGCGAGACAAGGTGCTTGAAGAAGAAGAGCGCGAACAATCCCTGCTGGCCCAAAGCATTGCCCGTGAAGAACACTGGATGCGCTATGGCGTGACCGCGCGCCGGAAACGCAATATGCGCCGGGTGGAACTGTTGGGTAGTTTGCGCAAGCAGCAGAAGGAACACGTGGGCAAGCAGGGCAATGTGAAGCTGGCGTTCTCTGACGGCAATATCTCCGGCAAGCTGGTGGCGGAGGTCACGAAGCTGAGCAAGGCCTTCAGTGCACGGAAGATTGTTTCAAATCTTGATCTTTTAGTCTTACGGGGTAACCGTTTGGCACTGGTAGGGCCAAACGGTGCAGGCAAGACGACGCTCATCAAACTGATCACCGGACAACTGGACCCTGATTCCGGCACGGTAAAACTTGGGACAAATCTTGAAATCGTGTCGCTCGACCAGAATCGCAACAGCTTGGACCCAGACGATATTGTATCTGACGTGATCACCGGAGGCAGGGGATCGTCTGTCACCATCAATGGCGAAGTCAAACATGTGATGACTTACATGAAAGACTTTCTGTTCCGTCCCGAACAAGCCCGCACGCCGGTGTCAGTTCTGTCGGGGGGAGAGAGGGCACGACTCATCCTGGCGCGCGAATTGGCGCGGCCTTCCAATGTGCTCATCCTCGACGAACCAACCAATGATCTTGATCTGGAAACGCTGGACCTTCTTCAGGAGATGCTTGCGGATTATCCTGGCACCGTCATCGTTGTTTCCCATGACCGGGACTTTCTGGATCGGGTGGCTTCATCGGTTCTGATGCATGAGGGCGAAGGGACATGGGTCGAATATGCGGGCGGCTACACCGACATGCTGGCCCAGCGCGGCGAGGGCGTCAGCCTTCGCAAGGTGGAAAAACTCGCGGTAAAGTCGCAAGCTGTCGTTGAGAGACCAGTACAATCACAGCCGCGTCGTAAACTGTCCTTCAAGGACAAACATGCCCTTGAAACTCTGCCTTCAAAAATTGCAACCCTGCAATCCGAATTGAAGCAGCTCGAAAACACGTTGAGTGATGTCGGGCTTTTCACAAAAAACCCGAAAGCCTTTGAAATCACATCTTTACGGCATTCTGCCGTGTCAGATGAAATTGCGTCAGTCGAAGAGAAATGGCTGGAGCTCGAAATTTTGCGAGAAGAAATGGATATTAGTCCTTGAGTTTTAATCCTATTCGGCTTTATGTGCGCTGATGGACACTGTTATTTCAATACAAAATCTTTCGAAGACCTATGCCTCTGGCCTGAGCGCCCTCAAGGGCGTGTCGTTTGACATAAACCGAGGCGAAATACTCGCCTTGCTGGGACCCAATGGCGCGGGCAAAACCACACTTATTTCCATTGTTTGCGGCATTGTCAACAAAACCTCTGGCGACGTAGTTGTGGACGGTCATGACAATGTCGCAGCTTTTCGCGAAGCCCGCCGCCTCATTGGTCTTGTGCCGCAAGAGTTGCATCTTTCGATTTTCGAAACAGTTTGGGACACCGTGAATTTCAGCCGCCACCTCTATGGCAAGGAGGCGAACCCGGCTTACATTGAAACCATCCTGAAAAAGCTGTCCCTATGGGACAAGAAGGATTCCAAAATTGTGGCACTGTCCGGCGGTATGAAGCGCCGTGTGCTGATTGCCAAAGCCCTGGCGCATGAACCCCGCATCCTGTTTCTGGATGAACCCACGGCGGGTGTGGATGTCGGCTTGCGGCAGGATTTGTGGAATGTGGTGCGTGGCCTGCGCGATGAAGGTGTGACGGTCATTCTGACGACACACTACATCGAAGAAGCCGAAGAACTGGCGGACCGTGTGGGCGTCATCAACAAGGGTGGACTGGTGTTGATTGAGGACAAGGCTGTATTGATGGCCAAACTGGGTCAAAAGAAACTTACGCTTGATTTGGTGAAACCCCTGAAGACCATCCCCAAGGCCTTGGCAGGTTATGGGCTGGAATTGAAAGACGAGGGCAGGATGCTGGCCTATGTTTATGATACGCGCGACAACAAGGGCAGCATCTCCGGCCTGATGAAGGATTTGGCAAATGCCAAAATCGATTTTAAAGATCTGCATACGGAGCAATCGTCGCTCGAAGATATTTTCATGGGATTGGTGACACAATGAATTGGCGCGCTGTTCAAACCATATTCCACTATGAGATGAAGCGGTTCTTCCGCACCATCGGCCAGAGCCTGATTTCGCCAGTGATCTCCACGGTGTTGTATTTTGTCGTTTTCGGAGCTGCCATCGGCTCGCGTATCCAGCAGGTTGAAGGTGTGGCCTATGGCGCGTTTATCGTGCCCGGCCTCATCATGCTGTCACTGCTCACGCAGTCCATTTCAAACGCAAGTTTCGGTATTTACTTCCCGCGCTTCTCGGGCACCATCTATGAATTTTTGGCGGCTCCAATCTCGGCTGTCGAAATGGTTCTTGGCTTTGTTGGGGCGGCAGCGGCTAAATCGTTGCTCATCGCCACTATTATCCTCATTACCTCGTGGTTCTTTGTGCCGCTCGAAATTCGTCATCCTTTCTGGATGGTCACATTCCTGCTGCTGACCGCCATAACCTTCAGTCTACTGGGCTTCATCATTGGCTTGTGGGCCGACGGCTTTGACAAGTTGCAGGTAATTCCGCTGCTCATCATTACACCACTGACATTCCTTGGCGGCAGCTTCTATTCCATCAAGGTGTTGCCACCAGTATGGCAAACAATTTCCCATTTCAATCCCGTCGTCTATCTCGTCTCGGGCTTCCGCTGGAGCTTCAACGAAGTGGCCGACGTGGATGTGCGCATCAGTATTCTCGCCACGCTGCTGTTCCTGTCGATCTGTTTGGGAGCGGTTGGGTGGATATTCAAGACCGGCTATCGTTTGAAGACGTGACAACCGTTCTCCCTCATCGCCCGTGCGATGGGGGAGTACCCCAAAAGGGGGGAGGGGGTGTTTGACAAAGGCTCACTCTATCGCATTATCTTCTCAACGGGGTTGCAAAGGAGTCATCATGCGTCCGATAGTTCTAATGGTATTGCTGTTAAACCTCACTTCACCGTCAGCCGCCAATGACACCACGGCGGAAATCGCCGTCGGCGGTTTGCGGCTCACGCAGAGTGATGCGATATCTCTCGACAAGGAAGAACTTTACATCTCGCGCGATGAAGTGCGGGTAGACTATCTCTTCACCAATACCACCAACCAGGATGTGGAAACCCTCGTGGCCTTCCCCCTGCCGGAACAAGGCTTCCCCGATGGCGAAGACAGTCCAATTTACAATTTGGGCAAGGACCTGGAGTTCAAGACGCTGGTGGATGGCAAGCCTGTTCAATATGAAGTGGTCACCCAGGCCTTGGCGGGCGGGGAAGATATATCCGCCTTGCTCGACAAAGTGGGCTTGCGAATAGATGCCCAATGGAAAGATGGCGTCACCCCCGACGCCACCTTGGCCAGCGTGGATGCCGCAGCCCGCGCCAAACTCATTGCGCTGGACGCAGTAAAGAACGAAGGCTCTGAAGCTGAACCTTTCTACATGCAGAAATGGGTGGTGCAGACCAGCGTCACCCGCAAACAGGTGTTCAAGGCCGGTGCTTCCGTGAAAGTGCAGCACCGCTACAAGCCACTGGCAGGCGGCAGTGTGGGCGGCGGTCTGTCGCCGGAATATCGCAACGAAGACTGGGCCAAACAGAATATCGCCAAATTCTGCATCGAAAAAGATTGGCTCAAAAGCTTCGACAAGCAACTGCCAAAACACGCAACCGACCAGAACCCCACAGGCTACAATGAAATCTGGCTGGGCTACGTGCTGAAATCCGGCGCCAACTGGAAAGGCCCGATCAAGGATTTCCGTCTGATAGTGGACAAGGGAAAACCGGATTCACTGGTAAGCTTCTGCGCAGAAGGCGTGAAGAAGATTTCGGCAACACAGTTTGAAGTGCGGAAGACGGACTTTGAGCCGACGCAGGATTTGAATGTGCTGATCGTGGATTGGTGGAAGCCGGAGTGAGAATTTGTAATGCCGATGTTGAGTTACAATTGATGTGCCTGACCTTGACTGAACTCCCGTAACCGTCACCGAAATGACCAGACGAAACACAAAACCTGGTCAATTTGTTAACTGCCTTTCCCCCCTAAGCCGCCACCAGCGGCGCAATATCCGAAACGTCAATGATCTCTCTTGCCCGTGCCAAATCCCAGGCGCGTTGCATATTCATCCAATACTCCGGTGTTGTGCCAAAGACTTTTGCAAGGCGCATGGCCGTGTCGGCTGAGACGGCGGTTTCGCGCTTCACCAACCTCTCAATGCGGGTCCGCGGCACGTGCAGCTTTTGCGCCAGTGCGATGGCACTGAGGTTGAGGGGGGTGAGATAAAGCTCTTTGAGAACTTCGCCGGGGTGTGATGGGTTTTTCAACAGCGTCATCGGATAACCTTTCAATGATAGTCAACAATTTCAACGTCAGCTGTGCCTTGCGGGGTCCAGACAAAACATATCCGCCATTGATCATTGATGCGGATCGAATGTTGTCCTGCCCGGTTGCCGCGCAACGCTTCGAGATGATTTCCTGGAGGGAAGCGTAAATCCTCAAGGACCACGGCGGCATCAAGAGCAGTCAGCATAGCGCGTGTTCGATTGATCAATATTGAGGGGAAACCTTTGCCGAAACGGTCTTGAACCGCATTTTCTGCAAATTTCCCTTTTGTACTGATGATAATGCTGTTATGTATCATGACATGATACAAGTTTCAAGTGCGGTTTTGGAAACCCGCAATCCTTGCCAATACCCCCCATTTCCCCTATAGCCCCGCCGGTCTGGCGTCGTTCACCCCTGGAGGAAGGCCGGATTTCATTTTTAGTGGAGAATACAATGTCTAAAATCGTGACGATCAAGGCTGACTCGCGCAGCCAGGCTGGTAAGGGGGCCGCTCGTTCTATCCGCCGTCAGGGCAATGTGCCCGGCGTAGTGTATGGCGACAAGCAGGACCCGCAGCTGATTACCCTGACCTACAAGAACGTGCTGCCGCATGTTGAAACGGGTCGCTTCCTGTCCACGCTGGTTGACCTTGAAGTTGACGGCAAGACCATTCGCGCTATTCCCAGAGACGTGCAGTTCGAGCCGATCAAGGATCGCATTACACATGTGGATTTCCTTCGCCTCGGCAAGGACTCACGCATCGCTGTTGAAATTGCCGTTCGCTTCGTGAACCAGGACGCAGCCCCCGGTTTGAAATCCGGCGGTGTGCTCAACATCGTGTCGCACTCGGTCAATCTTTATTGCCCGGCTGACTTCATCCCCGATGATGTCACTGTGGACTTGACGGGCATGCAGATCGGCCAGAACATCCATTTGTCCGAAGTCAAGTTGCCGGAGCGTGTGACGGCTGTGTCGCGTGACGACATCACACTGGTGACCATGACCTCGCAGGCCAAGGAAGAAGAAGTGTCAGCTGATGCTGCCGCTCCGACAGAAGTTCCAGCCTCGAACCAGAAAGCCCCAGCCGCCGCTGCTGCCGCACCTGCCAAGGGCGCTGCCCCTGCAAAGGGCGCCGCTCCGGCGAAAGCCGCAGCACCTGCAAAGGGTGCCGCCGCTCCTGCCGCCAAGCCTGCTGCAAAGAAGAAGTAACGCTTATCCAATCCGGATTGAAAACGGCGGACCAGCAATGGTCCGCCGTTTTTGTTTATGGCACCAAAAACACCTCATCCGCCCTTCGGGCACCTGATAGACCTCCCAAAAAGCTAATTTTTTAGGGAGGAATTCGATGCAGTCCCTTCTCCAGCCCACTTGCTGGAGAAGGTGCCCGAAGGGCGGATGAGGTCCCTTTGGCGGCCATATGCGATAGCCCTGCCCACAAGGGAGAGGGAACCTCATTGGAGTTTCGATTGGGAGCAGAGAGTCAATTCAAATGACGGTTGGTATGAGAGCGCTGTACAGTCAATTGGAATCACTCCCTCACACCTCGTCATTCCCACGAAAGTGGGAATCCAGACTTTCAACCAGCGAAATCGTGGAAAGTCTGGATTCCCGCGTTCGCGCACGAGTGTCCGGCGAAAGTTAGCATAGCCAAAAAGCCGTCATTCCAAACACGCGTGTAGCGCAGCGGAACAAGTGATTTGGAATCCCGCTTTCTCTCAACCCGTTGAAGTGGTTGCCGCCGAAGCGGGATTCCAAATCGCTCACTTCGCTGCGCTTCGTTTCGCGTTTGGAATGACGGATTTTCTGTGGTTTTCATTTCTGAGATTGTTTTTCACAATCTCGCAGCCAAATAGCAAAATCCCACATGGCAATCAAAAAACAAAATTTTCCCCGGACAGTCGTGCGCGTTCGCGGGAATGACGGTGCGTTGGGTTCAGATAACCGTCCAATTCTTTAGCTGAGTGGGTCAGTTTGAATTTCAAAGGGGCGTCATTGACACAAGCGCTACAGTGTCTGCATCCCAAGCAACAGCAGACGAAAAAATCAGCCACCCCATCTGCGGATTTGAGCTAGGAGCTGACATCAACATTGCCCAACGGATTTTGAAGCACGACCCTGCAATGGTTGATTCTACTTCATGTCCTTCAAAATCACAGAATACTGCTTGATCAGGTCTAATACCTGAAGTTCGTGGGCGTTAACAAGTTTCTGAATGTCGCCCTCTGACAAATCTTTGAGCTCGCGCGATTCAAAAGACTTAAAGAATTTCCGCACATTGCTTGCAAGTCGTTTCAAATTACCAGCGCGAATTCCCTCGACCTCATGCGTAAATGCCGCAGCACTCTCAATTTTACCGGATGGATGTATAATTAGCCGCTTCACCTTGAAGCCTGCGTAGTGCTTCTTAAACCAAGCAGCGGAGCGGTTCATCTGTTCCGCTTCGCGCTTACTAATCTCTGTGCGATTGACGTCAACCTCAGATTTGCATTCAAACAGAATGTATTGTTTGTCGTCGAGTGCCCAAAGATTGTCTGGACCTTCTTTCCATTCTTTGTCTGGCCTTTCACCCTTAAATCCAAGTGCGCCGCTTAATTCGTCGAGAGCGCTTTCGAACGCTTCGGCCTTCGTACCAAATACTAATCGACCGAGTATGTCAGTCACTTGTATATTTAAGTCCGAGTAAGTATCAAATTTGTTGATCCACGCTTTAATTCGCTCTGTACGACCGTGACTAACCAAAGTTAACTTCGCTACAGTTATTCCGCTTTGCGGCTTTAATAGTAAGCGATTTGATTTGTGCGCTGCGACTTGGAGAGTATCAGACTGCGTTCGATCAGCCAGGTAATAATATCTTGCGCACTCTTGGAGGTACCAACCTGTCTCTTCCGTCTCCGTAATGTTGATATCGATCATTCGCTGCAGGTGTTCAACGGCTCCCACATAATTACCAGAAATATAGTCTTGCTCCGCCTTCAGTTCAGCCGCATAAATATCCAGTACTCTCGAACTTGGACCCGCCGGAAAAACCTTTTGCATTTGTTCTAAATAGAACGCCTTCCAGTTTTCGTCACGCCGAATGCACTGCAGTTCAAGCGCTTGCAAGACCGCTATAGGTTCCGTTCCGTCCTGAATATCTTGCTTTGCAAGTTCTGTAATTTCTAGTCCAATCTCGATCTGCTTGCGCATCTGCGGTGATAAAAGTTCACGCGAGCGCTTGTCGCGCAACAGCCTGACCAGATCGTCACCAATCACTAAGATTACAGAATAGTCCTTCTCCCCACGCACACTGCGCCCCATACCTTGCTCTACCGAACGCACCGTGCGCATGAGCGTGCCGTCGCTGTTAGGGCGGCAGTTTTCTTGATATAGATCGATTAGGCTTTCGGCGTAAGGCCGTGAGTCGAAGATTAGGACACGACAACTTGCGTCCGGTAAATCGATCCCATCATATCGGTTTGCAAGCACGACCGTAGCCTCAAACTGGTTTTTACGAAGTCCGTCGATTGAAGTAGTGAACTGATCACCTTCTGCGACTATTGCTCCTGCCGCTTTCCAATCCTCCGCTTTTGTAAAACTAGGCGTAAGAACTACTCTTCCAAATTTGCGCTTTTCATTCGGCGGCGCGTACCTAGCAATAATTTCCCCTCGACCTAGATTGTCGTCAATTAGGGAGGGAAGAAGCACCATTTTCTCACCCGACCAAGTCTCTTTGGAATAGGTGAGGGGTGTTCGAATTGTTTTTGGATCGAGCTGGAGACCTTTAACTAAAAAAGCATCGTCGGTGACAGTCGCAGACATAAATATTCGGTGCCGCGCTTTAGCGTAACTGCCAAAGGCGACCAATGGAGCAACGTGCGACTCTATCTCAATCGCATCACCTGAAATTACAGCTTGGCAATGAGCAAGGCAGTCTTTAAGCAGCGGCCAAGCGAATTTAATCGATTTACGATCTGAATCCCTGGATAGCAAAGCCGCAATTTCACTCTGGCTGCGAAGCCAAGCCCAATAAGGAATCGGTAGCAAGGCATCTCGTTTGCCGCTGTCGAGGTCTGCATACGTTCCTGCACCTTGTGCTTCAAGATCAGCAGCGAAGAGCATTTTTATTGCTGCGTAAGCTGGCTCTCCATTAGGTATTCGAATACGGCATTGATTGCGAATGATGTCAGAGCAAGCGTGGGCATCGTCCATCAAAATTGTATTGATTTCGATAGAAAAGCGGCCAATGCCGAATTTTGTTAGACCATTAAACAACTTCTGAACTGATGTAATAAGTATTGAACTACCGTCCAAGAACGAGCTCGGCAATTCGCCGTCGGCTATACAAGTTTTTATCCCGAACTGCCGTGCCTGTTCTTGAGTTTGCTCAATTAGAAAATTGTTCGGACACAAATAAACTACCGGCCCGTGCCCAGCGTTTAATCTAGATTGCAACATCAATAACCCGACCAAAGTTTTCCCTTGGCCAGTATGCAGCTTAACAATTACATCTCTCTCTTTCTGAACTTTTGTGAACCACTGGCTAAGGACATCTTCTTGGGCTGGTCGCAACGGCCCTTTGTCATGCGCTCGATCCAGCGTCGAATAGAGTTTTACTGGATCGGTTGGTTTTTCAGTCGCCTTGCTGGTCAACCGTTTCTTAAAATCGACCAAAGTTGCGCTCCACTGATCTCGTTTCTATGTCGGCGCGACGATAGCACGTTTTCAATTCCATCCAACCTAGTCTAAATTATTCTCGTATCTAAAAATTGTGAACCTGGAAAATAGTTCTTTTAGGATATCCGCTCCGGGTCACAAGCGCTAATTCTGGCAAGCCTCGTCCGTGTCCGGTTGAGAACCAAGTGCGGAAAATCAAAATGCCCACTGCTGCCCTCTTGACATTGTTCCGTGTTCGTTCTATGCGACGCCCATGAACTGGCTCGGCGCAATTGAAATCAACAAGAACGCTCTCGCCCACATCATCGCGGGGCTGGTGGCGTTGTTGGCGGCTCAGGGTGAGGCTTTGCGCTTGCCGCGTGTCGTTTATCGGCTGCTCCAGCGCAGTCTCTATCCGGCGGAGTCAGCTGTCAGGCGGTTGATTGTCATTGTGGCGCGGGGGCTGGTTGTGCCGGACACACCATCGCGTCCCATGCCCAAGGGTCTTGTCATTACGGGGACATCCAGGGGCCGCATGTCGTTCCAGCTGTTTGACTCACGGAAAGCTTTTGGTGATCCGGACGACATTCCAACGCCCATCTCCGGCCCACGTATCCGCTTCATCGACGCACTCAGTCCGCGCCAGCTGTTTCTGGCCAAGTTTGCAAGGCTCCGTGAAGCCACATGCAGCGAAGCCGAAACGCTCCGCATCCGCCACCGTCTCGGCCTGCTGGCCCGCGCCCTTGAACAGCTGCCACGCGAAGCAAAACGCATGGCGCGCTGGCAAAAGCGCCGTGCCCAAATGCAAAGCCCGGCTTTCGTCTTTCCGCTGCGGCCAGGTCCACCACCCGGCCATCAACAGAGACCCGGGGAAGACATCGACAACATCCTGAGGGAATGCCATGCGCTTGCGTGGATGGCACTCCAGCCAGATACGTCCTGAGGCGTGCAGCCTTTTTTCATCCGATCCTCAACATGTCAAAGCGACTGACCTTCGCCTTGGCCGTGCTTTCCCACGCGCAAAACTTGCACTGCTTCGGCGCTTCCCCTATAGCCCGCCTTCGCCCGCAACGTGAATCAGGAGGCCACATGTTTTTGTTTGTTGGCCTTGGCAATCCCGGGGCGAAATATTCCGGCAACCGGCACAATATCGGTTTCATGGCGGTGGACGAAATCGTCCGCCGTCATTCGTTTTTGCCGTGGCGGAAAAAGTTTCATTCCGACATGTCGGAGGGGAAACTCGGCGGCGAAAAAGTGCTGGCGTTGAAACCGCAGACCTTCATGAATGAATCAGGTCGCGCCGTGGGGGAAGCCGTGCGCTTCCACAATATCGACCTCGACAAGGTTTATGTGTTCTATGACGAACTCGATCTGGAACCCGGCAAGGTTCGCGTGAAAACGGGTGGCGGTGCAGCGGGGCATAATGGTATCCGCTCGATTGCCTCGCACATCGGGCCGGATTTCAAACGGGTGCGCATGGGCATTGGCCATCCCGGCGAAAAGGATTACGTCATGCCCCACGTGCTGGGTGATTTCGCCAAATCGGATCGCGACTGGCTGGCGAAGTTGCTCGAAGCTGTGGCCGACGAAGTTGAATTGCTGGCGACCGGCAAGCACGAAAAATTCCAGAGCAAAGTGGCGCTGGTGCTCAATCCGCCGCGGCCGAATGCGCCGCGCGAACCAAAAGTGAAGGACTGATTATGGGTTTTAAATGCGGTATCGTCGGCTTGCCGAATGTAGGGAAGTCCACGTTGTTCAATGCGTTGACGCAAACGTCGGCAGCACAGGCGGCGAACTATCCGTTTTGCACCATTGAGCCCAATGTGGGTGATGTGGGTGTGCCGGATGAGCGTTTGGAGAAGCTGGCGGCAATCGCCGGATCAGCCCAGATCATACCGACGCGCTTGACGTTTGTGGATATCGCGGGCTTGGTGAAAGGTGCTTCCAAGGGTGAAGGCCTGGGCAACCAATTCCTCGCCAACATCCGCGAAACCGATGCCATTGCCCACGTGGTGCGCTGCTTTGAAGATGGCGACATCACCCATGTGTCGGGAAAAATTGATCCTGTCTCCGATATCGAAGTCATCGAAACCGAATTGATGCTGGCGGATTTGGACGCGCTGGAAAAGCGCCAGCCTGCGGCTGAGAAAAAAGGCAAACAGGGCGACAAGGACCAGAAAGAACTCGCAGACCTTATGCTGCGCGCATTGGTGCTGCTCCGCGAAGGCAAACCTGCACGACTGGTGGAACGCACCGCAGATGAGGAAATGATTTTCCGTGGACTTGGATTGCTGTCGTCAAAGCCGGTGCTTTATGTGTGTAACGTGGAAGAGGGTGCTGCCGACAAGGGCAATGACTTCTCAGAATTGGTGAAAGCCTTCGCCGCGAAGGAAGGCAACAAGGCGGTTGTCGTTTCTGCCAAGATTGAATCTGAAATCGCCATTTTGCCCGTGGCCGACCAGCAGGATTACCTCGATGCCGTGGGCCTCACCGAACCCGGATTGAACCGCGTCATCCGCGAGGGTTACGCGCTGCTGGGCCTTCTCACTTACTTCACCGTTGGGCCAAAAGAAGCCCGCGCCTGGACCATCACCAAGGGCACCCGCGCCCCCGCAGCCGCGGGCGTCATCCACACGGATTTCGAGAAGGGCTTTATCCGCTCGGAAACCATCGCCTATGCCGACTACATCACCAACAATGGTGAGTCAGGTGCAAAGACTGCGGGCAAGTTCCGGCTGGAAGGCAAGGAATACATCGTCGATGATGGTGATGTGATGCACTTCAGGTTCAACACCTGAGGCTGCCATGACGCTGACTGTCAGCGATATTGTGGTTGGCAAAGTTCTGCCGCTTGGACCGTATCATGTCGCGCGGGATGAACTGCTTGCATTCGCAATGGAGTTTGACCCGCAGCCGTTTCATCTCGATGAAGCACTGGCGAATAGCTCTGTGCTGCGCGGATTGGGAACCAGCGGATGGCACACGGCGTCTATTCTCATGCGCATGATATGCGATGCGTTTTTTCTGAAGGTCAGCGCCATCGGCTCTACAGGTATAGAAGAGATGAAATGGTTGAAGCCGGTTTATGTTGACGACACTTTGTCAGGACAACTGACAGTGACGGCTTTGCGGCGATCCACCCGAAAACCGGACTGGCTGATCGTGAATTTTGTGGGCGACCTCTGGGACCAGTCGCAAACGCAAAAGGCCAGCATGACCAGTATGGTTTTCTTGGAAGACCCACAGTCATG
Source organism: Hyphomicrobiales bacterium (assembly GCA_031430915.1). GTDB lineage: Bacteria > Pseudomonadota > Alphaproteobacteria > Rhizobiales > Aestuariivirgaceae > Aestuariivirga. Next base: position 14,437 of record JANPCL010000103.1, read on the forward strand.
ATGGGGTTTTTTCTGGAAGAAATTGAATTGCACCAACGCGTGCCCCTCGGCTCCTACGCCTTCACCCGGGAGAATATGCTGGCCTATTCCCGCAAGTTCGATCCCGTGGATTTTCATGTGGATGAAGAAGCGGGCAGGGCAAGCCTCTATGGCGCGATGACGGCGGCGGGTTTGCATGTGGCATCAGGCTGGATGTCGTGTTTCGTCAGAACCAACACGGCAGCGCGACATATCTTGGATGCAGCAGAAAAGCCCCTGCCTGATATTGGGCCGTCGCCCGGGTTCAAAAACATGAAGTGGCTGAAGCCGGTCTATGCGGGTGATGTGGTGACTTATTTTACTACAGCAATCCGCCTGCGCCCGCTGGCTTCACGGCCAGGTTGGGGCATGGCGACATCTTATTGCGAGGGTGTGAATCAACACGGCATATTGGTGTTTTCATTTGAGGGAGCCGTCATGACGGCCTCGCTCAACCGGCCGATTGAGCCTGCGCCACAGCCAATTGTTTGATGAATTCGATGGCAAATCCGTTTTCGAGGTAACGGACCACGCGACCCTTCATTTTGCCAACCATCAAATAGGTGCCAAGCGCCGGCATGACATCGGTCTTGATGCCAGCACCCGACACAGAAATGTCGAGCACTTCACAAGCATAGCTGCGGCCATCTGGCATGGTGATGGAGGAATGCTTGTCCTTGGGTTCAAAACGCGGATGGCGGCGTTGGTCTGGTGCACCATCAACACGGTCCAGCATATAGGTAATGCGATTGTGCAGGCGCTCAAGGCGTGAGCCCGTGGCGGCATAGCTAACCTTGAAACCACCGGGCACAGGAACCCCGGAAATAACCTCAACACGGCCCAATTCTTCGAGGTAAGCCACAATTGCCATGCCAGTGGGCGGCATATCGCTGGTGATGAACGTGGCGCCTTCAAGTGTCAGATCAAGTACCTGGCAGGCGTGTTCGGACATGTCAGGCAACATGAAGCGGCCAAAAACCACGCCCTTCACGGCGGCGGGTTGATTCACGATGTTCTGGGCTGGCGCACTCACAGTGTAACCTCTGAAATCAAAATTTATCGCTCTCCCCAGGGCGAAACCCGGACGAAAACCGTCCGTCGTTCCGTCACGATAGGGTGAAGCGAGTAAAGTTAGGGTTAAGCTGTCTCAACAAGCTGCGCGCAAAAAGAGAGTTACAATCAAAGAAAATAGCAAGGCGTGGAGTGAAGTGGCACGGTCCAAACCAGGTCGCTACTCCTTTAAACCTTGCCGCCGTCAATCAAGGTAAATTTCCGCAAAGCGTCAGGCAACGGTGGCAGGCTTGTCTCAGGTGCAGCCCGTTCCAGTGGAGTTTGATGCTCGGTCCAGATGACCCGTGCTGACACCAGTTCCCGTGCGGTGATACCGGCGTGGCCAAGGCTTTGGGCGGCGCGGAAAGGAAACAATCCGCCGATGATTTGAATACGATGGGAGTTGCGCATTTGGACAGGCAAAGCCACAAGTTCGGCTGCGATGACCTGGCCGCGATCTGTAGTCAGACGCATGCGCACAACTGCGGGCTGCTGCTGGTTGATGACAGTCAGCAAATGCCGCGAAATCACGTCAGCTTCAAAGGAATCCCAGCCAGCCAGCACACTGCCGCCAGTCAGGTTTTGATTGAACAGGGTGCACACCCGTGTGCCTGCCAAACGGAATTTGAAGGAATTGCGCAGAAAGTCGCGATCAACCACCACCATATCAGGCAAGATGCCCTTGAGCTGGGCGAATTCGAAGTCTTCGCGCGTCGGACAGGCCCGCTCGGCCCGCAGCATTTCCCATTGGCGGAACAAATTGCGGCTGCCGGGATGCAGTATCTGGCTGTCGCCGTGATCATCAGCTGTGTTGTCCTGCATCATGCTATTCTGGTCCTTAGTCTGTGCCAAATGGAAACGATTGGTGCTAAGGCTGCAGGGGCCATGCCATTTGACTCACGTTACGCTCCGCCTTCACCCGCACAACCTTTGCTCAATGTTCCACCGGTGGTTTTGTGGGTTGTTGCAGTTTTGTTGGCTGTTCACGTGTTATTTTGGACTTTGGGCGAGAGCTGGCAGGTCTGGTCCCATCAAATTTTTTTGTTCATTCCGGTACGCCTGGGCGGCGGTCCGCCGATTCCCTTTCCGCAAGGCGCGCAAATCTGGAGTTTCTTCACTTATGCGTTGTTTCACGCAGACAAGTATCACCTGGGCTCAAACTGTATTTGGCTCGTGATTTTTTCAACACCCGTGGCCCGCAGGCTGGGAGCGTTGCGCTATTTGCTGCTGTTATCAGGTTCTGTTGCGGCTGGAGCGGCTGCTATGTTGGTTACGCACTGGGGCGAGAACATACAAGTTTTAGGCGTCTCGGCTGCAGTTTCGGCAACCTTGGCAGCGGCAATGCCCGTTATATTTGCGCTTGGCTTCAAAATGGGGACGTCGCATCTCGTTGACTATCAAAGTCTGAAAGTGCCGGGTTTGTTGCAATTATTTCGCAATGGCAAGGCTGTGGTTTTTGCGGGGGTGTTTGTAGCAATGACCTTGCTTACCGGGGCAGGCACGGCCCTGACTTCCGTTGCTTTCCTGGAGGAGCGCCCGATCGCCTGGGAAGCACATCTTGGCGGTTTCATCGCAGGATTGGTTCTATTTTACCTTTTGGACAGAAAGCCGTTCCGGTAACTGAAAAAGCGTGTTACCGTTTCATGTCATCGCTGTTCATTGGGAGGCAGACATGGCCGTATCACACATATTAAGCGTCAAAGGTCGCGACGTGTTTACAGTGCGTCCAACAGACACCGTCAATGCGGTAGCCAAGATACTGGGCGAAAAGCGCATCGGTGCCATCGTCGTGACCGACGATCAGGGCCACATCTCAGGCATCGTGTCTGAGCGCGATGTGGTGCGCCATATTGCTCTGGAAGGGGCGAGCATCCTCACCAAGCCCGCCTCTGCCATCATGACCAGCAACGTCCACACCTGCCAGGATGGCGACAGCGAACAGGAACTCATGGCGCTGATGACGGCCAGACGCATTCGTCATTTGCCTGTGGTGAAAGACGGCAAACTGGACGGCATGATATCCATTGGTGACGTGGTGAAGTTCCGGATTGAGGCGATTGAGCGCGAAGCTGAGGATATGAAGGCATATATCGCGGGGGCGGCGTAGAGATGGAGCGTCGGACTAAAGGCCCGTCACTCAAACAACAACCGACCACCCTCAACCCGCCTATAAAAACAACTCCGCCGCCCAGTATGACACGCCTTGCCTTCACCTTGCGCCTCAACCCGCACCAACACACAATCCTGGTCACAGTCCAGCCGCATCTCCACCACCTTGAACGTTTCGCCAGACGTCTCACCTTTCATCCACAGCGTTTGCCGGGACCGGCTCCAGAAGTGAATGAATGAGGTTTCGACTGTCTTCGCAAAGGCCTCGGCGTTCATGTGGGCGAACATGAGAACGCTGCCGTCATGCGCATCCACGACAATGGCACCCATCAGGCCGTGCTCATCAAATTTTAGTTTGAGTTCAGTGGTTTCATCGTTGTTCATGACTCACTGCTTAAAGTGATTTCATCAGATCGTAAACGGCTCACGCGGTGCCCGCACCTGTTCCATGAAACGGGCTTGCAGCATGGGATTGGTTTTAAATTCGCCATTGAACTGTGTGGTGACTGTGGCGACACCGGACTTTTGCACGCCGCGCATGGACATACAGGTGTGAACGGCTTCCAGCATGACCGCAACACCGCGGGCGCCGAGGTTCTCAAAAATTGCTTCGGCAATCTGCGCCGTCATGGTTTCCTGGGTTTGCAAGCGCTTGGCAAATGTGTCCACGACGCGGGCAATCTTCGAAATGCCGACCACGCCACCGTGCGGAAGATAGGCCACATGGGCGCGACCAAAGAAGGGAGCGATGTGATGTTCGCAATGGGAGGTGAATGAAATGTCGCGCAGCAGCACCATGTCATCGTAACCGCTGACGTCTTCGAACACACGGTCAAGGATTTCACCTGGGTTTTCGCTGTAGCCAGCGAAATACTCTTTGTAAGCCTTGGTCACGCGACGCGGCGTATCGAGCAGGCCTTCACGTGTTGGATCATCACCGGCCCAAGCCAGCAATGTGCGCACAGCGGCTTCGGCTTGGTCTTGTGTTGGTTTGTCCACGGACAAAGGAGAAGGGGAATGAAGCACTTTGACGTCCATGGCAGATTGTCCTTGCGTGTATTGTTTCCGGAACTCCACACTACGGCTTCGCGCCGCCCATGGATCAGATGCGAAATGCATCAGGGGAGGGGGTCCTTTCAGAAAGCATTCCCGCTTCCCATATCATGGTCTATAAGAACCAAGCGCTTGCCCTTCCGCGCTGCAGGATATGATCATGATCAACGATGTTTACAACAAAAAGATTTTATCTCTCGCGGCTGATATTCCCCTGTTGCAACGCTTGCCAGCACCTGATGCAACGGCTGTGGCCCATTCAAGGCTCTGTGGCTCGAAAGTTACTGTGGATGTGGCAATGAAAGATGGTGTGGTCAGCGCATTCGGCCATGACGTGAAAGCATGCGCCCTCGGCCAAGCCTCATCTTCTATCATGGCCCGACATGTTTTAGGCTCAACACCCAATGAGCTGAAAATCTTGCGAGATCAGATGTATCACATGCTGAAGGACAACGGCACCCCGCCCAATGGCAAATGGGCAGATTGCGAAGCTCTGATCCCGGTGCGGGACTACAAGGCACGGCATGCGTCAACCCTGCTCACGTTTGATGCTGTGGTTGAAGCTGTGAAACAAATTGAGGCGCGGGCAGGAGACTTGGCATGACGTCGGTTGTGAATCTTACAGACGTCGCCCGCAAGACAAGCTCCGGATATCCCCAGCCTTACAACGTAGCGGTAAGAGGCCGCGCCCGTGCCGTATTGGGCAATCTCTTCGGTTTGGACCAATTTGGCGTCAACGTTGTGACCTTGGCTCCCGGTGCTTGGTCATCACAGCGACACTGGCATGAGAGTGAGGATGAGTTCGTCTATGTCCTCGAAGGCGAGGTGGTGCTGGCAGATGATGCTGGAGACCACGTTATGAACCAAGGCATGTGCGCAGGCTTCAAGGCAGGAAGCGGCAATGGCCACCATTTGAAAAATCTCAGCGAAAAGCCAGCAAGCTATCTCGAAATCGGCACCCGGCTGCAAACTGACAAAGCACATTTTTCAGACATCGACATGATGGCGATCAAGGAAGGCGGCGTGTTTCGGTTTTTGCGGAAAGATGGCAGCGGGTTTTGAGGTCCCTTCGCCACCACAAGCATCAGACATCAAACCTCTTGAGACGGAATAACAACCAGCACGCAGCCTGCAATCTTCCAACTGCCATCTGCTTGCTGTTCCATGCTGTATATCGCTTCATAGCGTTTGCCGTCGGCACCCGTCAGCACAACCCGCATGGCTGGACGCCCCAAGCCATCCGCGAACGTTTTGCCAAAAACCCGCTCGGTGTTGCGGTAGATCGGGATGTAGCCCTTCTTCACCATGGTCATGAACATGTCTGCAGACGGAAACACGTTTTTCACGATAGGTGCGGCGTGTGAATAGGCCTGTTCTCCGTTGTCGGTTGCAAAGGCATTGAGTTGGTCTTCGATGACAGCCTTGATTTTGTCTTCATCGCCAGCTGCCTGTACCGGCAGGGCAATCATGAACAACATGACAACAACAGAAAACAAACGGACCAGAGTGGAAATTGGATTGTTGACCATGGCAAATCCTCGATTGTTGACTTGTACCATCTTTAACGCATTTGCGCGAGTCACGGATTTGTTTGCGTTGCAGCAACGATTTATGCGTCCGAAACACCATCGGGCCTTTGGTATCGCTTGACGGATTCAAGCGTCAATGTTCAACTGATTAATGGCGAAAACAATTTCGGCAGTGGATTCTGTTGTTTGAACAACTGACGCAAAAGCCAATTTGGGAGGAAGATATGCCATCTGTATCGATGAAAGTGAACGGCAAGGATGTCAGCGGTGAAGTCGAAGGGCGAACGCTGCTCGTCGACTTTTTGCGTGGCAACCTGGGACTGACGGGAACCCATGTAGGTTGCGATACCAGCCAGTGCGGGGCCTGTGTCGTGCACGTAAACGGCAAGGCGGTTAAAAGCTGTACTGCTTTGGCCTCGAGCCTCGAAGGTGCTGTGGTCACAACTATTGAAGGCCTGAACGGCAAGAACGGTGATCTGCACCCCATGCAGAAAGCGTTTCACGAAGAGCATGGCTTGCAGTGCGGCTATTGCACCCCCGGAATGATCATGTCGGCTATCGACATCGTCAATCGCAAGGGCAAAAAGCTCGACGAAGAAACCGTTCGCCACGAGCTTGAAGGCAATATCTGCCGCTGCACGGGCTATCATAACATCGTCAAGGCCGTGCAATCCGGCGCGTCGAACATGTAATTTTGGAGGCACACAACATGACTGCAACAGGCATAGGCGCTTCTGTAAAGCGCAAAGAAGACAAGCGTTTCATCACTGGCAAGGGCCGCTATACCGACGACATCAATCTCAAAAACCAATCCTACGCCTATTTCGTGCGTTCACCGCATGCGCACGCGACCATCAAATCAATCAATACCAAGAAAGCAGCAGCCATGCCGGGCGTTCTTGGTGTATTCACCAGCAACGATGTTGCGGAAGACAAGATTGGTGGACTGATCTGCGGCTGGACCATCCATTCCAAGGACGGCTCCCCCATGAAAGCGGGGCCACACCCTATCCTCGCCGTTGGCAAAGTGCGCTATGTCGGTGACCATGTTGCCGTTGTCGTGGCCGAAACAAAGGCGCAAGCCAAGGCTGCTGCTGGCGCTGTGGACGTGAAATATGGCGTGCTCGGCCATGTCGTCGATGCTGCCATAGCGATGACGAGCAAGGCCCAGGTGCACGACGTTTCTGCCAACAACAACGTCTACAACTGGTCGATCGGTGACGAAGGCAACACGGCAGCCGCATTCAAGAACGCCGCCCATGTGACCAAGCTGGATATCCGCAACAACCGCCTCGTGCCAAACCCAATGGAACCTCGCGCTGCCATTGGCTCCTATGATACAGGCGATGAACATTACACGCTCTATACAACGTCGCAAAACCCGCACGTGGCGCGTCTGGTGATTTCAGCCTTCCACGGCCTTTGTGCCGAAAACAAGTTGCGGGTTATTGCACCTGACGTTGGCGGCGGCTTCGGTTCCAAGATATTCATCTATGCAGAAGAAGTCGTCTGCCTTTGGGCCTCAAAGCGCGTTGGCGGTCGTCCAGTGAAGTGGACCTGTGAGCGCACGGAAGCCTTTCTCTCCGATGCCCATGGTCGTGACCACGTGACCAAGGCTGAACTTGCAACGGATGCAAATGGCAAAATCACCGGTTTGCGTGTTCATACCTATGCATCGATGGGGGCCTATCTCTCCACCTTCTCGGCAGCGGTTCCAACTTACCTCTACGCCACGCTGCTATCAGGGCAATACAACATACCCAACATCTATGCGGAGGTGGATGCGGTTTATACCAACACTGCGCCTGTTGATGCCTATCGTGGTGCTGGTCGCCCGGAAGCCACCTATGTGGTGGAACGCCTTGTTGAAACTGCAGCCCGCGAATTGAAGATGGACCCGGCTGAATTCCGCCGGAAAAACTTCATCACCCAGTTCCCGCATCAAACCCCTGTGATCATGTGCTACGACGCAGGCGACTACGAAGCCTCCATGGCCAAGGCGCAAGAAATGGCTGACGTGAAAGGCTTTGCAGCGCGTAAAGCTGCATCTGCCAAGAAGGGCCTCTACCGCGGCCTCGGTTACTCGGCTTACATCGAAGCCTGTGGTATTGCGCCATCAGCTGCCGTGGGTTCGCTGGGTGCAGGAGTTGGTCTTTGGGAATCAGCTGAAATCCGGGTGAACCCCGTGGGTTCAGTTGAAATACTGACCGGCGCTCACAGCCACGGCCAAGGCCATGAAACCACCTTCGCCCAACAGGTCTCTGACCGTTTGGGAATCGACATCAACACCGTCTCGGTTGTCCACGGCGACACCGACAAAGTGCAGTTCGGCATGGGCACCTATGGCTCCCGTTCCGGCGCTGTAGGCCAGCATGCAATCGCCAAGGCCTTGGACAAGATCGAAGCCAAAGCTAAAAAAGTGGCAGCAGCCGTGATGGAAGCTTCAGTTGATGACGTGGAATTCAAGGGCGGCACGTTCACCGTGAAGGGCACCGACAAGAAAATGGCCTTCGGCGAAGTGGCTCTCTCGGCCTATGTGGCGCACAAGTTCAATGCCAATGAAATCGAGCCAGGCCTCAAGGAAAGCGCCTTCCACGACCCAGCGAACTTTGTGTTCCCGGCGGGTGTGCATATCTGCGAAGTGGAAATCGATCCAGACACAGGCGTGACTACCATTGCCAACTACACCTGCGTTGACGACTTCGGCAATCTCATCAATCCGATGATCGTTGAGGGACAGGTTCATGGTGGCATTGTGCAGGGAATTGGCCAGGCGCTCTATGAAGGCTGCGTTTATGACGATGAGTCAGGCCAGCTGTTGACGGGGTCCTACATGGACTACCAGATGCCGCGTGCCGATAACGTGCCAAGCTTCAACCTTGGTTTCACCTGCACCCCATGCCCGACCAATCCATTGGGCATGAAAGGTTGCGGTGAAGCAGGAGCCATTGGTTCGCCACCCGCCGTCATCAACGCCATAACCGACGCTCTGGGCATCAAGGAAATATCCATGCCTGCAACGCCACAAGTGGTCTGGGCAGCAGCCCAAGGCCTGAAGCAAGCCGCAGAATAAGAACGGGGAGAATCAAAATGGAAAACTTCAATTACCATCGCCCCGCCAAAGTTGCGGATGCTGTGAAACTGATGAAGAAGGCCAAGGACGGCAAGTTCCTCGGTGGTGGGCACACACTCGTGCCCACCATGAAGCAGGGATTGGCGTCACCATCTGACATCATCGATCTGTCTGGCATCAAGAACACTGGCATCAAGGTAACGGCCAAGACCGTGGTCATTTCGGCAGGGTCTACCCATGCCGAGGTGGCGGCAGACAAAGCGCTCAAGAAAGCCATCCCAGGCCTTTCAGCTTTGGCTGGCGGCATTGGCGATCCGCACGTGCGTCACAAGGGCACCATTGGTGGCTCGGTTGCCAACAATGATCCAGCAGCGGATTACCCATCGGCCTGCATGGCTTTGGGAGCGATCATCCACACTGATGCCCGTAAAATTCCGGCTGACAAGTTTTTCACTGGTATGTTCTCAACGGCGCTGAAACCCGCTGAAGTGATCACAGCAGTGGAATTCCCGGTGCCGAAAAAGAGCGGCTATGCCAAGTTCCCCAATCCCGCATCGCTCTACGCCATGGTCGGCGTCTACGTGGCGCAAGACGCAAAAGGTGCAGCCCGTGTGGCTGTGACCGGAGCCGGCCCCGGCGTGTTCCGCCACCCCGACATGGAAGCAGCCCTGTCCAAGAGCTTCAAGGAAGATGCCGTTGCAGGCATCAAGACCAAAGCCCGCGGACTGAACGCCGACATGCATGGCTCGGCTGAGTATCGCGCCCATTTGATTGGTGTGATGGCAAAGCGGGCTGTGGCTTCGGCGAAGTAACAAGACACAAACACGGCGCACCCGCTGACCTTGGTTGGCGGGTGTTTTTGTTTAGATTGCTCTCTACAAGCGTCACTTCGGCATAACGCGGAATGACGGCTTTCAGATTTGACGAGTTCAAAAAATGCCTAAAGCCATTCCAACTTCCATCGACGACACCCTGATGCTTCTCAAATCCTCTGGCTATGTCGCGGGTCGCGACCTTGCGACCGTCGTGTTCCTCGCCCTCAAAATGGGTCGACCGCTTTTCCTTGAGGGCGAAGCCGGCGTTGGCAAGACTGAAATCGCCAAGGTGCTGGCAGAAGCGCTTGGCCGCAAACTGATCCGGCTGCAATGCTATGAAGGCCTCGACGTTTCCTCGGCAGTTTACGAGTGGAACTACGCTGCACAGATGATTGAAATCCGTATGGCGGAAGCGTCAGGTCAGTTGGACCGTGAGCGTTTGGGCAGCGACGTTTTTGCCGAAAAATTCCTGATCAGGCGGCCATTGTTGCAGGCGCTGGAAGCGCAGGAGGGGGCTGCCCCTATCCTGCTGATCGACGAGTTGGACCGCACCGACGAAGCCTTCGAAGCCTTCCTTCTCGAAGTGCTTTCTGACTTTCAAATCACCATTCCCGAACTCGGCACTATCAAGGCCAAAGAGCCACCCATTGTCATAATAACCTCCAACCGCACCCGCGAAGTGCATGACGCCCTGAAGCGCCGTTGCCTCTATCACTGGGTAGGCTACCCCGATGCCGCCCGTGAAGTCGCCATCATTCGTGCCAAGCGACCTGATGCGTCTGAAGCCTTGGCGAAGGAAGTTGTGGCCTTCGTGCAAGCCTTGCGCGGTGGCGATATTTACAAAGCTCCCGGCGTTGCGGAAACATTGGACTGGGTGACGGCGTTGCACGAACTTGATTGTGTCTCGCTGGACCCGCAAATGGTGAACGATACTCTCGGTGTGCTACTGAAGTACCAAGACGACATCGCCCGCATGGAAGGCTCGGAAGCCAAGCGGATATTGAACCAAGTGAAAGAAGAACTGCGGGTGATGGGGCGGTGATTTTCGCATGACCATGCAACTCCCCGAACCCGCCAACTCCAACCGCAAAGTCTCCGGCCACCTTGCCGAGAATGTCATGCATTTCGCCCGCGTGTTGCGTGAGGCTGGAATTCCAGTGGGTCCAGGCGCTGTGTTGGATGCGCTCGACGCGGCCCAGGCAGGCCCGTTGCGTCAACGCGATGACTTCTATTGGACCCTGCATTCGGTTTTCGTGAAACGCCGCGAGCACAAGGATCTCTTCGATCAGGCCTTCCATGTGTTCTGGAAGAAACCCAAAATGCTCGAGCAGTTGATGCAGCTTATGTATCACCAGATCGCCCGGAAGCAGGATGAGAAGAAACAGAAGCCGGGCTTTCGCCGCTTGGCCGAAGCCATGTTCGACAAGATCGATGTTCCGGCACGGAAAGAAGCAGACGCACTCGAAGTGGAAGCCACCTACACGGCCTCCGCCAACGACATGTTGCGCGCCAAGGATTTTGAACAAATGACGGTAAAAGAGCAGACTGAAGCCAAAAAGGCGCTGCAACGGCTGCACGTCAATCGCTTGCAGGTTCAAACCCGGCGTTACCAATCATCCCCTCACGGCAAGCGGGTAGACTTGCGTCGAACCTTGAGAGATAGCTTGCGAAATGGCGGGCAACCTATTGAACTGGCGAAGAAAGAACGACGCTGGCGTGAGCCGCCTTTGGTAGTGTTGGCGGATATTTCCGGCTCGTGCTCGAACTACTCCCGCATGTTCTTGCATTTCCTGCACACCCTTTCCAACGACCGCAGTCGTGTTACAGTTTTCCTCTTTGGCACCCGACTCACCAACATCACCCGCGAGTTGAAACGCAAAGACGTGGACGAGGCCATGAACAAGGTCTCGGCAGCGGTAAAAGATTGGTCGGGCGGCACCCGCATTGGCACCACATTGCATGAATTCAATTTCAAATGGGCGCGGCGCGTGCTCACGCAGGGCGCAAATGTGTTGTTGATGACTGATGGCCTCGACCGTGAAGATGTAGGTCAGCTTGAAACCGAAATGAAACGCCTGCGCCTCTCCGCCAAGCGCATTGTCTGGCTTAACCCGTTATTGCGATTTGACGGCTTCCAGGCTCGTGCTGGCGGCATTAAAGCGATGATGCCCTATGTTGATGAATTCCGCCCCGTGCACTCGCTGGACAGTTTGCAAGACTTGGCGAACACACTTGCCGCCCCCACATCTGGCAAGCATGATCCCAAAAAGTGGATGAGGGCCGAACAATGAGTATTCTTGAAACCGCAGAAACCTGGGCCGCCGAGGGTCGCAAGCTGGCCATCGCAACCGTCATCGAAACCTGGGGCTCAGCGCCGCAACCAGTGGGCAGCCAGTTGGTTGTGGATGCCGAGGGCAATTTTGAAGGTGCAGTTTCCGGTGGCTGCGTGGAAGGCGATGTGATTACCGAAGCCCAAAGCATGATCGCATCGGGCGGCCATAAAGTTTTGAGTTACGGCGTGGCTGATGAAACCGCATGGAAAGTGGGTTTGGCCTGCGGCGGGAAAATTCGCGTGTTGGTGGAGGCGGTGACGTGAAAGGTGACATATTGCGTGAGGTAGTTGCCGCCCGCCGCAACCGCGAAGCTATTGCAGTCATAACAAATCTTGCAACTGGCACTCAGCGCCTCGTCACGCGCGCCGCAGCTGCAAGCGACCCGCAGCTAGACAAGGCCTTTCGCTTCGACAAGTCGGGCATTGAACAAACCGCCGATGGCGAAGTCTTTGTCACCATTCACAATCCCAAACTCCGCCTTGTCATTATTGGAGCAGTGTTGATTGCGCAGAATGTCATCCCGATTGCTGAAGCCGCGGGTTACGATGTCACAGTGATCGACCCGCGCGGTGCCTTCGCAACAGGCGCACGCTTTCCAAATGCTGCACTCCATGCCGAGTGGCCTGACGACGTGCTGCCAAATCTGAAACTGGATGCCCGGACCGCAGTATTGGCTTTGACCCATGACCCAAAAATCGATGATCCGGCACTGAATCTGACACTCAAATCCAAAGCTTTCTACATCGGTGTGTTGGGTTCGAAAAAAACCCAAGCCGCGCGAGTGGACCGATTGAAAGTGACGGGCTTCTCCGATGCGGATATCACCCGCATTCACGGTCCCATCGGGTTGAACATCGGTGCGGTGGGAGCAGCCGAAATCGCCATTTCCATTGTGGCGGAAATGACGAAGTGCCTCAGGTTGGGTGAGTAATGGAATTCGGGAGAATTGCGACAGCCAATGCTGCAGGGTGCCTTCTGGCTCATGGCGTGAAGTGCGGCGAAACTGTTTTCAAGAAGGGCCGCATTCTCTCGGCAGATGATGTTCACACTCTTGCAAATGCAAAAATAGATCACGTCATTGTGGCGCGCCTCGGCCCTGATGACGTTCCCGAAGACGAAGCCGCCCGTGCCCTTGCCTTGGCGATTTCAGGCCAACACGCTACAACCCAACAAGCCTTCACAGGTCGCGCCAATGTGCATGCGGCAGTGAATGGTTTGGTTGTCATCGACGTTGACCGCGTGAATGCCATCAACCACCTGCACGAGAGCCTGACCATTGCTACCTTGATGCCCCACGCTGCCGTGCGGGTGAAGCAAATGCTGGCCACTGTCAAAGTGATCCCCTTCGCAGTTCCACGGGCGGTGCTGGAGAAAGCGCTTGCGATTGTCGGAGACCGTCCGCTGCTGCAAGTGCGCAAGTTTCAACTCAGCCACGTCGGCCTCGTCATAACCACACTGCCGCACATGAAATCGTCACTGATTGAAAAATCAGAACGCGCCATTGCCGATCGCTTGCAGGCCTTCGGTGTGAAATTAGAACAGGTGCTTGTGGTGCCGCACATAGAAACTGCTGTGCAAACGGCGATCTCAGAATTGAAAAAAGCGGGCTGCGATTGCCTGTTGCTTTTCGGTTCCTCTGCCATTGTCGACCGCGCCGATGTCATACCAGCCGCTGTCGTAGGGGCAGGGGGAGAAGTCTCCCACCTCGGGATGCCAGTCGATCCCGGCAATTTGCTCATGTTGGGTGACGTGTCGGGAACACCCGTACTTGGCGTTCCTTCCTGCGCCCGCTCCCCCAAACGCAATGGTTTTGACTGGGTGCTGGAGCGCATCATCTCCGGCATCGCGGTGCTGCCTGAAGACATCATGGACATGGGCGTCGGCGGTCTCCTCGCCGAAATCCCATCGCGTCCAAGCCCGCGCGAAGCTGCGGCGGCTATTGCGCCAAAAGTTGTCGCCATTGTATTGGCTGCAGGTCTGGGCAGTCGCATGGGCGGTGACAAGATGCTGGCGCAGGTTGACGGCAAGCCCATGATAGCGATCACCGTCAGCAATATTCTTGCATCAGCCGTTGACGAGGTGATTGTTGTGACCGGCCATGACAGTCAAAAAGTTGAAGCAGCCCTCGCCGGCATGAACCTGCGTTTCGTCAATAATCCCGATTATTCCAAAGGATTGGCCACTTCTCTTCGTGCGGGCGTTGAGGCAGCAGGCAATGCCGATGCCGCCGTCATATGCCTTGGTGACATGCCCCGCGTAAAGCCACAGGTCGTCGACAAATTGATCGCAGCTTTCAATCCGGTGGAGCACAGATCAATTGTAGTGCCGACTTGCAATAACACCTTCGGCAACCCGGTATTGTGGGGGGCTGAACACTTTGTGAGACTTGCAAATCTCGTTGGCGACAGGGGTGCGCGGAAACTGCTGGCAGAATTGGCAAGTGATGTCACGGAAGTGGAGGCCGACTCCGGCGTGCTGCTAGATGCCGATACACCGGAAGCTTTGGCGCAGCTCAAATCAACTGCAAATTCCTGAAACTCACATGGCCCTTGCGGCCAATGATGATGTGGTCGTGGATCAGAATATTCAGCTTGTCCGCCGCTTGAATGATGCGTTTGGTCATGTCGATATCAGCCAGTGACGGAGTAGGGTCGCCCGATGGATGATTGTGAACAAGTATGATCGCAGAAGCAGATAACTCTAACGCTCGCTTCACCACTTCCCGCGCATAAACCGGCGTGTGATCAACGGTTCCGGTTTGTTGTTTTTCATCAGCGATCAACTGGTTCTTTTTATCAAGAAACAAGAGCCGGAATGTCTCGATATCTTCAAACGCCATGGCTGCGCGGCAATACTCGATGATGTTATTCCACGTGCCAAGGATGGGCCGGTTGATCACCTCGCCTTTGGTCAGTCGCAAGGCTGCGGCGCGGATCAATTTTAATTCTGTGACAATACCGGGACCCACACCTTTGACTTCCATCAGCAGATTAGCGGGTGCTGAAATCACTTCGGCAAAGGTCCCAAAACGCGCCATCAAACCCTTGGCAATAGGCTTGGTATCGCCCCGCCTGATGGCGCGGAACAACACCATTTCAAGCAATTCATAATCTGGCATCGCGTCAGCCCCTCCGACGATGAAGCGATCTTTCAGCCGTTCACGATGGCCCAGGTGGAGAGGTGGCATGCCTTCTGCCAGACCCTTCGACGCGGGAGATTTTGTCATGCAGATCAGACCTTGTAAGGCGGCTGGTGCAGCCCTTTGGGACTTAAAGTGAATATTTCGCAACCCGTTTCCGTGATACCAATGGAATGCTCGAACTGCGCTGACAATGAACGGTCCCGCGTCACCGCCGTCCAGCCATCGGACAACACTTTCACGTGGGGCTTGCCCAGATTGATCATGGGCTCGATTGTGAAGAACATGCCGGGTTTCAAAACCGCACCTTCTCCGGGTTTGCCATAATGCAGCACATTGGGGTGGTCGTGGAAGACTTGCCCCAAGCCGTGGCCGCAGAAATCCCGCACCACCGTGCAGCGTTCGCGCTCTGCGTAGGACTGGATC
Source organism: Hyphomicrobiales bacterium (assembly GCA_031430915.1). Lineage (GTDB taxonomy): Bacteria > Pseudomonadota > Alphaproteobacteria > Rhizobiales > Aestuariivirgaceae > Aestuariivirga. The sequence goes on from JANPCL010000103.1 coordinate 29,982, forward strand.
GCGTAACCCACATCGCCCAAGGTATTGCCGGGCTTGGCCGCAGCAACGGCGCGCATCAGGCATTCATAAGTGATCTCGACAAGCCGTTCAGCCTTGCGGGCCACAGTACCGATATTCGCCATGCGTGACGTGTCGCCATACCAACCATCGACAATCAGCGTCACATCGATATTCACGATATCGCCATCCAACAGTGGCTTGTCATTGGGCATGCCATGGCACACCACGTGATTGATCGATGTGCAGATGGCGTGCTTGTAGCCGCGATAGTTGATGGTGGCGGGAATGGCTTTGTGGTCTCTGGCAAATTCCACACAGAGCTTGTCCAGATGGGCCGTGGTCACGCCAGGTTGTGCAGCTTCAATCATCAGATCAAGACACTGTGCTGCAAGTTTTCCTGCTCTGTGCATGGGCGCGAAGTCCTCTTTCTTGTAGAGGCGGATGCGCGGGTTCTTTTCGCTCACGTCAAGGTCGTTCATATCGGATCCAGCAGGGGCATTTCGAGGGGCACTTGGCCCGTGATTTCAATTCTGTCAGGGCTCACATGGCAGGTCAATGCCAAGGCTTCAACCCCTGCGGCTTTTGCCACGAGAAAGCCGTTGAAATAGGACCTGTCGATATCTGGAGTGAGCGAGAAGCTTTTGGGATTTCCACCCTGAATGCAATAGACCATGACAGCCCTGTGGCCAAGCCTGACCATCTCGGCCATTTCCCGCAAATGCTTTTCACCCCGTTCGGTGCGGCAATCGGGAAATTCTGCAAAGTTTGGCCGCCGGTAAAGCGTAACGTTCTTCACCTCAACATAACAAGGCGGTCTGCCCTGGCCTTCGAGCAACAAGTCAATGCGACTGTTCTCACCGTATTTCACTTCGCGCCGCAACGATGAATACCCGCCGAGGGCAGGCAACCGCTTGGCAGTCAACGCCTCTTCGACCAGTCGGTTTGGATGTGCCGTATTGATGCCAATCAATCCGACATCGCGTTCAATAATTTCCAGCGTGTGCGGATATTTGCGCGTCACCGAATCAGACCTTGACAGCCATACAACGAGACCAGGTGTTGTGAGTCCCAGCATGGTGCCGGTATTGGGGCAAGCGGCGGTGATGGCCTCACCCGTATCCATCACGACATCCGCCAGAAAGCGCTTGTAGCGTTGAACCAGCCGACCGCGCATGAGAGGTGTTGCAAATTCCATACTCGACAGGGACCATGCGCCCTGCCAGAACGCAAGCCCATTCTCAAAGAGGTTCCAATGACACAAGCACCCACCGCAGCCGTATTGTTGATTGGCGATGAAGTGCTGTCCGGCCGTACCAAGGACAAAAACCTGGGCTTCATTGCAGACTATCTGACAGCCCTCGGTATCGATCTCAAGGAAGCCCGCGTGGTGGCTGACGACGAGGCTGACATTGTCGCCGCCGTGAACGCCTTGCGCGCACGCTACACCTACGTGTTCACCACAGGCGGTATTGGCCCGACACACGATGACATTACCGCCGACAGCATGGCCAAAGCCTTTGGCGTCGAGATATCGCATCACCCTGAAGCCAGCGAAATCCTGCTCAAGCACTTTTCCGAAATAGGCCGCGAACCCAACGAAGCGAGAATGCGCATGGCCCGCATCCCCCACAGTGCTACGCTGGTTTACAACAGCGTCAGCAAGGCACCGGGCTTCCGTTTCGAAAATGTCTTTGTCATGGCCGGGGTGCCTAAAGTCATGAACGCCATGATGGATGCTATCGCTCCACACCTTTCAGGTGGTGTCGTCGTGAAAAGTCGTACCGTGCGTTTTGAAGGTGGCGAAGGCGACATTGCCAAGCCGCTGAAAGAGATTCAAGGGAAGTGGCCGATGCTATCAGTTGGCTCATATCCATTTGAGAGCGAACGCGGGTTTAATACGAACTTGGTTTTGCGCGGACGAGATGAAGCGGCACTTGGTGATGCCGTAGAAGCCGTGAAGGTGGCGGCGGAGGAGTTGGTTAAGGCAGGAAAAGCGAGGGGCTGGGTCGAAGTCTAAGCCGCCAGCGCCCGTCTTACCTTCTCCGTCAAATCAACGCGGGTGAATGGCTTGTTTACCAGCTCAATCGAATCCGGCAAATCTTGCATCAGGCGCACAGAGCCCGGCGCATAACCCGACATGAACAGCACTTTCAACTTCGGCCTGATCTTCATGGCCTTGGCTGCAAGTTCAGGACCGTTCATGCCACCGGCCATGATGACATCGGACAAAACAAGATTGATGTCGCGGCGCTCTTCAATCGCTTTCAGACCTTCTGGTCCATTGATGGCCGTCAAGACTTCAAAGCCCATTTCCTCGATCATCGCAGCGGCCACGTCACGCACGCTGTCATTGTCCTCTACCACAAGAATGGTAGGGCGGGATTTTGGTTTGAGAACACTGCCATAGTTTTGGTGCGGGCTGTCGGCTGGCACACCCAGCTCCTGCCGAATTTGATTTTGAAGGGCCAAAGCATCTATTTCTGGCGGTAGATCAATATGACGGGATTTCAGACGGGGGATGTAAATCTTCACGGACGTTCCGTGGCCGACTTCGGAATAGATTTTAACGTGCCCGCCGGACTGTTTCACGAAACCATAAATCATCGACAGGCCAAGGCCCGAGCCTTTTTCCGGACCCTTGGTGGTAAAGAAGGGCTGAAATACCTTTTCGATGTTTTCAGGAGCAATGCCCGCACCCGTGTCGGTGACTGTGATCTCGACATAGTCGCCCGGTTGCACATCCTCGTGCTTGGCACAATATTCCACGGAGAGAGTGCGGTTGGCAGTTTCAACCATGAGGTCGCCACCCTTTGGGGCCATGGCGTCTCGAGCGTTTATAGCGAGATTGAGCACCGCTGTTTCCAGCATTACCTTGTCGGCCTTCACAGGCCAGATATCCTCACCCGGCATCAGCTTCAGATTGACCAGCGCCGTTAGTGCCTGGCTCAACATGTCTTTCATGGAGAAGATGAGGTCGTTGATCACCAGTTCTTTGTTTTGCAGAGTCTGCTGGCGCGAGAAGGCCAGCATCCGGCGCGTCAACTCCGAACCTTTTTCTGCAGCTTCAATGGCAGCGCGGATGCGGCGTGTCGCCCGGTCATCGTGTTTCACCAGATTTTCGACAAGCTGTAAATTGCCCATGACCACCATGAGCAGATTATTGAAGTCATGTGCAATGCCACCCGTGAGTTGGCCAACGGCTTCCATTTTCTGGGCCTGTTGAAATTTGCGTTCCAGGGCTTTCCGGTCGGTCACACTCTGGCAGCAACCGAAGATACTTTCCACGTGGCCATTTGCATCCATCTCAGGTTCCATCGATACATCAAACCACGTCAATTCCCCGTTTGACAGTTTGACTGTGATCTCAAGGTTCTTGATATGCTGGCCCATCTTGGCCAGTTCCAATGCTTCACTGAAGCGTTCCTGGTCAACCGGTTCGATGAGATCGATAAAGCTGTTGAGGGTAGGGTGGATCATGGCATCTGCCATGCCAATGAGATCTGCCAACTCAGCGGTGAGTCGCGACACATTGCTGTCAACCCGCAGCGAGAACGACCCAAGCTTGGCAATCGATTGGGTGCGTTTCAGGTTGCGCTCCGAAGCCTTCAACCGCTCCAATGAGACCATCTGCGCATCAATGTTGCGGCATAGCCCAACGCTTTTGACTGGACGCCCTGAAACCGGATCACGTACCACACCGGCAATGGATTCAATCCAGGAGTATTTACCGCCGGTTGTCTTTACCCTGTAACGTGTCTGGAACACCGATTGGCCAAATGGCGCGGAACGGATTTTGAGTTCCAGGGTTTTGTCCTGATCATCAGGATGCACAAGTGTGTTGAAGGACGAGAAACTGAGTTTGGCTCCCTCAACGGACTGTCCAAAGACTTCAAACATTTCCGGCGAGTTATAGGTTTCGCCCGTCACATAGTCGTGGTCCCAAAGGGCGTAACCACCTGAACGCATGGCAAGACTGAGGCGGCGCTCGCTTTCCTCAATAACCGATGCCTGCTCGCGTGAGACATATTGGCTAATCAACAGAAAAACCTGTTGACCGTCTATATCCATCGCTTGCGACGAGAAACGCGACACCTGGGCTTCCCCGAGGGGAGGCGTGTAGCAGATGTCGATTTCGCTTTTTCCACCTTCGCCGTCAACCTGGCGGGCTGAAATCAGTCCGACCCCGTATTTTAACAAGGGCTTGCCAACAATCTCGGCATGAGTTGCGCCCCATCGCTTGAGCACAGCTTGCGTGGCATCGAGCACCACTGCATCCGGCATGGAAATCAGCAAGGC
>JANPCL010000104.1:0-17069 GCA_031430915.1 Hyphomicrobiales bacterium
TGCTATGATGAACCGTCGCGATTTTCTTTTTGTTCCTTTGGCTCTTGCCGCCAGCGAGCCGGGTTTTGCAGCGGAGCAGCCGTGGTCAGCCCGGCTTTTGAAGGGCGGCTTTGATGGTGCCGTGTGGTGGTCTGGTTTATCGATCACCCTTGCACCGCATTGGAAAACCTATTGGCGCGTTCCAGGTGATGGTGGCATTGCGCCGTCGCTTGACATTACGGGGGAGAACATAAAGGCAAGCCGGGTTGACTATCCGGTGCCGCATCGCATCACAGGCGTTTCCGGAACGACCATAGGATATCAGGAATTGGTGGTGTTTCCATTTGCTTTGACGCCGGGGGATGTTAGGCGTCCTGTTACTGTAAAGCTGAAGGCTTTTTTTGGTGTGTGCGATGAGGTGTGTATTCCGGCCCCTTTCGACGCTTCCGTGATGTTTGATCCTGCAAACGCAGGTGCTCCTGATCAGGCCTTGATAGGTCAGTGGCAAAAACAGGTTCCGGTTCTCACGGCAGATGGACCCGTGACGAAGGCCGTTGTGGATATGCAGAACGGGGCGTTTGTTCTGCTGCTGGACACATCTGAGGCGATCGAAGAGATTTTTGTTGAGGGCAATCCCCTGCATTATTTTGGCAATCCGGTTGTGATGCGCGGGCTGGTGCGCATGACGGTGGTGGGTGTCAAGTCTGTGGATGAACTGCGGGCAACGCCTTTGCGTATCACCGTCCGGACAACGTTCAATGTACTTGAGCAGGTGGTGAGCGTCGTCTAAAGCACCTGCAAAAGGGGACTAGTATGACGATAAAAATTGGTGACCAACTGCCACAGGCTGAATTCAACTCACCTGGTGCCGATGGTCCGGTGAAACTCTCGACTGATGATGTGTTCAAGGGCAAGCGTGTGGTACTGGTTGCAGTACCCGGTGCCTTTACCCCCACATGTGATGCCATGCATCTGCCCGGCTATGTGATGGACCATGATGCCATCAAGGCCAAGGGTATCGATAGCATCGTCTGTACGTCGGTGAATGATGTGCATGTGATGAAGGCCTGGTCCAAGGCGTCGCTGGCGGATGGCAAGGTGCTGATGTTGGCGGATGGCAATGGGACATTTGCCGCCGCTGTGGGTTTGAGTTTTGACCTCGCGGTGGCCGGCATGGGTGTACGGTCACGGCGCTATTCCATGCTGGCGGAAGATGGTGTGGTGAAGACGCTGAATGTTGAAGAAAAGAGCGGGGTCAATGTGTCGGGGTCGGAGACGATTTTGACGCAGATCTGACACGGGCCCTGCTTTAGCGCTTGAAAGGCTTCATTCCCTCACGGGCCAATTCGTCGGCACGCTCATTGTCCACATGACCCACATGGCCCTTTACCCAGTGCCATGAAATTTTGTGGCGCTTGATCGCCTCATCAAGCGCCTGCCAAAGCTCAGTGTTTTTGACCGGCTTTTTGTCGGCGGTTTTCCAGCCGTTTTTCTTCCAGCCATGAATCCATTTGGTGATGCCGTCTTTCACATATTGTGAATCGACATGCATCTCCACCTCACAAGGTCGCGTCAAAGCGGTGAGGGCTTCGACAGCGGCCTGCATTTCCATACGGTTGTTGGTGGTCAAGGCGGCTCCGCCGCAGATTTCCTTGCGCGTGCCATTGCAGTCGAGAATGGCACCCCAACCACCGGGGCCGGGATTGCCGGAGCATGCCCCGTCGGTGTGAATGACAACTTTCATGCTGAGGCTTGCACATCCCGCAATTCGCGCGGCAATTTGAACGACACATTTTCCTCGCGCAGCACAACCTTCTCCACCGTCACCTCATAATGCGCCCGAAACGCATTAATGATTTCATCAACCAACACTTCCGGCGCTGACGCGCCAGCGGTGAGGCCAATGGTTTTCAATTCCTTGAGCGTCGACCAATCCAGATCGGTCGCCCGCTGCACCAGTTCACCGCGCGGACAACCGCTTTTTACACCAACTTCGACCAGACGTTTGGAATTTGAAGAATTCGGCGCACCCACCACCAGCAACAAATCAATCTTGTCAGCAATGGATTTCACAGCATCCTGACGGTTCGTTGTGGCGTAACAAATATCTTCTTTGAACGGCCCGGTAATCGCCGGAAACCGCCGCCGCAACACCGCAATTACATCCGCCGTATCATCCACCGAAAGCGTGGTCTGCGTCACGAAGGCGAGCTTGCTCGCGTCACGCACCTGCAACGCCTCCGCATCCTCCACTGTCTCAATCAGCGTCATCGCCCCCACAGGCAATTGCCCCATGGTACCAATGACTTCCGGATGGTTCTTGTGACCAATCAAAACAATCTGAAGCCCCTGATTGAAATGCCGCATCGCCTCCATGTGAACCTTCGTCACCAGCGGACAGGTCGCATCCAACTGAAACATCTTGCGCCGCTCCGCTTCAGCCGGAATGGCCTTGGGCACGCCATGGGCAGAGAACACCACAGGATGATCCCCCGCCGGAATCTCATCAAGCTCCTTCACAAAAATCGCCCCCTTGGCCTTCAGGCTGTCGACCACGAACTTGTTATGCACAATCTCATGCCGCACATAAACCGGAGCGCCGTAAAGATCGAGGGCACGTTCCACAATGTCAATGGCGCGGACAACCCCAGCGCAGAAACCACGGGGTGCGGCGAGGAGAATTTTGAGGGGAGGCAGGGACATGCCGCAGAAATGGCGGCAGGACCCGCCGCTGTCAATACAGCATTCCAATCCTTGCATAAGGTCGGAACGGAAATTATAATCAAAATTGGCAGAGGGGATGGTCAATCCAGCAATGGACAACAGAGGGTAATGCTGACCGCGTCCAGGGTCTTGGGCACCGCGTGAAAAAAGGACAGTTCACGCCTTGCCTCTGCCACTTGACTTCCCCACCCCAAAGCCTAGTTTACATTTTGTAACCGCCCGCCGCGGGAGAGACTGGTTTACTCCAGCGCCGAAGGAGCAACCGCCCCGGAAACTCTCAGGCACATGAACCGCGTGGGTGATCTACACTCTGGAGAGCAGAGGCCTTAACAAGCCGCTCACCGAAGGAGAAAGTTCTGCCGTGTCGGAGTGACGGCAGGATGAAAACTCTCAGGTACCTGACAGAGGGGGCAAGTTCGCGATGCGTCGCGGGCTTGAACCTTGTTGTCAGGAGATCAACGTGAGCGAAACTCTTCACCGCACACCCCTAAATGACGCGCATGTTCGCCTTGGTGCCAAAATGGTGCCATTCGCAGGCTATGACATGCCCGTGCAATATCCCACAGGCGTGATGACCGAACACAACTGGACGCGCGAAAACGCAGGGCTGTTTGATGTGTCGCACATGGGGCAATGTTCCATCACCGCGTCTGATTACGACACTGCCTGCGCGGCGCTCGAGAAAATCGTACCCGCTGATTTGAAAAGCCTCGTGCCCGGCCAGCAACGCTATTCGCAACTGCTGAACGAAGCGGGCGGCATTCTTGATGACCTGATGATCACGCGCCGAAACGCCGGGTTCTATGTGGTGGTCAACGCCGGGCGAAAACTGGGCGACTATGCGCACCTGATGGCCAATCTGCCTGACGTCGTCGAACTGAAAATCTGGGATGACCATGCTTTGATTGCCCTGCAGGGTCCAAAGGCTGAAGCCGTGTTGTCGGCGCTCGACGCGAAGGCCAAGGAGATCGCCTTCATGCATTCTGCCCAACTGTCGCTTGGCGGCATCAAAGCCCATGTCTCCCGCTCCGGCTATACGGGCGAGGATGGGTTTGAAATTTCCGTGCGGTCCGAAGATGCAACCACGCTCTGGCACCTGCTGCTCGCCAATGATGCAGTTAAACCCATCGGCCTCGGCGCACGCGATTCGCTGCGACTTGAAGGCGGGCTCTGCCTCTACGGCCACGACATCGACGAAACCACATCACCGCAAGAAGCGGGGCTGATGTGGTCCATCGCGAAACGCCGCCGCGAGCTTGGCGGGTTCATTGGTGCCACGCGTGTCCAGAATGAAATCATCACGGGTGCAAAGCGGAAGCGCATCGGCATCAAACTCGATGGCAGGGCACCCGCGCGGGGAGGCACCGTGATACAGAATGCAGCGGGCCGCGAGATCGGAAAAATAACATCGGGAGGCTTCGGTCCCACAGTCGGTGGTCCGGTTGCCATGGGCTATGTCGAGGCAGAATATGCGGCTGAGGGAACGCCACTATTGTTGCTGGTCCGCGACAAGGCACTGCCTGCGGCAGTAGTGAAGCTGCCGTTTGTGGCGAACAGATTTAAGAGATGAACCCTTATTCCCTCATCCGCCCTTCGGGCACCTTCTCCCGTTGGAAGAAACGGGAGAAGGCCCAACTTGTCTGCCTTCTCCCACGTCTCTTCGCGGGAGAAGGTGGCCGAAGGCCGGATGAGGGACAACGATTTCAAATTTCAACTTAGGAACTTTAAACATGAAAAAATACACCACTGAACATGAATGGCTCTCCGTTGACGGCGACATTGCCACTGTTGGCATTACCGAACATGCGCAACAACAGTTGGGCGATGTGGTTTTCGTTGACCTGCCCCCTGTCGGTAAAACTGTGGAGCAGGGCAAGGACGCCGCTGTCGTCGAAAGTGTGAAAGCCGCAAGCGATGTCTATGCGCCGATCACTGGCGAGATCGTCGCCATCAACACCACGCTCACCAACAGTCCCGGCCTGGTGAACGAGGACGCCGAAGGGGCCGCATGGTTCATGAAAATCAAGATTGCCGACCCGTCGCAACTTCTGGGCATGATGGACAAGGCCGCTTACGACAAGCTGGTAGGATAAACATGACACTCTCGCTTAAAGACCTCGAACCCGGTGCCAATTTCATCTCCCGCCACATTGGCCCTGATGAGAATGAGACCAAGCAGATGTTGCGCGAATTCAGTGCGGCAAATCTCGAAGACTTCATCGCCAAGGTCGTGCCGGAAAAAATCCGTTCAAAGCGCAAACTCGACATGCGCCCTGCGATGGCGGAACGGACGGCACTTTCGTATTTACGCAAAGCCGCCGAACGCAACGACGTTTTCACGTCGATGATCGGCATGGGGTATTATGGCACGGTGACGCCAAAGGTCATCCTGCGCAACATTCTGGAAAATCCGGGTTGGTACACGGCCTACACACCTTATCAAGCTGAAGTCAGCCAGGGCCGCCTTGAGGCGTTGTTGAATTATCAGCAAATGGTCATGGACCTCACCGGCCTCGATATCGCGAACGGGTCTCTGCTCGATGAAGCCACAGCCGCTGCTGAGGCCATGGGCATGGCGCGGCGTGTGTCGAAATCTGTCGCCAATGTTTTCTTCGTCGATGCCGATACCCATCCGCAAACCATCAGTGTTCTTGAAACCCGCGCCAAAGGCTTTGGCATTGAGATCAAAATTGGCGATCCGCAGCTGGATATGAACGCGAGTGAAGTCTTTGCCGCACTGCTGTCCTATCCCGGCTCATCAGGCGAAGTGCGCGATTTCCGCAGCACTATCGCAGCCCTTAAATCTGCAGGCGCACTCTCTATCATGGCCACTGATTTGCTGGCGCTGGCCTTGCTCACACCACCAGGCGAATTGGGTGCTGATGTCGCCATCGGTTCTGCCCAACGCTTTGGCGTGCCCATGGGTTATGGCGGACCACATGCTGCCTTCTTCGCAACGAAGGACGAACACAAGCGCGTCATGCCCGGCCGTTTGATTGGCGTGTCGATTGATGTTCAAGGCAACCGCGCTCTTCGCATGGCGCTGCAAACCCGCGAACAACACATCCGCCGCGAAAAGGCCACCAGCAACATTTGCACAGCGCAAGTGTTGCTGGCCATCACGGCCTCCATGTTTGCTGTCTATAATGGCCCGAAAGGCATTCAGAAAACCGCCCAGCGCACACAACGTTTGATGCAGATTTTTGCCAAGGCAGTATCTGATCTCGGCTTCACCGTTATCACCAAACATTTCTTCGATACGGTGACCCTGCACGTGCCGGGCCGTGCCCACATGCTTTGGGCCAAGGCCAAGGAAAAGCAGATCAACCTGCGCTTTGTTGACGCCGATCACATTGGCATTTCATTTGACCAGACCACGCGGCGCAAGGAAGTGAACACGCTGCTGTCGATTTTCAAATCAGATGCTCTGTACACGGACCTTGATGTGGTGGATGCGGCTGTGAAACCGTCCTTGCCGAAGGCGCTGGAACGCACGTCCAGCTATCTCACCCACCCCGTATTTTCGCGCTATCATTCTGAAACGGAAATGCTGCGCTATATGCGGCACCTGCAAGCAAAAGATCTGGCGCTGGACCAAGCCATGATTCCGCTTGGCTCCTGTACCATGAAGCTGAATGCAACATCTGAAATGATCCCCATAACCTGGCGGCATTTCTCGTTGCTGCACCCGTTTGCACCGCTGGAACAGACGCAAGGCTATCAGCAACTCTTCGAAGAGCTGGAGGAAATGCTTGCGGAAATAACAGGCTTTGATGCTGTATCCCTGCAACCCAACGCGGGATCACAGGGTGAATATGCAGGTCTGCTCGCCATCAAGCGCTATCACGAATCCCGTGGCGACCATCACCGCAACATCTGCCTGATCCCAACATCTGCCCACGGCACCAACCCGGCGTCGGCAGCAATGGCCGGCATGCAGATCGTCATCGTCGGCTGTGATTCAAACGGCAACGTTGATGTGCAGGACCTTGCAGCCAAGGCCACACAACACGCGGCCAATCTGGCAGCCCTCATGATCACCTATCCATCAACACACGGCGTGTTCGAGGAGTCAGTGATCGACATTTGCAAAAGCATCCACGACAAGGGCGGCCAGGTTTATCTCGATGGTGCAAATCTCAATGCGCAAGTCGGCATCATGCGGCCTGCCGAACTGGGCGCTGACGTTTGCCACATGAACCTGCACAAGACCTTTTGCATTCCCCACGGCGGTGGCGGGCCGGGCATGGGACCGATTGGCGTGCGCGCCCATCTCGCACCCTTTCTGCCGGGCCATGCGGTGGTCAAAGGCGTCAACCCTGCCGCAGGCCGCAATGGAGACCAAGGCGCTGTTTCAGCCGCACCCTGGGGCTCGGCCAGCATTCTCCCCATCTCATGGATGTATATCGCCATGATGGGCGGAGAAGGTCTGCGCAAGGCCACGATCATGGCCATTCTCAATGCGAACTATATGGCCAAACGTTTGGCCCCGCATTTCCCGGTGCTATATACTGGCCCCGGCGGCTATGTTGCGCATGAGTGCATCATTGATCTGCGTGATCTCAAGGAACGGGCGGGCATCAGCGTCGAAGATGTGGCCAAGCGCCTGGTGGACTATGGCTTCCACGCTCCCACCATGTCCTTTCCCGTCGCTGACACACTGATGATCGAGCCTACCGAAAGCGAATGTAAACGCGAACTCGACCGTTTCTGCGATGCGATGATTTCCATCGCCAGCGAAATCAAGGCCGTGGAGGAGGGGCGCCTGGACAAGCAAGACAACCCCCTGAAAAATTCACCCCACACCCACAAGCTTCTCTTTGGTGAATGGACGCACAAATACACCCGCGAACAAGCCTATTTCCCGCTGGCGGGTTACCCCAACGACAAATACTGGCCACCCGTGGCGCGTGTCGACAATGTATTCGGGGATCGCAATCTCGTGTGCAGTTGTCCGCCGATTGAGAATTATATGGAGGCGGCGGAGTAACACCACGAGCCCTTCGAGCCTCGAAGGATGTGCCGCGCGTTCAACAGTTTCAGAAAGAAATCCCATGACCCGCACCCGCGTCGAAACTGACTCCATTGGCAGCGTTACCTTGCCGGAAAATGCTGACTACGGCGTCCACACGGCGCGGGCCATCGAAAATTTCCCTATTACTGGCGTCACTCTGAAAGACTTCCCAGAACTGGTGCAATCCCTTGCCATGACCAAGAAGGCTGCGGCCATGGCCAACGTAGATTTAGGTGCGCTTGATCAGCGTCGCGGTCAGGCCATCACGCGTGCCTGTGACCGCGTCATCGCTGGCGAGGGTCACGCCAATTTTGTTGTCGATATGATTCAGGGCGGCGCTGGCACGTCCACCAACATGAATGCCAATGAAGTGATTGCCAATCTTGCGTTGCGCGAATTGCAGCGCCCTGCGGGCGACTACAAGACGATTCACCCCAACGACCATGTCAATCTTTCGCAATCCACCAACGACGTTTACCCAACAGCGGTGCGCCTTACCATGATCCGCTGCTGCCCCGCTTTGATCGTTGAGCAGGAAGCCTTGAAAGCTGCGTTTTTGGTGAAAGCCGAAGAATTCCACGACATCATCAAGGTTGGCCGCACGCAATTGATGGACGCTGTACCCATGCGCCTTGGCCACGAGTTCCGAGGCTTTGCGGTAACCTTGGGTGAAGACATTGACCGCCTGCGCGAGGTGGCAAACCTGCTGCGAGAGGTCAATCTGGGCGGCACGGCCATTGGCACCGGCATCAACACGCCAGAGGGATACACGGAATCCGTCATCAAGCATCTTTCCGCCGTATCAGGCGAACGCATGGTTGTAGCGGGGGACTTGATTGAAGCTACGTCAGACATGGGGGCCTTCATCACGTTTTCTGGCGTCTTGAAACGCATCGCAGTCAAGCTCTCGAAAATCTGCAACGATCTGCGCCTGCTTAACAGCGGCCCCCGCGCTGGCTTTGGCGAAATCAAACTGCCAGCGGTGCAGGCAGGCTCGTCGATCATGCCGGGCAAGGTCAACCCGGTCATGCCTGAGGTTGTCAACCAGATCGCCTACCAAGTCATCGGCAATGACATGACCGTGACGATGGCCGCCGAAGCTGGCCAGTTGCAACTGAACGCTTTTGAACCCGTCATCGTGTTCAACATCCTGCAATCCATGCGCATGCTCACACGCGGCATGAAGGTGCTGCGCGAAAAGTGTATCGTCGGCATTGAAGCGGATCGGGAGCGCTGTCAGGAATTGCTTGACCACTCTTTGGTCGCCGTCACCGCTATCAACCCCTACATCGGCTACGTCGAAGCCAGCCGTGTGGCCAAGGAAGCGCTGAAATCGCGCCGCTCCGTGCGTGAAGTCGTGCTGGCGGAAAAGTTGATGACGGAAGCTCAATTGGCTGAAGCTTTCACGACGGAGAATTTGCTGGGGCAGCGTAAGTTGGTCACTTCGTAAAACCCCGGTTCCACCAGCGATTGGGATTGTCGCGACTCTCGGAATAGATGGCGCGGGATGCTATGCTTTCCGTGATATAAATCACGGGCTCTTGATAGCTGTGGGCATGATGAATGGCCTCCAGTGCGGCATTCAGCAACACGTCGTCGCGAGGAATGGAGAATGACAGCACGCGTACTGGCATTGTCACGGTTTTATCGATCTCCCCAACATGGGAGCCCTTGATCGGGTGAAAGAACTGCACACCCTCCGAAGTTTCCAAAGCCACCCGGTCATAGCTGCCATAAAACAAACCAACGGCTTCGGTCACAACCTCCCGCACCCGTTCATCATCGCGAGCGGCGAGTTCAACATGGATGAACCAGACAAGTTCGAGTTTGAAGTGTTTGGATTGGACGTCAATTTGCGGCATGGTTTTGGCTCCTTGTCGCAGCAAGATAGTCGATAATCCGCTCAATTATGTCAGCAGGCAGCAATTTGACAATGGTCCCAGTCCAAACTAGTCTGACTAGTCAGAATTAGAGACCAAAAATGAACCATCACTCACGTACATGGTCCCTGCAGGATGCAAAGGCCCGTCTCAGTGAAGTCATCAGGCTTGCACAGTCCGAAGGTCCGCAAACTGTGACAGTACATGGTCAGCCCGCCGTTGTAGTTTCAGCGGCAAAGCGGAACAGTATTGATTTTGCCAGAATGACTGGAGAGGATTTTGTGCGGGCTTTGTCTGCTGGCCCACCCATTGACTTTGAATTGCCCGAACGACCTGCTGCCAGCCACGACCGCAACTTCAGTTTTGACGATTGATCAAGATGAACGGATACCTTCTTGATACAAACGTCATCTCTGAGATGCGCAGGCCGAGCAGGTCTGCTGAAGTCGTGGAATGGATGGGCAAGCAGAATGTCCTGCAGCTTTTTACATCAGACGTAACGATGGCTGAACTCTGTTTTGGAGCAGAGCTGGTCGATGATCTTGTTAAACGCCAAAAACTGAAAGAATGGATAGCTGAAAGCATCCGCCCTTGGATGCATGACCGGATCCTCAAGGTCACTGAGGACGTTTTGGTACGATGGAGAATTCTGTCGCGACATATTAAAAAAGGTGCACCGCTATTCGCCTGAGGCACATATGTTGATCGCTGCAGTCGCTTTTGAAAACGATCTCGTAGTCGTGACGCGAGATCACAATCCATTTGTGATGAGTGGCGTTCCCACTCTCAATCCTTGGACAGGCGAGCGCTTCAACGGCGCGTGATCCTACAGCGACCAGTGCCTGAGCAGCAAATATGACTCATTCTTCATGATCGCCAGAAACGCTGCCAGCCCGAAATACATCAGCATGTACTCATAGCGCGTCTTGTCCGGCAGATTGCTATAGGCAAGAGCCTCAGGTGTATTCGGAACATAACGCCATGCGGCCATCAAACTCGGAATGCACATGATGCCGATCTGTACCGGCATGGGGCTTGGCCGATAGAAGAACAGCGCCACCAGCATCGGCGCACCCAGTAGCCAGATGTGTGGTGACAGCACTTGCGTGATGCGCCCACCGTCCAGTGGCGAGATCGGAAGCATGTTGAACAGGTTCAACATGAAACCGGAATAGGCTAGAGCCATCCAGAAATCGACTCCCGATTCTGCGGTTGGTAGAAGCAGGCGAAGGCCGCCATGATACACACGAATGGCCCGGTAAAGGCAACATAGGCCTCAGTTTCAGAAGTATGCGGGTGTTTGCGTAGATTGATCCAGGCGCCAATGAAAGGAATGAAGGCAGGGAGGCTGCTATCGCGGCCACGTTGTCTGGCGAAACCGCAAATAAAAAAGCCCGGCTGAAACAACCGGGCTGAAATTCAAGCAACAAATATAGGTTCAGTTCAGTCGCGACTTCACAGCGGCGATGGATTCGGCAATCAGGCTTTCGCCGCCTTTGCCTTTGGCAGCTTCAGCGATGATGGAGGATGCGGTGCTTATGGCGAGGTCGGTTGCTGCGGCGCGCACGTCCTTGATGGCGGCGGCTTCGGCTTGGGCGATCTTGTTTTCTGCCTGTTTGGTGCGGCGGGTCAGGGAGTCAGCAAGCTTTTTCTTGGCGTCTTCAGCGTAGACAGCTGCATCTGCCTTCGCCTGCGCGATGATGCCTGCGGCTTCCTTTTCAGCGTCGAGCTTCTTCTGCTTATATTCGGCGAGAAGGCCTTCGGCATCTTCGCGTAGCTTGCGGGCGTCGGCGATGTCTTTCGAAATCTGGTCGGCGCGGGCGTCGAGTGCAGCACCGGCTTTTTTGTGGGCACCGGCATAGAAGACTATACCGAGGAACATGATGAGAGCGAGAAAGGCAAAGAAGGTATTATCGAATTGCATGCGCCTGATCCTTACTTCGCTGCCGCCAGCGCTTTGCTGATGGCTGTCTTGGTGACTTTGCCGCCGGTGAGGGCTGCAACGATATCGGCTGCGGTGTCGGCGGCAATACCGCTCACCGAATCCATGGCCTTGGCCTTGGACTTGGCGATTGCAGCTTCCGCAGCATGAGCCTTTGTCGCAAGCTCTGCATCCAGCGCGTGCTGCTTGGCTGCGACATCGGTGTTAACAGTGTCGCGGGTGCTTTGGGCAATTGATGAGGCGTTGCCGCGCGCATCCGCCAAAGATTTCTGGTATGAATGGAGTGCCGCTTCAGTCTCGTTTTTCAAAGCCGAAGCGCGTGCGAGGTCACCCTCAATCCGGGTGCGTCGGGCTTCAAGAATGGCAGCGATGCGCGGCAGCACAAGTTTGCTCATCAGCAGGTAGAGTGCTGCAAAGAACACCACCAGCCAGAATATCTGGGAGGGGAATGTCTTGGTGTCGAGAGGGGGGAATACGCCCTTGTGGCCGCCTTCGGCGCCCTCATGGGCTGTGCCTTCGGCGACTGCGCCTTCAACCTGTGCTTCTGTTGTCGTTGCCATGTGCTGACCTCAAAATCGTCGCAGGTGAACCAGCCGGAGCTGGTCCACCCGTCAAGGATATTTCTCTTCGAAACTTAAGCGACGAAGAGCAGAAGAAGTGCAACAACGAGCGAGAAAATGCCGAGGCCTTCAGCCAAGGCGGCACCGATCAGAGCGTTGGTGAATTGCGATCCGGCTGCTGCCGGGTTGCGCAAGGCGCCTGCCAGGTAGTTGCCGAAAATGTGGCCCACGCCGATGCCGGCGCCACCCATGCCAATGCATGCGATACCTGCGCCGATGAGCTTTGCTGCTGCTGGATCCATAGTCTTTCTCCTTGATGTGACTGGTTAGGATTTAGTGATGGGTATGAAGCGCGTCGTTGAGATAAACGCACGTCAGAATGGCGAAGACGAAGGCCTGCAAGAAGGCCACGAGAAATTCAAGTGCGGTCAGGGCAACAGCCATGGCCATTGGAGCAATCGCACCAAGAAAGCCAAGGCCGCCGAGAGCGCCCAAACTCACGACGAAGCCCGCAAAGACTTTCAACACGATGTGACCGGCGAGCATGTTTCCAAACAGACGCAGACCCAGCGAAATGGGGCGTGACAGGAAGGAAATGATTTCGATCAGCGAGATGAAGGGCAGAATGGCCATCGGCACGCCAGACGGCACAAACAGTTTGAACCAGCCGAGGCCATGTTTCCAGATGCCAACGACAACAACGAGGCCAACGACGAACAGTGCCAGTGCAACTGTAACGATGACGTGGCTGGTGACTGTGAAAAAGTAGGGGAACATGCCGAGCATGTTGGCCACAAGTACGAACGAAAACAGCGAGAACACCAGCGGGAAGAAAGGGCGGCCCTCTTTGCCCAGCACGTTGTTCACCATGTTGTCGATCATGCCGTACCACATTTCGCCGACGGACTGGAGGCGACCGGGAACGAGTTCGCGCTTGGCCGAGGCCAGCAGCAGAATTCCGGTGATGGCGGCCACTGTGAGACCCATGAAGAGAGCTGAATTGGTGAAGCCAATATCATAGCCGCCGATGCTGAATGGACCGGCAAGGTCATGAATCTGGAACTGGTGAATAGGATCGTTGGCCACGATCAGTCCTCTTCTTCATCAAGCGCCGAAGGTTTCGGCATTTTAGATAGGTCTTCAGGTGTAGGCGGCGTCCTGTTCGCAGCGCGGGACATATTGAGAATGCCCGCCCCAAAACCCAGGAGCAGAAAAATGATCAGAAACAGCGGCAGCGTTCCCACGACATAGTCAATGCCATAGCCAATCAGCCCGCCCACCAGTGTACCCGCTACAAACTCGCTCGCCAGCTTGTAACCCTTCGAATAGTCTGAAGCGCCTTGATAGCTGGTACTCGGTTTGGAGGCTTCTGCCTGTTGGACCTTTTCAGCCGCGATGCGGTTGCCAAGGTCTTTCAGGCGGTCTGGTAAATCTCCGAACTCTGGTTGGGGTGTCTTCAGCGGTTTATGGTTGCGCGGTTCAGTCATAGTGATTGCCCCTTCCGCAAACGAAAACAGCCCGGAAAAAGTACCCCTTCCAAAGCGCGCTCTCATTAGCCACGGGGCGAAAATGTGTCAAGAAATGGATTCCCGGTTTAATGACCTGATTTCAATGATGATTTAGGCGCTGCGGCAATCCGCCCGGCGTTTAGAGCAAGCCAAGTGACACAAGTGTTGCCCGTAATGATTCCGGCGAGGTGAAATGATGGCCTTTCATGCCTACGACCTCGCAGCCCTTCACGTTCTTCATGCTGTCATCGATGAACAGCGAGTCCGACAGTTCGATTCCATTTCGTGTGGCCAACAATTCGAAAATTGCAGGTTCCGGCTTCAAAAGTTTTTCATCCCCCGACACCACAATGTCATGGAACAGTCCCAGGAATGGAAAACGGCTGCGGGTGGCGCGGAAAGTGTCGCCGTTCCAGTTGGTGATGGCGTAAAGCGGAACGCCCCTGTCATACAGTTCTTCAAGAATTTTCACACTGTCTTCAATAGTCCCCGGCACCATTTCCATCCAGCGGTCCCGGTACATTGCAATTTCGGTGGCGTATTCAGGATAACGTGACGTGGCTTCCCGGACGGCTTCATCGAAAGAGCGGCCCTTGTCTTGCTCAAGATTCCAGTCGCTATGGCAGACATGGGCGAGGAACCACTCCATGCGGGCAGGGTCGGCAAATACTTTGCGGTAGAGATGGCGTGGGTCCCAATCGATGAGCACCTTGCCGAGGTCGAAGACGATATTCATGGGTGACTCCCTGGTGGCGCACCCTTCGAGGCCCGCTAAGGGGCGGGCACCTCAGGGTGAGGTTTAACTTGTCCCTCATGCTGAGGCGCGAGCCCTTGCGAGCCTCGAAGCATCTCTCAACCATTCACTGGCGCTGACAACAACGGTTCATACATCATGATGGCGTGGTTTGCTGCTATAAATTCATCTTCAATGAATGCGCCGGAGACCGCGTCCCGTTTGTTCCGCCAGATTTCATTGTGGCGGGAATAGCCGCCCCAGTATTCCATCTTGATGGCGTGGTCTTTTTCGTAGACCTCGTAGCGGTGAGGAGCAGGTGCAGAGCTTGACCATGCACCCCGCAACCAATCATCTTCGGTGTAGACCCGCAGTTGATAGTCCTGCTGTGTATCATTACGGATTTGCAGGTCTATGTAGTTGTAGGCGCATGTTGCACCGGAGGCAAAAGGCTGGGTGCGGCCTGCATCGGGAAACACATCAAAGCCATGACGCCAGCGCTCGACGATCGTGAGGTCAGTGTGGATACTCATCCAGTAGATGAGATTGGTCATCTGGCAAAGGCCACCACCTATGTCTTTCTGGATTGTGCCATTGCGCAAACCCAATCCGGTCTTGAAGCCGCGTCGTGCCGTGGGGTTTCCCACCAGTCGCCAGAAGGAAAAGGTTTCGCCGGGCTTGAGGACCAGGCCGTCGATGCAGGACGCCGCGATTTCGAGCGAATGCTTCTTGTTGATCTGCAACTGCATGTCGACGCCGGAAAGGGCGCGCAGCATGGGGGTTCGGTGGGTGAAATGCTGGTGTGGCAGTGGAGTTGCAACGCGCGTGGCGGCATAGTTGGTCGACGACAGGTACCACGCGATTCGGCGCTTGTTGATGTAGTAAGCCTTGCCCAAAGCCAGTTGTAGCGGAGAGCGGTGACGTGGCTTGGGGATGTGGATAATGTTCATGGTGAACGGAGGTTTTCAGACAACTGAAACGTACGCGCTCAAGCTGCTGTCTGCACGGGAACATCGACTGAAATACCATGGCCCTCAACATGGATGCTGACAGCAAAGCCCAGCATGCTGGCGAACATCATCAATTTCTCGACTGAAAAGCGCGCTATTTTTTCATTCACCAGTGCCGACACATTGGGTTGATCAAGTCCTAAAATTTCTCCCACCACATTTTGCGTCAGACCACGTTTACTGATTTCAGATGAAACGAGACGGATCAATCGTGATTTCGTCACCAATTCATCGGCATTGCTGAATCCAAGTTCGTGAAAAGCTGATTTTGCCATGTCGTCAACTCCATTCTCTGGCCAAGGCCAGCTTCAATCTTGTGTGAATACGATCAACGTCATGCTTCGGCGTTTCGCTTCCGCGTTTGGATTTCTTTTGGAAGGCATGCAGCACCACAACAACGTCATCGACTTTTGTCGTGTAGACGCAACGAAATGTGTCTCCGTCATGATCCTCTACGACTTCAACGACACTTCCGCCGCCAAAACCCTGCAAGGTCTTGACGTTGGGAGCGCGTCCCCCCTCCTGTGCAACAAACAATGCATGTCCAACTTCCTGTCGCACAGCTTCCGGAAAACCAGACAAATCCCTTTTGCTGCCGCCAACAAATTTCAGGGCCTTGATCATATCAGTACATATATACCGTAGGTTTCAACGGGTCAATCATGCTGACAGGTCCCCAAACTATTTTCAAGATTCTACGGACGTATGCGTATTATTTGGCAAACACAGGTATTTAACCAGCCTCCGCCACCAACTCCGTTGCCTCTTCCAGATTCACCGACACCAGTTGCGACACACCGCGTTCCATCATGGTGACACCGAACAACCTGTTCATGCGGGCCATCGTCAACGGGTGGTGGGTGATGATGAGGAATCTTGTTTCGGTGCGTTCCAGCATCGCGTTCAGCAGATTGCAGAAGCGTTCCACGTTGTGATCATCCAACGGTGCATCGACTTCGTCGAGCACACAGATGGGGGATGGGTTGGTGAGGAACACGGCGAAGATCAGCGCCATGGCGGTCAGGGTTTGTTCGCCGCCTGACAGCAGTGACAGTGTCGATGGTTTCTTGCCGGGTGGCTTGGCGAGAATTTCGAGGCCGGCTTCCAATGGATCGTCTGACTCGATCAGCTGCAATTCGGCTTCGCCGCCGCCGAACAGGGTTTTGAAGAGCTCGGTGAACTTGGCGTTGACGGTGCCGAAGCTATCGAGCAAGCGTTGGCGGCCTTCCTTGTTAAGGGAGCCGATGGCACCGCGCAGTTTATTGATGGCCTGCACCAACTCGTCTTTTTCAGTGGTCATGGTCGTCAATTGGGTGGCGACGGCTTCGGCTTCTTCGTCGGCGCGCAAGTTGACGGCACCCAGCCGTTCGCGATCATCGCGCAAGCCCAGCAACTTCTTTTCAATCTCGTCGCCGGGGGGCAGCTTTTCGGCTTCCACCCCAGCCTGGGCCAGAATGTCTTCAGGCACACAGTTCAGGGTTTCGGTGATGCGGGTTTGGCAATGTTCCTGCCGTTGCTGTGAGGCTTCTAACCGCGCACCCAAACGCGCATGTTCTTCGCGGGCATTGCCAGCATTTTCTTGCGCTTCACGCAGTGCTGCATCGGCGGCGCGGACTTTGTTCTCGGCGTCTTGCAACGTGTCAGCGGCGGCTTTGCGCTCGTGTTCGGCTTCTGACAGCATGTTGAGGAGTTTGAAGCGCTTGTCGGCCAATTGTTGTG
>JANPCL010000105.1:0-2894 GCA_031430915.1 Hyphomicrobiales bacterium
CCGTGCCAAAGACGCTGGCATCGACATCAATTTCGGCAGCGTCATCTCCGCCGTTGAAGGCAGTCATGGTGTGACCGCCGTAAAGATCGCCGCCTATCGCAAGGGCCAAGGCCGCGTCATCACCGAGAAAAAAGTGAACTGTGATTTCATCGCCATGTCCGGCGGCTGGAATCCGGCGCTGCATCTCTGGTGTCACAATGGCGGCAAGATCAGGTTTGATGACACGCTGCATTCTTTCCGGCCTGACAAGCATTCAGACCCGATCACCGCGATTGGTGCCGCCAATGGCACCATGACACTCGCGGATACTCTGACAGAAGCGCAAGTCGCAGGCGAAGCGGCTGCGAAGTCCGTGCTGAAAAAAGCCAAGGCTGTAAAAGCCAAAGCCCACAAGGTTGAAGAACCGACACGCGCCGCATTGGAGCCACTCTGGTTCGCACCCGCCACGGGCAAATACAATGAAGGCAACAAGCACTTCATCGATTTCCAGAATGATGTGACAGCTGCCGACCTCGAACTGGCCCAGCGCGAAGGCTATGAATCCGTCGAGCACACCAAGCGCTACACCACCTTCGGCATGGCCACGGACCAAGGCAAAACCTCGAACCTGAATGGCCTTGGTGTCTTGTCAGAAGCCACCGGCAAGACCATTCCGGAAATCGGCGTCACCACCTTCCGCCCGCCCTACACACCATTTTCGTTTGGTGCGATTGCGGGTTCGCTGACGGGTGAACTGTTCCTGCCCATCCGCCGCACGCCGATTTTTGAATGGCACAAGGCGCGGAACGCTACCTTCGAACCCATCGGCCAATGGCGTCGCGCCTACACCTACACAGGTGCTGGCGAAGACAAGCATCAGTCCATCACCCGTGAAATCCTCTGTGTACGGAACAAAGTCGGCCTGCTCGATGCCTCTACCCTCGGCAAGATCGAGATCAAGGGGCCGGACGCCGCCGCATTCCTCGACCGCATCTACACCAACATGTTCTCCAACCTGAAAGTCGGCCGCTGCCGTTACGGCCTGATGATGAATGAGTTGGGCTTCCTCACCGACGATGGTGTGACTGTGCGGCTGGCCGATGATCACTTCCTCATGCACACCACCTCAGGCGGAGCCGACCGCATCGCCGCGCATTTGGAAGAATGGCTGCAAACCGAATGGACTCACTACAAAGTCTTCGTCACACCCGTCACAGAACAATGGGCGCAATTTGCAATCGCAGGCCCACGCGCCCGTGATGTGTTGGCCAAGCTCGCGCCCGACTTTGACCTCTCACACGAAGCCTTCGCGCACATGGATTATAAATCCGGCAAGCTTGGCCCCTACCCGGTTCGCGCCTATCGCATCAGCTTCTCCGGTGAACAATCCTACGAAATCGCAACGCCCGCCAACAATGGCCAAGGCTTGTGGAACGCCATCATGGACGCCGGCCAAGAATTCGGCATTGAGCCCTATGGCACCGAAGCCCTGCACATTCTCCGCGCCGAGAAAGGCTACATCGTCATTGGCGATGAAACCGACGGCACCACCACGCCGCATGACGTGGGCCTGAGCGGACTCGTTTCAAAAAAGAAAGCCGACTTCCTCGGCAAGCGCTCCCTCGAACAATCCTATCTTGCCGGACCCAACCGCAAACAGCTTGTGGGCCTTCTCACCGAAGACCCACAGGAAGTATTGCCGGATGGTGCCTATGCCGTTCGCGCCGTGAAGGACAAACCACCGATGGAAATGATCGGGCAAGTCACATCAACCTACATGTCACCCACACTGGGCCGCTCCATTGCCATGGCTCTCATCGAAAATGGCCGTGCGCGCATGGGCGAGACGATTTCTTTTCCGCTGGAAGGCGGCAAGGTCATCCGTGCCAAGATCAGTGATTTCGTTTTCTACGACAAGGAAGGAGCACGGCTGAATGCCTGAGCTCATCACCACCAGCGCCCTCGCCCATCGCAGCGAACCCGACAATCTCAGCATCAGCATGCGCGAGATGGCCGGACGCGGCATGATCGATCTTCGCGGCCTCAGCACCGACCGCAAATTCATGACCGCCGCAAAAGCAGTCCTGGGCCTCGACCTTCCAAAAGTCCCCCGCACCTCCACCAGCTGGGGCGACACAAAAGCCCTCTGGCTCTCCCCCGACCAATGGCTGATCCTCTGCCCCGGCGACAAAGCACAAGCCTTGACGGAACAATTAGCGGCAGCGCTGAAAACCATCCACCACCTAGCAGTAAACGTCTCCGACATGCGCAGCATCATCCGGGTTGAAGGCGAACACGCCCGCACGACGGTCATGAAGGGAACATCAATCGATCTGACGCACGGCGACTATCCGACAGGCACCATCCGCCGCATGAAGTTTGCCGAAGTGGGGGCACTGCTGCACATCGTGGAAGAGAACGTGATCGATGTGTATGTGTTCAGGTCTTACGCTGATTATGCTTGGGCGTTTTTGGTGAAGGCGGGGCGGAAGGGTAGTGAGGTCAGATTGTTCGGGATGGCAGGCTGATACAACAACTACGGTTTCACTCTACCCGCCTTCCTTACCCTGAGGTGCCCGCCCTCTTGCGGGCCTCGGAGGGTGCGCCCCGCGTTTAGTGCTTGCGGCGCATGCTTCGAGGCTCGCAAGGGCGAGCTCCTCAGCATGAGGGGAATGGGTTGTTGGAACTCTGAAAACAAACTGTGACCACACGCTCCGAACCATTCCCTCCCCCTTGTGGGGAGGGTTAGGGTGGGGGTCACTCAGGCTTATGAAATTGCGAAGAATTCTTTCTTGTCTTCAAAGTGCGGAACGACCCCCACCCCGGCCCTCCCCACAAGGGGGAGGGAGACATTAATTACAGTGACACCCCACTACCCCCCCCCTCACCCTGAGGTGCCCGCCCTCTTGCGGGCC
>JANPCL010000106.1:0-12108 GCA_031430915.1 Hyphomicrobiales bacterium
CTGGTGTGTGAATGGGCGGTTTGGTTGCGCTAGTGTGAAGGGGAATGGGTTGTCCACAAAAATATTTCACACTGTTGTCATTGCCGGACTTGTTCCGGCAATCCATTGATCGACTTGGCGTGAACGAACATGATAGCTCCACTCCCGTTGCACGATGGATTACCGCAACAAGTGCGGTAATGACAATTGAACGATCAGAACAGCTTTGGACCGACCGCGAAGAACTGCGGATAGAGATCGTGCCAATGTGGATTGTCGCGTTCGATGAGGTTGATCTTCCATTGACGAGACCAGTGCTTCATTGTCTTCTCGCGTTGTATTGCAAGATGCACATCACCGAAGCATTCGTACCACACAAGACGATGAATGCCGTACTTCTTGGAGAAGCCCTCGAAGACGCCGTTCTTGTGTTGCCATGTGCGGCCGATGATGTTTGAAGTCACGCCGATGTAAAGTGTGCCGTAATGGTTGGATGCGAGGAGATAGACGGCGTAGACCTTATCTTCATACATTTCACTCCTACTATTGTCATTGTCGGACTTGTTCTTGCAATCCATCGTGCAACCAACGGATTGTCAATCCCCCGCAATTGTCATTGCCGGATTTATTCCGGCAATCCATGGTTCGACTGGGCGGGAGACTGGCGGATCATGCGGAGCGCTTCGTCCACGCTCCACACACGCGGCATGATGGATTGCCGCAACAAGTGCGGCAATGACACAACCCCAATTGTCATTGCCGGATTTATTCCGGAAATCCATGTTTCGACGGGGCGGGAACTTGCGGAGAATGCGGCATGCTTCGTTCACGCTCCACTCTTGCTTCACGATGGATTGCCACAACAAGTGCGGCAATGACATAACCCCAATTGTCATTGCCGGATTTATTCCGGCAATCCATGGTTCGACTGGGCGGGAGACTGGCGGATCATGCGGAGCGCTTCGTCCACGCTCCACTCACGCGGCATGATGGGTTGCCGCAACAAGTGCGGCAATGACAATTGAGAGAGTGAGCGAAACAAAAAGGCCGGAGTTTCCTCCGGCCCTTCTTTCATCCCTTGATGTTAAATCACGAACAGCCGCTCGTTGATCCGCAGGTATCGCACTTCATGCAGGTGCCGTTCCGCACCATCGTGTAGTTGCCACACTCTCCACAGCAGTCGCCTTCGTAGCCTTTTAGTTTGGCTTCGGTGCGGCGGTCCATGTGTTGCATGACCACGGGTTCAGGCATCGAGACTTTTGCTTCGACGGCCAAGGCCAGTGAGCCCATTGAGTCTGCCGCGCGCATTTGCAAGGCGTGGGCTGCGGATGTTGCGACGGCTGAGCTTTGCGGGATCATGACCACATTGCTGAGATTGCTCTTGCGAACAAACCCTGTCGAGACGTAGCGCTTGGCGGGGGCGGCTGTTTCTTCGTCCACGCCCTTGCCAAGCGAGTCGAATTCCAACTCCGAGGGTTCGACGTGGGCGAGGTCGTTGCGGCCCAGATAGGAGACAGCGAGTTCGCGGAACACGTAGTCGAGGATCGACGTGGCGTTCTTGATCGAGTCGTTGCCCTGCACCATTCCCGCTGGTTCGAATTTTGTGAAGGTAAACGCATCCACATATTCTTCCAGTGGCACGCCATATTGCAGGCCCACAGAAATCGCGATGGCGAAGTTGTTCATCATGGCGCGAAGGGCCGCACCTTCCTTGTGCATGTCGATGAAGATTTCGCCGAGTTTGCCGCTCTCATATTCACCGGTGCGGAGATAGACCTTGTGGCCACCGACGACGGCCTTCTGGGTGTAGCCCTTGCGGCGTGAGGGCAGCTTCTCGCGTTCGAACTGACGTTCGACGACACGCTCCACAATCCGTTCCACGATGGTTTCAACGCGGCCCATCATGGGCTTTGCAGCCAAGGTTTCGCCGATGTCTTCGCCGTCGTCTTCATCAGCGATGAGTTGCGAGGAGAGAGGCTGCGAGAGTTTCGAGCCATCGCGGTAGAGGGCGTTGGCCTTGATGCCGAGTTTCCACGACAACATGTAAGCGGCGGCGCAATCATCGACGGCGGCGTCGTTTGGCATGTTGATGGTTTTCGAAATCGCACCGGAGATGAAGGGCTGCGATGCCGCCATCATGCGGATGTGACTGTCCACCGACAGGAAGCGCTTGCCGATGCGACCACAGGGGTTTGCGCAATCGAAGACGGGGAGATGCTCGTCCTTGAGGCCCGGAGCCTTTTCCAAAGTCATGGCACCGCAGACGTGGATGTTGGCGAGGTCGATATCGGCTTTTGAGAAGCCGAGATGGGCCAGCATGTCGAAACCGAAGTCATTCAACTGAGCGTCGGTGACTTTCAGTACCGTCTTGCAGAAGTCTTCGCCCAAGTTCCACTTGTTGAAGACGAACTTGATGTCAAAGGCCGAGGCCAGACCAGCTTCGATTTTTTCAATCTGCGCATCGGCAAAGCCCTTGGCCTTGAGTTTGGCGTGGTTGATGCCGGGAGCATCGGCCAAGGTGCCGTGACCAACGGCGTAACCGATGATGCGTTCGATTTCGTTGGGCTGATAGCCCAAGAAGCGGAGGGCTTCGGGAACCGCTTGGTTGATGATCTTGAAGTAACCGCCACCGGCGAGCTTCTTGAATTTGACCAGTGCGAAGTCAGGCTCGATTCCTGTGGTATCGCAATCCATGACCAGACCGATGGTGCCCGTGGGGGCGACGACGGTGGACTGGGCGTTGCGATAGCCGTGGGCTTCACCCAAGCTGACAGCCTTGTCCCAGGCCTTGCGCGACGCTTCGGCCAATGACTTGTCTTTCAGGTCGTTCTCGTCCAGCGGCACCGGATTGGTGGCAATGCCTTCGTAGCCAACGGCTGCACCATAGGCGGCGCGGCGGTGGTTGCGCATGACGCGGAGCATGTGTTCGCGGTTTTTGGCAAAGCCGGGGAAGGGGCCGAGTTCTTTTGCCATTTCGGCGGAGGTCGCGTATGAAATACCAGTCATGATGGCCGAGATCGCTGCGCAAATGGCACGGCCTTCGTGGCTGTCATAGGGAATGCCGCTGGTCATCAGCAATCCGCCGATGTTGGCGAATCCCAGACCCAGAGTGCGATATTCGTAGGACTGCTTGGCGATTTCTTTCGACGGGAATTGCGCCATCAGCACCGAGATTTCGAGCACGATGGTCCAGAGGCGGACACCGTGTTCGTAGCTCTCGATATCGAAGGAGCCATCAGCGCGCTTGAACTGGATCAGGTTCAGCGAGGCGAGATTGCAGGCTGTATCGTCAAGGAACATATATTCCGAGCAGGGATTCGACGCACGGATTTCACCCGACGCCGGGCAGGTATGCCAGTCGTTGATGGTGGAATGGAACTGAATGCCGGGATCGGCGGAGGCCCATGCGGCGTAACCGATCTTGTCCCACAGGCTGCGGGCCTTCATGGTTTTCATGACCTTGCCATCGCGGCGAGCCGTGAGGTTCCAGTCGCCATCGGTTTCGACAGCCTTGAGGAAGGCGTCGGTGACGCGGACGGAGTTGTTGGAGTTTTGGCCAGCAACGGTGCGGTAGGCTTCACCGTCCCAATCAGAGTCATAGGTATCAAACGAGATTTCCGTATAACCTTGCTTGGCGAACTGGATGACGCGCTTGATGTAGTTGTCGGAGACCATGGACTTGCGGGCGTCCTTGACGGCGCGCTTGAGGGCGGGGTTCTTTTCAATCTCGAAACAATCGGTGCCCGGGCCTTCGCAATTGACGCAGGCCTTCATGATGGCGGTCATGTGCTTCTTGACGATTTTCGACCCGGTGACGAGGGAGGCGACTTTCTCCTCTTCCTTCACTTTCCATTCGACGTAGTTTTCGACATCGGGATGATCGACGTCGACAACCACCATCTTGGCGGCGCGGCGGGTGGTGCCGCCGGACTTGATGGCGCCTGCTGCGCGATCACCGATCTTGAGGAAGGACATGAGGCCCGAGGACTTGCCGCCGCCTGCCAGCTTTTCGCCTTCGCCGCGCAGATATGAGAAGTTGGAGCCGGTGCCCGAACCATATTTGAACAGGCGGGCTTCGCGCACCCAGAGGTCCATGATGCCGCCTTCGTTGACGAGGTCATCTGCGACGGACTGGATGAAGCAGGCGTGGGGTTGTGGATGCTCGTATGCCGACTTGGACTTGGTCAGCTTTCCGGTTTCATGGTCGACATAGTGGTGGCCCTGGGCCGGACCATCAATGCCGTAAGCCCAATGCAGGCCGGTGTTGAACCACTGGGGGGAGTTGGGCGCGCACATCTGGCGGGCCAGCATGAAGCAATGCTCGTCGCAGAAGGCGCGGGCGTCGTTTTCAGTGTCGAAATATTTGCCCTTCCAGCCCCAATAGGTCCAGGTGCCGGCGAGGCGATTGAAGACCTGCTTGGCCGAACGTTCGCCCGTAATCCGGTCCTTGTCGGGAACGCCTGCGAGCGCTTCTTCGTCCATGACGGAGCGCCAGAGCCAAGATGGTACGGTTTCTTCTTCGACTTTTTTCAGCGACTTGGGGATTCCGGCCTTGCGGAAATATTTCTGGGCCAGAATGTCGGTGGCGACCTGGCTCCAGGATGAGGGGACTTCAATATCAGCCAGACGGAACACGATGGATCCGTCCGGATTCTTGATTTCGCTCACAGCATTGCGGAAGTCGACACCGGTGTACGCATCCTGACCTTCAACTGTATAGCGACGTTCGATTTTCATAGTATTCCCCTCGAATTTCTCAAAATTATTGACCGCGGGCGCACGAATACGCCCACGGAATGTTACTCACCCGTGTCCCACACACTTCCTGTTTTGGCGCTGTTACGCCCCCCGAAACCTGCTGGGCAGGGCTTGGAAAATACGCTTCCAAACCCGTTCGGCTTCACGCCTTTGGCCCTGCTGGCCTCCGCCTCAAACATACGTCACCCATACAGAGGCGTCAACAGCTAGTGTGTTAACGAAAGGTTAATACCATATCTTGTGGGTAACAACGGTTATCAGTCCGTCTTGTTCCCAAGATCATCCGATTCTAGGGCTAAGCTCAAGCACCATCGCGAAATTAGCCACAGGCCAGCATGAGACAGTGGATTAAGCAAAGGTTAAGCTTGACAGCGGTCAAGGGGGTATCGCGAAAATATAGTTTCCGGCACGGCAGTGGTTAAAGTTGTTGGCGCGACCACACTCAATCTTTAGTCGTGCAGCACGGCACGCAGATTCGCCTTGTTGACCAGCGGTTTACGATTTAAATCACAAAAAGGAAAAAACTGCTTGACACCGCGCGGTCCTTACACTAGATAGTCGTATATTCCACAACAGCATCCAGACGAAACAACCTGAAGCCAAGTCTTGGGCAAGTGCCGCCATGCGGCATCCCGCGAAGACGACGGCAGGGGCGATTGTTTAGTGTGATGGTGTGGACATGCGCTGCGCTTTTGCCTCGCATCCCGACAGATGCAAATTTCGTTCACCAGCCCGGACCTGTTAAGGATCATACAAGCGTCCACATACCATTCTTGACCTCGCCCCCATCTCTGAAAACGCTACACCGGCCATTGCATTGCGAAACGCTGGGGAGCTCGCGCAACATGCCGAACGCCTGGGCTACACACGTTACTGGGTGGCCGAGCATCACAATATGGTGGGCATAGCCAGCGCCGCGACTTCGGTTGTCATCGGCTACATCGCCGCCAACACAAAAACCATTCGCGTCGGTGCGGGCGGCATAATGTTGCCCAATCACTCGCCCATGGTGATTGCCGAACAGTTCGGCACGCTTGAGTCGCTCTATCCGGGCCGCATTGATCTGGGCCTTGGCCGCGCCCCCGGCACCGACCGCCAGACCATGCAGGCCTTGCGCGTTGACCCCGCAGCCTCCGAGCATTTCCCGCAGGACGTGTTGGAGCTGCAAGCCCTGCTCGGCCCCCTGCAACCCGGACAAACCATTCAGGCCGTGCCCGGCACCAACACCAATGTGCCGCTGTGGATTTTGGGATCTAGCCTGTTTGGCGCGCAACTCGCTGCTCATCTGGGACTGCCCTTCGCCTTCGCCTCGCACTTTGCCCCCGATCACTTGATGCAAGCGCTTGAAATTTATCGTGCGAAGTTTCAGCCTTCCGTACAACTGCAAAAACCCCACGCCATGGTTGGCGTGAACGTGATTGCGGCTCACACTGACGTCGAGTCACAACACCTCTTTACTTCCCTGCAAATGCGCTTTGCAGACATGGCAAGGGGCGTGCGCGGATTTATGAAGCCGCCCATCGACAACATTGAACACTACTGGTCCGGCGCCGAAAAACACCAAGCCCAACGCATGCTGGCGTGTTCATTCGCCGGATCACCGGAGACGCTGCGGAGAGAGTTGACGGCGTTCATAGAGAAAACAGCTGCAGACGAACTGATGGTGGCAACGGCGGTATTTGATCATGGCGCGCGGTTGAGGTCGTATGAATTGCTGGCGGAGGTTTAGGGGTCGTACAAAGCGCACCTAGCGATTGACACGACGCTCTGAAGAACATAAATAGAACGTCATTATCAATTGGGCAAAGCCCCTCTGGCTTGCATGATGGCGCTATGGAGAATCACGACATTATCCCGGATGACATTGCGGCGCGTTATGACATACGCGAATGGCGCAACGGCTTTGCCATTCTGGCGGCAGCGCGTCCGAAGGAATGGGCGGAAATTCTTGATGTACTCAAAGGGTTCGTTCTTTTGCGTTCGGACATCGTCAATCCCGGCGGCTCAAAGTCAGACATTGCCAAAAAGATCGATGGTCATTTTACCCGGCTTGGCTGGCGGGAAAAACAATTTCAAACCAAAATCACTGTGGACGAACAAACTTACGATGCACCAACTCACAAGGTGGACTGCTACAAGAACCGCGTGGCTCTGGAAGTCGAATGGAACAACAAGGATCCGTTCTTCGACCGCGACCTCAACAACTTTCGCCTGTTGTTTGATCTGCGTGCCATTGATGTCGGTGTCATCATCACACGCGGCTCAAACCTGCAGGAGATTTTCAACGATCTGGTCAAGGGGTCAAGCTATGGCAAGTCGACCACGCATCTGGACAAACTTATTCCACGACTTGAAGGCGGCGGCGGTGGCGGTTGCCCTGTTGTCGTCATTGCAATCCGCAAAGAGGCTTATGTGAACGATGGACCAACTGAATAAAACAATCATCGATCTCGCCTCCAGCTTGGGCGGGCGAAAATTCCAAACAATTATGGCTGACCCACCATGGCGCTTTACCAATCGCACTGGCAAAATGGCACCGGAGCACAAGCGCCTCAACCGCTACGAAACTATGACATTGGCCGACATTTGCGCCTTGCCCGTGGCCGAAGTAGCAAAGGAACCAGCACATCTCTACATGTGGGTTCCCAACGCCCTGCTGCCCGAAGGTCTTGAAGTGATGAAGGCGTGGGGCTTTGACTACAAGAGCAACATCATCTGGCACAAGATCCGCAAGGATGGCGGCTCAGATGGTCGAGGCGTTGGCTTCTATTTCCGCAATGTCACAGAAGTATTGTTGTTCGGCACACGCGGCAAAGGTGCCCGAACACTCGCCCCTGGACGTCGCCAAGTGAACATGATGGAAACTCGCAAACGCGAACACTCCAGAAAACCAGATGAGCAATATGACCTGATCGAAGCATGCTCACGCGGACCGTTTTTGGAATTGTTCGCTAGAGGCACAAGACCCGGCTGGACTTATTGGGGTAATCAGGCGAACGAAGACTACGCGCCGACGTGGAAGACTTATGCGCACAATTCTGCGGCGCAGCGGATTGCGGCGGAGTAAGATAAATAGTGTCTGACGAATGAATAAAAGAAGCGATCGATTTCCGTCAAAGGGAAGCGTCCCCATAGGCGCTAGCTTAAGGCCAAAACCAAGGTTTTGTCATTGCCGGACTTGTTGCACTGCTGTCCGGTTAAGGAAAATGAATGTATGTTGCGATCACTGCTCTCACCAAAATGTCATTACCGGACTTGTTCCGGTAATCCATGGTTGAGCTGGAGTGGATCCATCCTGTTGGATTCCGTTGGTTGAACGATGGATTACCGCAACAAGTGCGGTAATGACAATTTTGTGTCAACAGAATTTCAAACCGCAAGAAATTGTACAGCGCTTCTGAATTTAGAGCCTCAAGCTTGATCAAAACCAAATGAAGCTTTGAATACAAAGTGATTTTGCATTTAGCAGTTTCCTTAGCCGGACAGCAGTGCAACAAGTCCGGCAATGACAATACCGCGAGAACGCCCCTTAAGTTAGCGCCTATGGGAAGCGCCCCCTCTTCTCCCCGTTTGAGGCCATCACCCGCCCCCGGGCCCCGCCCTCAAGGTCGGGGTGAGGTAACAGGAAGAGCAGATTGTTTGGGCTCCTTCAGTTCCCTCAAACATCACCGCCACTAAAGAGAAGGCTCATTGTTCACGTCGATCGTGCTGCATCAAGCCGCACTACTTCGGCTTGTTGTAAAATCTTTTGATCTTCACGGCCATGTCGGCATTGAAGAGTTGGAGCAGTGCCTTCTTGAGGGCTTCGTCCTTGTCCAGCATCTGCGTCAGCCGCGCAGTGTTCCAACTTACATATTTTGCCCCCGGTGAAAGCTTGGTGGTTGTGAGTGCCGGGTGATCGCCCACGTAGGCGACTTCACCGACGAAGCCGTAGAAACTGTTCACAACACCATCGCCGTGCATTGTGGAAGGATCGGTTTTTTCTGCGCGGGCATCGCCTTCAAGAACGTAATGCAATTCGAAAGGTGTTTGTCCCTCCGTTGTCAGATCAACAGGCTCCGCTGCTTCTTTCCAGACGCCCAGATTCATCAGTCGCCTAAATTCTCCCGGCGTCAACGTGTTGAAGCGGCGAAAAAGCTGCAAATCCCGGTCAGACAGTTTTCCGTGGCGCTGATCCCGCAGCAACAACGTGATCATGAACACATTGATGGCCACGTTGAGCGTGGAATAGGTCATGGCAACCCACAGGGGTTGGCCTGCGACGTTAAAATAAAATGCGGTGTAAAAAAAGTCGCCCACAATTGCGAGGCACCGCAGGTAGATTTGATTGCGAAACAGAAAGCAGATCAAATAGCAGATGGCACCGGCGTGCACAAAATAGGGAAACAAAGACGTCAGGTTTTCCAAAATTTACAATCCCAGTAGAGTTACAAGATGACGTCAGGTGACAATGAAACGCTGGAATTTGCCAGAATACGTAAAATGTTTGAAGCGTCGTCAGATGTGATTTTCTGCGCGGTTTTGGAATGAGCGGTCAACTCCCCCTCATGCGCGTCAGCTTCGAACACATGCATCACTTTTTCCATGTCTTGTTTCGCAATGCCACAGAAGTTGAAGATGGTATCGAGTGTGGATGCGCGATCGGACAATAGTTCATTGTACCGCAAAGCCATCGCATGCAGTCCGTTCTGCCTGGCTTGCAAAAATTCCTGAACATGGAGAACCCATGAGCAAGCGGCCAGCTCGGCGAAGGTCAGTCCCTGACGATTGAAATCAACCAATCCTTGCAAGTAGGCTTCACCTTCATGACCGGACTCGGTGTCCCAGACAAAGTGACGTTCGCTGAAAGGCATAGGTGCCGGCAAGCCCCAGCGTTGCCAAAAGCCAAAATTGGAATTGCACCACGACATTGCATCGCGATACATGAAAATGGTTCGGGCATCGCTTGAAGCATCTTGCCAAATATCGAATATCTTGGTGCCTTGGCTGAAATGCTTGACGGCAATGCAGCTACGCTCACTTGCGTGGGGATAAAGCGCAAGAAATTGCAGCCCCGCCTTGGCCAGTGCGACTTGCCGTTCGCGCGACAGTGACTTTCGGTTCATTGCAATATCACGGGTGAACTTGGGTTCGGAGATGCTCCAGACATTGCCACTGGCATTCAAGACATGATGCAACAATGTGGAGCCGCAGTGACCTATGTTGTGAACATGCAGGAAGCGATGCGACGTCCTGATTTCTGCCGACAACTTTAAAAATGCGTCAATGTCGATGGCGGCCCAGCGTTTTGCAATGCGCATTTGTGTGCTGTAGGCGAATGGTACGTTGATCACATCGCCGTCTGGACCAACATCTACAAAAATTGCGCGATTGGTTGGAAAGTCAAATTCGAACAAGGTCCAACCCGG
The DNA here is from genome assembly GCA_031430915.1 of Hyphomicrobiales bacterium. GTDB lineage: Bacteria > Pseudomonadota > Alphaproteobacteria > Rhizobiales > Aestuariivirgaceae > Aestuariivirga. The sequence goes on from JANPCL010000106.1 coordinate 10,146, forward strand.
TTGGTCCAGCAGCAACGATTCGTCCGCTGATTGAAGTGGCCCCAGTTCCAGGCCTTCTTCAGCGCTCATTTTGGTGAAGTCATGCGGCTTGTGGCCCAAAACCTGTCGTATGTTCAGCATGCCCCCTCCCGTTTCGCTGTCACCACGCGGTGGAAAAGGGAAGCGTCCTTTTTCCCCTTCAATTCATCAGTCATGGTAATTTTCCTTGTGGCAGGCTTGTCGCATCTTGCCCCTCATCCCCCTTCGGGACCTTCTCCCAATAAAGGATCGGGTGAAGGTGGCCGAAGGGCGGATGAGGGGCAACATGCACTCCCTCTACACATACTTCCGCCAATCATGCTGCTCCTTGAACCCCAGCACTTCCTTGATCTTCCGGTTTGACAGTGGACCCTCAAACTCGCCCATCTTCCGCGTCACCGGTGTCTTCGGTGCATATTTCGCAAGGAATTTTTCTGTCGGCAAGTCAGACGTGATCGTGTCATTGACGGCGTTGAACACCTGGAAGCCCAGACCATCTTTCTCTACACACAGATGCACGATTTCGCCAAGGTCTCTTGCGTCGATGTAGGTCCAGGCGTTGCGTTTTCTTGACATCGGATCTTTGACGAAGCCGGGGAAGCGGTGGTATTCGTGCGGCTCTATCACATTGCCGATGCGCAGTGCGTAGATGTCTGCACCATAGCGGGTGGCGAAGGCTCTCGCGGTGTGTTCGTTCAGTTGTTTGGAGAGGCCGTAGCTGTCCATCGGGTCGATCTCGTAGTCTTCTTCCAGCGGGAATTGTTTGAAATCCTTGTCGCCTTCTGCAAAGCACACGCCATAGGTGGTTTCACTTGATGCGATGATGACCTTGCGCACGCCCAGTTTCATGGCGGCTTCCAGCACGTTATAGGTGCTCATGACATTGGTTTGATAGGTGAGATTGTCAGGCCGCATCAAAATGGCGGGGATGGCGGCGAAATGCACGACTGCGTCGGGCGGGGAAGGGGGCTTTCCGGCATCATAACCTTCATAACCAAAATGGGTGGTTAGAGCATTGAGGGCTTGGCCTCCGTCTGTAAGGTCGGTGATCAGGGTGTGGACGCCCGGTTGGTCGAGCGGTTTCAAGTCGATGTTGAGGACCTTGTGGCCGCGCTCCACGAGATGGGCGATGGCGTATTTGCCGGCCTTGCCGGAGCCTCCAGTGAAGACGATGCGTTTGGTCACGGTGATTGTCCTGTGTGATTGTGGAATGGGGGAGTGTAGCGCGATTTCGACAGTTTCGCCATGTTTCAGACAGAGTCCGTCCTTTGTTGCACCATTTTCCCGGCAGATGTTTCTTCCCATCGTATCAGGGAGGATCGTCATGCGTTTTGTTTCATCTATCGTTGGAATTGCCTTGTCGGGTTTTGTGTCGTCGGCGGCTTTGGCGGCCACGCAGGCGACCGACGTTGCGCGGGTTGAGGTGGTGTTTGTATTGGATACCACGGGGTCCATGGGTGATCTTATTGACGGGGCAAAGCGCAAGATCTGGTCGATTGCCAATACGATTGTGGAGCAGAACCCCGACGCTGACGTGGCCATGGGCCTGGTCGGGTTTCGGGATCGCGGTGACCAGTATGTGGTGAAGACCCATGCAATGACGGAGGACTTGCAGAGCTTGTATGGCCGTCTGGTCAAGTTCGAAGCCGATGGCGGTGATGACACGCCGGAGTCGGTGAACGCGGCGCTGGATACGGCGGTCAGCGACATCAGGTGGAGCAAGGGTGATCATGTCCGGCGCATTGTGTTCCTCGTGGGTGATGCACCGCCGCACATGGATTATCCCGATGACCGGAAATACCCCGAGGTTTTGAAAGAGGCCAAGCAGCGCGGCATCATTGTCAATGCAGTGCAGGCAGGCAGCGACCAGGAAACCGAAGCGATATGGAAGGATATCGCCCAGCGTGGGCAGGGGCGGTATATGTCCATTCCGCAGGATGGCGGT
>JANPCL010000107.1:0-9681 GCA_031430915.1 Hyphomicrobiales bacterium
GCCCTTCGGGCAGCTTCTCCAGAGGAGAAGCGACTTGTTGGTAGTCCTCCCTCGATGTTGATAGTTTGGGGAGGTGTATCAGCACGTCGCTTCTCCTCTGGAGAAGCTGCCCGAAGGGCTGATGAGGTCCCTTCACCCAGAACGAAACCTGAAAGACGATTTATGACCACCCTCACCGCCGACCTGATCCGCACTGAATTGAAGCGCATCGCTGCCCCTGATGGGCGCGGAAATATCGTGTCTGCCGGGCTGGTGTCGGACATCGCCATCACGGGCGGTGAGGTGATGTTTGCTCTCACCGCCTCGCCCCAGCACATGAAGGCCATGGAGCAGTTGCGCGATGTGGTGGAAAAATCGGTCAAGGCCATCCCGGGGGTCACGCGGGCGATTATCGCTTTGACTGCGGAAAGGCAGGCGGGGCAGGCGGCCCCTCAGGCTCCTGTGCGCGGTGGTGCTGTGGTGGGGGTGAAGCATATCATCGCCGTGGCGTCGGGAAAAGGTGGCGTGGGCAAATCCACCACGGCGATCAATCTGGCGCTGGGCCTTGCAACTCTTGGCTTGAAGGTCGCAGTACTCGACGCGGATATTTATGGCCCGTCCATGCCGAAACTGTTTGGCCTTACTGGAAAGCCGCTTGCATCCGATGCGGCGGGCAAACGCATGAAGCCCATGTCGCGTTATGGCCTCGAAGTGGCCTCCATCGGTTTTCTGGTGGACGAAGACACACCTATGATCTGGCGCGGCCCCATGGTGATGTCAGCGCTCACCCAGTTGTTGCGTGAAGTCGAATGGTCGGAAACTGACGTGATGGTGGTGGACATGCCGCCGGGGACAGGCGACGCGCAATTGACCATGGCGCAGAATACACCGCTGTCAGGCGCTGTCATTGTCTCCACTCCGCAGGACCTGGCCCTGATTGATGCCCGGAAGGGCCTCAACATGTTCAAGAAGGTGTCTGTGCCAATCCTCGGTATTGTCGAGAACATGAGCTATTTCACCTGCACCAAATGCGGCGAACGCCATGACATCTTTGGCCACGGCGGCGCGCGCAGGGAAGCGGAGCGTCTGGGCGTGCCCTTCCTCGGCGAAGTGCCGCTGGATATGGAGGTGCGCCTGCGCTCGGACCGGGGAGAACCTATCGTGGCAACGTTGCCTGAGTCGGCCCATGCCGCCATCTACCGCGACATCGCCAGACAGGTCTGGACCACCTTGTCCACAGGCAGCATGAGCCGCCCCGCCCCCCGTATCGTTAACGAAGGGTAAACAGTTTTGCGAACGTTAGGAATGTGTTAGCCTTATTTCCGTTAGATGCGGGCTGAATCGGAGGGGTACCCATGTCGAAATTGATGACTGTGCTTGGCATTATACTTTTGGCCGTTGGCGCCGCGTTGGCGGTGACGGGTTATTTGAACCCTGCACAGATGCAAATCCAGGGGTTGTCGCTGGATACGGCAGCCACTTTGTTAACCGGTGGCATACTGGCTATTGGGCTTGGTGGGGTGATCGGAGCCTTGCAGGGTTACGTCCCGGCTGTGGCAGTGCCTGCGCGTGTTGAAACGGTTGAAGAACCCGAAATCGCAGCGGTGGTACAGCCCATCGTTACCAGCGAGCCAACCCCTGCTGCGTCGGTGCCTCCGCTGCTCGCGGCAGAAGAATCACCTGCCCGCATCCGCTTTCCGGGCTTTGGCCGAAAGGCTGCCGAAGTGGCCGCAACCACAGTCGTGGTCGCAGCGGTCACAGAAACTGCAGCGCCTGCGAAAAGTGCCGTTGACGATACCATCGCCGCCCTTGAACAAGCCAAGGCCGATATCGCCAATGCCATCGGCGGTGTGTCCGATATTGCCGAAGCCAAAGTCGAAGACGTGGCTGAAGACGTCGCTGACGAAGAACCCGAACCCGAAGCCGAAGATGAAGTCGAAGACGGTGAACTTTATGTTCTGGAAGAACGCGAAATCCGCGGACGGCCAGCGCGTATCCTGTCAGACCAAACGGTTGAGGCTGAAACCGATGAGGGCTGGATGCGGTTTGAGAATTTGGAGCATCTCAACGAATATCTCGATGCCATGGGCGAGACGGCGTAGGGCTGATGAGCGACTGTGTTCTTCGTCAAGCGGTTTTTTGGGACCATGGTGTTCCATCTCTGAGTATTGCATTGAGGATTGTGAGGAGTTTTCGGCTAACGGCGGTGAGAACAGCTTTTTTGGATTTGCCTGCATTGAGCAGACGCAGGGAGAAGGCCTTGAGGTCGGGGTTGTGACGCGCGGCTGCCATTGCCCCCAAGAACAGGACAGTGCGGGGGACTTCCCGGCCACCTCCAATCATGCTGTGACCGCGCCATTGCCCGGATTGCCTCGTCCATGGGGCGAGCCCCGCAAGGGCCGCGACTTGCCTCCGGTCGAGGGTTCCGAGTTCCGGGAGTTCAGCGAGAAGGGTGCGGGCAATGATCTTGCCGACACCGGGCACAGAACTGAGCAACTCTTCCCTTTCGCTCCACAGCGGCGAAGCCTTGACCATGCCATCAATCGACCCGTCGAGGCGGGCGAGTTCCGCTTCAAGTGCCGTGATGATGCGACCAATGCTTTTCTGCATGTGCTTCTGCTGGACCATGCGAAGGGCACGGTTCTTTTCTGCCGTGATCATCTGCACAATCTGGCGGCGGCGCGTCAAAACCTCACCCAGAACAAGGGTTTCGGCATCCGGCAGCGCCCGCACCTGAGGCTTCACATCACAGGCAAAACGCGCAATGACGTGAGCATCAAGGGCGTCGGTCTTGGCACTTACACCCAAGGCCTTGGCATAGTGGTGAACCCGCTTGGGGTTCACCACTGCTACGGGAAGCCCCGCCGCAGCCAGTGCCGCAACCACCATCACTTCGTAGCCACCCGTTGCCTCAATGGCGATGACCGCAAGGTCATGGCTCTTGAGGCGGGTGACAAGCTGCTCCGCACCGTCTTCCGTGCGGGGCACCTCAAAACGCTCTCCCGAGGGATGGATGTGAACATCCAGCCTGTCCTTCGAGACATCAATACCAACAAACATCTTCTGGTCTTTTGCGGTGGCGGCCATCTGATCCCATCCTTGTCTAAGCGGGCTTCTAAACGAGCGGCCCTGGCGACTGTTCGGGTTCGATGGAACGGCAGGTGCACGACCAAGCTCATCCGCGGGCTCAAGTACCCTGAGGTCCGGCGGTCTCACACCTGCCACCGCAACATCAACTATAGAACCAGAAGAGGTTGCTGAAAATGACTTACAAGGTCCCTTCACTCACTTCCCCATGGCATCCATGATCCGTATCCATGACCGTATCCCCCGCGCGAAACTCGACACGTTGTATTTCTCGTTCGGACTGTGAATGGCGTCATCATTCAGTCCGAACCCAACCAGCACCGAGTCCATTTTCAACACATCCTTGAAATAGCGCACGATGGGAATGGAGCCACCTGAGCCCATCAACACGGTGTCGCGTTTCCATTCCTCTTTAAGTGCCTTGGATGATTTGACGATGTAGGGATTGCTCTCGGCGATCTCTGATGCCGGACTGCCGCCGCCCTTGCCGGAGAATGAAATCTTCGCATCGCCGATCATGTTCTTTTTCGCAAAAGCCTGGAAGGCCTTCAGCACTTTTGCAGGGCTTTGCTTGCCAACGAGGCGGAAGGTGAATTTGGCGTGGGCTTCTGACGGGATCACGGTTTTGGTGCCAGCCCCCAGATAACCACCCCACATGCCGTTCACTTCAGCTGTTGGCCGCGCCCAGATTTGTTCAAGCACGGTTTTGCCTTTTTCACCCGCAGCCGATTTCAAGCCGACTTCGCCGAGGAATTTTTTGTCCGAAAATTTCAGACCGCGCCATTGCTTTTTGGTGGAGGCGGGCAAGTCAGACACGCCGTCGTAAAAACCGGGAATGGTGACCTTGCCGTTTTTGTCGTGGATGAGAGAAATCAACCGCGTCAGTGCGCGGATCGGGTTCATGGCGGGGCCGCCGTAGAGGCCTGAATGCAAATCAAGTGCGGGTCCTTTCACCGTCACCTCTTCATGCACCAGCCCGCGCAAGCGTGTGGTGATCGCAGGCGTTTTCGCATCCCACATATTGGAGTCACAAATGAAGGCCACGTCACATTTCAATTCCTCGGCATGGGCCTTGAGGAAGGGCACCAGCGACGGCGAGCCGGACTCCTCTTCACCTTCAATCAGGAACGTTGCCTTGATCGGCAATTGCCCATGCACGCGAATAAAACTGCGCGCTGCTTCGACGAAGGTCATCAACTGGCCTTTGTCATCCGCTGTGCCCCGTCCATACATGCGCTCAACTCCGTCCTTGTCGGTTTTGCGAACCGGTTCGAACGGGGGCGATGTCCAGAGGTCAAGGGGGTCTGCAGGCTGTACATCATAATGGCCGTAGAACAGCGCATGCGATGTTTTCGCTGTTGCGTTGGGTGGTGTGTAATGCGCGACAACCATGGGGCAGCCAGGTGTTTCGCGCACCGACGCATCACAGCCCAGGGATTTCAACTCGGCGCAAATCCAGTTTGCGGCTTTCATGATGTGGGGCTTGTAGGCGGGGTCGGCGGAGAGCGAGGGAATGCGCAGGAAATCAAACAGACGGGCAATGTTGGCATCGAGGTTCTGGTCGGCGTCGGCGAGGACGGGGGTGATGGAGAGATTGGTCATTTATGAACCTTGTAAGTTAATCCGAAATACTAAATTCAGTCGTCATCCTCGCGAACGCGGGGACCCAGACTTTCCACGGGCGCGGGTGTTGAAAGTCTGGATTCCCGCGTTCGCGGGAATGACGGTTTTAAAGGGGCTGCTTGCGATTTCTGCAATAAACCGCGCATAACTCCGCATGCCGCGGTGGTAGGCCTCGATATCATATTTTTCATTCGGGCTGTGCAGTGCGTCGCCTTCACGCACCCAGCCTACCAGAATGCTGTCCAGCCCCAGGTGTTTCTTGAAACTTTCCACCACAGGAATGGACCCGCCTCCGCCAGACATGACGGCGGACTTGCCCCATTCGGCTTTCAGCGCGCGTTGTGCCGCTATGATCCACGGGCTGTCATCTGCCACAGACACAGCGGTTGCGGTTTCGGTTTTCTCAGCGAACTTGACTTTGAAACCCTCTGGCAGGGCTTTGCGCACATAATCGCGAAATGCCTTCTGAACTTTCTTCGGATTTTGCCCCGCGACCAGACGGAAGTTCAGCTTGGCATTGGCTTTGGACGGGATGACGGTCTTGCCACCCGGCCCCATATAGCCGCCCCAGATGCCGTTGATTTCTGCCGTGGGCCTGATCCACATTTGCTCGAGCGCTGTGAACTCCTGCTCGCCTGCGGACTTTTTAAGACCGACAGGCTGCAGGAAGGCTTTCGTATTGAAAGGTATCTTCGCCATGCGCGCCCGCTGTGTCTTGCTTGGCTTCACAACCCCCTCATAGAAGCCGGGGATGGTGACACGGCCCTTCTCATCAAACATGCGGCCGAGAATGCCAGAGAGAACCCGCAGCGGGTTCATCGCTGCACCGCCATAATATCCCGAATGCAGGTCCAGCCGTGGCCCCGTGATTTCCACTTCGTCCGATGCGCAGCCGCGCAGCGATGTAACAATGGACGGGCGGTCATCTTCCCACATGCCGGTGTCGCAGATCACCACCACGTCGGCTTGCAACAGATCCGTGTTGGCCGCCACGAAGCGGTCGATATGGGTGGCATCACCTTCTTCGTCGCCTTCAATCACCACCGTGAGGCGAAACGGCAGTTCGCCGTGAACGGCCAGCCAGTGCCGTGTGGCTTCGGTAAAGGTCATGAGTTGGCCCTTGTCGTCGGCGGCTCCCCGGGCAAAGATGCAAGGCTTGCCGGATGCCGTTTTGCCCCGGCGCGGCTCAAATGGTGGGCTGTGCCACAGGGCGAGGGGATCAACCGGCTGTACATCGTAATGACCATAAAACAGGATATGGGGAATTTGGCTCTTCGCTTTTCCAGAGGGCACGTAATCCGCAATCACCACAGGCTGGCCCGTGGTGGGATAGGTGCGCGCGGAAAAGCCCATGCGCTTGAAATAATCCACCATCCAGTCGGCGGCTTTTCGGCACTCGGCGTCATAGGCCGGGTCCGTAGCGATGGAGGCAAAGCGCAGCAATTCGCAAAGACTGTCGATGCTGTTCTCGATATCCGCATCAATGGCGGCCAGTACGGGCAATATGTCGTCAGTCACGCTTGCGAATCCCTGTATTTGCAGCAAAGCCTAACCCAAGTTGTGATGATTGGGCAGAGTGCATGACGACGGACGTGCAAACACAGTTTAACCTGGCGCGGGACAGCCTGCTGGCGCATGAGCCGCGCTCGCGTTTGCAGCGCTTCCGCCGCCGTGGATACCAGCGCTATCGCCTGATGCTCGAGAACATGGACCTCGCCCTGCTGTGGAAACGGCGCTGGTTCATCATCACCATGTTGCTGGGCTTTCTGCTGATCAACGCGCCCACACCGTCGGGCCTCACACACGAAGGGCAGATCGTGCTCGTCATGTCGCTGATGGCGACCATGCTGTTTATCAGCGAGGCAGTGCCGCTGCCCACGGTGCCGCTGCTCATCATTGTCGGCGAAGTGGTGTTGCTGAAACTCGATCCCACGGAAGTGGCGCGCAGCCTGATGACAGATTCCGTTTTATTTATTCTCGGATCATTGATGCTGGCCGTGGCCGTTGTGAAACAACGGCTCGACAAGCGCATTGCCTGGTGGATTGTGCGAACCACAGGCACCAACGTGTATTGGATCAGCTTCGGCATCACCACCGTCTGTGGTTTGCTTGCGGCTTTCATTGGCGAACATACCGTGGCGGCCATGATGCTGCCCGTTGGTGTAACACTCATAACGTTGACGTCGAATGATCCCAAGAAAGTACACAATCTCGCCGCCGTCATCCTGTTTTCGATATCATATGGCTGTTCCATTGCAGGTGTGGCTACTCCCTCAGGCGGTGCCCGCAACGCCATCATGATTTCATACTGGAAGGACTTCTTCTACGATCCCTCCAACCCGGCGACGCAGCGTTTTCTCGTCGATTATCTGGATTGGGCCAAATACGCTTTTCCCATGTTCATCGCCCGCTTGCCCATTGTGGCGGCCCTGCTTGTGTTTACATTCAAACCCGAGACCACTGACATGTCCCGCGCCATCAGCCGCTTGCGCGCACAAGTCTCCATGCAGGGACCGATGCGCATAGCAGAATGGTCCACCATTGCGATTTTCCTCGCCACCATTTTCTGCTGGATCGCATTCTCGTCCACCATGGGATTGGGCGTCATTGCGATTGGCGGCACCGCGGCGTTTCTGGTGGCGGGTCTCGTGCGCTGGGAAGATATCAACTCCGGCGTCAACTGGGGCGTGGTACTGCTCTATGCGGCAGCGATCTCCCTCGGCATTGAAATGAAATCGACAGGTGCCGCCCAATGGGTGGCATCCAGTGTGCTGGCGGGCATGCAGTCCATCGGCGCTGGCAGTGGCTTGGGCTTTGATGCGGGCATTGCGCTTCTTACCATCGGAGTCTCAAACACCATGTCCGCCGGCGCTGCCGTCGCAGTGCTCGCCCCTGTTGTGCTCAATACCGCCGTGGTCGCAGGTGAAGATCCGCTGCGTATCGGCTTCCTCACCGCCATGTCGTCGGCCTTCGGTTATCTCACACCGGCAGCCCAACCCGCCTTCACCATTATTTTCGCCTCAGGCTATCTGCGCAGCGCCGATTTCTTCAAAATCGGCATCCGCATGATGGTGCTGTCCTACATTGTCCTCATTCTGACGGCAGGCTTCTACTGGCCGCTGCTGGCGCCGTGATGGGGAGGGTGTGATGCGAATTGAGAGAAAGGGACCTCATGCTTGATCTCTTCAAACGCCAAACTCTGAGCGACCGAACTGAAGCCGCTGTCCAGAAAACCCTGCACAACCTGCGCCGCGAACGGCGCAGCCGCTTTCGCATTCTCTCCTGTATTGACGGCACCGACGAAAGTGAAATCTGCGTCCGCTTTGCCGCCCGCTTTGCCGTTGCCCCGAACTGCGACCTCATCAACCTCCACGTCCGCCCCATTGATCAGGGTCTCCACTCCGGTGGCTTGCAGGTGCGGCTGGCGCGGCAGAACATGATGGAGGCTGGCTTTGAATTGCCGGGGGTGAAACACCTGAAGCGCTCTCTGGAAGTTTTGAAAGAGGAGGGCATTGACGCGGAAAGCTGGAACATCAGTGGAGCCCATGAAAAAGCCTGGGGCGATGCGGCGGGCGACACCAAGGTGGAATACAAGGAAGCGGGTGGCCGTCATGTTGTTCTCAAACTCAAAACCGCTCCCGATGTAGCGGGCGGCATTCTCGACCAATATGAACTCGGCCCCTATAACCTGATGATCCTCGGCGAACCCAGTCATTGGTACAACGAAGTGAGAGCATTCTTCGGTACCGGCATTGTGCAGAATGTCACCACCATTGCACCCTGTTCCGTGCTGGTGGCGCGCAACAGTTTTGACCGGAAGGGCATTTTCATTTGCACCGACGGATCATCGCGCGCCATGCAGGCGGTTCGCCGCTCAGCTGTGCTGGCACACATGACGGGTGAACCCATCACACTGTTTTCTGTCGCCCCCACGCAAGCTGCCCGTCCGGCTGCGGAGGAAGCAGTGGCCAATGCCAAGGCTCTGCTCAAGGCCATGAAGGTTGACGTGCACGAAACCAAAACAGCGGTGGGTGATCCGCTGCAGGAAATTGTTGAATCAGGTTCGCTCTATCGCCTCATTGCCGTCACAGATGAAGGGCGTAGTCGCATGCAACGACTCTTCAAGGGCTCATTGGCCACGGATGTTGTTCGTCATGCACGCACGAGTGTGCTAGATGTGAGATAGTGATTTGCTGACCGGGGATGGTAATGGCGGACTACACATTGTTATGCATGGGCGAGTCAGGCAACGCCTATAAGGTGGCCTTCATGCTGCAAGCCTGCGAACTCAGTTGGAAACCCCAATGGGTTGATTTTTTCAACGGTGAAACCCGCACGCCGGAGTTCAGGCAGAGCTTCAACGAGATGGGTGAGGTGCCTGTTTTGATCCATGGGTCGCGGAAGTTTACACAGTCTGGTGTGATCCTCGATTACCTTGCAGAAGTGGCCCGCAAATATGGTCCAAAGAGCGATGACGAACGCCGCGAGATATTGCGCTGGATGTTGTTTGACAATCACAAACTCACCAGCCCGGTTGCCACCCTGCGCTTCATGATCAACTTTGCCAAGACTGGCGAAACCCCTGTGACCGAATGGCTGCGGGGCAGGGCGCTTGGCGCTCTCAAGGTGCTGGACGGGCATTTGACGCAACACACCTACGTCATAGGTCGCCGCCCCACCATCGCAGATTTTTCATTGTGTGGGTATTTATACTATAGTGAGGAATTGCCGTTTGATCTGGGTCAATTCGCCCATGTGCAGAATTGGCTGGACCGTTTGCAGGACATCAAGGGATGGAAGCACCCCTATGATTTGATGCCGAGGGTGGCAACGGCCTGAGCATTTTGCCCCTCATCCGCCCTGCGGGCACCATATCCCGCCCAGAGGGGCGGGAGAAGGTGGCCGGAGGGCGGATGAGGGGCAAAATGGTGAGGGCGTTGCCACCCTCGGGATCCAATGATAGGGGTGCTGCCATCCCTTGATGGCATGCAA
>JANPCL010000108.1:0-17740 GCA_031430915.1 Hyphomicrobiales bacterium
ACTTTGTGGGAAACTGTGGGTTCAGCGAGGGGAATGGCGGCTACACCTTCGAGGGCCCCCAAGGCGTTTTGGAAATAGTCGGGCATGATGGAGCAGAGGTTCATGCTGCGGACGGAAGAGATCAGATTCATGATGGAATTGGTTTCGAGGCGGGCCGTGGGCTGGACTTTGGCTGCTGCGAAGGCGCGGTCTATGATGCGGCGGTTTTGCATGTTGGGCGTTAAAAGGCACAAGGGCTGCTGGGCCGCCTCGAACCAGGTTACAGACTTTTGCTTGGCGATTTCGTTTTCGGTGGAAACGAAAAGGCAGTAGTTTTCGCTGTAGAGTTCAGCGTGAAGCAGGCCCTCTACTGGTTCATTGTCGAGATAGGTAATGCCAGCTTCGATGGAAAAATCGCTCAGTGCACGGATGATATCTTCGGAGGAATGGGAGAGAATTGTAAAATCCACTGCCGGATGAGCCTTGTTCATGGCTTGCGTGAGAAGCGCGGCCTTGGGCAGGGCCGAAGGAATGACTCCCAGCACCATGCGGCCTACCAATTGGCCCTTTTTGCCCTTGATTGACGCCAGTTCGCCCTGCAGGCTTTGCCAGTTGTCGAGAATGGAGTGGGTCCATTTGAGGACGCGCTCACCTTCTGGCGTGAGACCGATATAGCGCTGACCGCGCTCCAGCAGGGGAACGCCGAGTTCCTGTTCCAGCTGGCGGATGCGGCCAGAAAGGGTAGGCTGGGTGATGTTGCAGGCGGCAGCGGCCCGGGTGAAGTGTTTTTCACGGGCGAGGGCGGCGAGATATTGCAATTGGCGAATGTCCATTTATGCACAATAGCTTAGGGAGAGGCTCCGGGCACGACTAAAAAATAAATTCTGCAAAAAGGAAAATAGTGCTTGACACCGCGCGGTCGTTACGCTAGATAGTCGTATATTCCAGAAGTGGGCAAGAACGAATGTTGGGTTCTTCCGGTATGGATATTCTTTGCATTTTGAATCGTGGCGCACCCTTCGAGGCCAGCTCTTGAGCGCCTCGAAGGGTTGTTTGTTTCGGTTGAAATTTCAATCGTTTGTAAATTAAATTGCTGTGTTATGAAAAAAGTGCTTGACACCGCGCGGTCGTTACGCTAGATATTCGTACATTCCAGAAATGGGTGAGGACGGAAGTTGCTTCACCGGGCGGCCCTTCGAGGCTCGCAAGGGCTCGCACCTCAGGGTGAGGGACCTCACTTAACCAGAGGACACATTGATGACTATTCCAACTAAGCCGCCGGATGATCCGGTTTGGGCGTCTATCCGGCTGCGTTATGAGCAGGACCAGGAAGCCGTTGAAACGATTGCTGAAGAGGTTGGCTTGCACAAGATCGGGCTTGCGGTGTTGGCCAAGAAACTGGGTTGGCGCATGCGAGGCAAGCCCCGGATCCTGCCGCGCTCCGCCACCAAGGGCGAAACGACGGCTGCGGTCGTCCGGCGGGTCAAAGACATCCTGCACCAGCGGCTTATGGAGCTTGAAGGGCAGATCAAGGAACTGGGGATCGAGGTGGATGCGATTACCAATGAACGTCAAATGCGCTCGACCAATCTTCTGGTGCGCACGCTTGAAAAGGTGATGGATCTTGAACGCAAAGAACGTGCCCGCAAACGCAAGGAAATCCAGACCCACAAGTATTTTGATGACGGACAACGTCAACAGCTTGCGGACAAGATTGGAAGACTGCGCGGAGCTTGGGTTGGCCTCGCTCCTGTCGGCGAAACTGAAGCAGGACGAGGTGATAGAGCTGAACAACCAGTGGCTTTATTGGGCGAGACCGGAGCAACAACTGCCGCCGACAATTGAGTTTCGCAACTGGCTGGTGTTGGGCGGGCGTGGAGCTGGCAAGACGCGGGCCGGAGCCGAATGGGTGAAGGCGCTGGCGCTGGGGTTGTTTGAACCTGTGATCCGGCGGTGTTCGAGGATTGCCATTGTGGCGCCGACTTATGATGAGGCGCGGCTCGTCATGATTGAGGGCGTGTCGGGGGTGTTGTCGGTGCATCACGATGGTGAGCGGCCGGTGTACCAGCCATCGAAGCGGACGTTGACGTGGAAGAACGGATCAATCGCGCAGGTTTTTTCGGCGGAGGAACCAGACAGTCTGCGGGGTCCACAATTTGATGCGGTGTGGTGTGATGAATTGGCAAAGTGGAAGCGGGCGGAGGAAGCATGGATGAATGTTCAGATGGCGCTGCGTCTTGGAGATGTGCCGCAAGCTGTGATTACCACCACGCCGCGGGCCACAAAATTGATCCGTGAACTGATGAATGATGCGGCGACTGTGGTGACGCGGAGCAAGACTTTGGACAATGCGGCGCATTTGGCCCCCTCGTTTCTGACGGATATCATGGCACGGTACGGTGGCACGGCATTGGGGCGGCAGGAGCTGGATGGTGAGTTGATTTTGGATGATGCGGATGCATTGTGGAAACGCGAGACGATTGAGTTGGGTCGACGCAAGGTAGCACCTGATCTGAAGCGCATCGTTGTTGCGGTGGACCCGCCTGTGACATCAACTGCGAGGTCCAATGCCTGCGGCATTGTGTGTGTGGGTTTGGGTGCGGACGGCCGGGCCTATGTGTTGGAGGACGCCAGTGTGAAGCGCATGCGTCCCTTGCAGTGGGCCGAGAAGGTTGTGACTGTGTTCAAGCGCTGGGAGGCTGACCGTGTTGTGGCGGAGGTCAACCAGGGTGGCGAGATGGTGCGGGAATTGTTGGCACAGGTGGATGCAACGGTGCCCCTGAAATCGGTGCATGCCACGCGGGGCAAGCGGGCGCGGGCCGAGCCAGTGGCGGCTCTGTATGAGCAGGGCCGGGTTTCGCATGTGGGCGGTTTCGCAGCGCTGGAAGACGAAATGTGTTCGGCGATTGGCGAGGGGGCGAAAAGTCCGGACCGGATGGATGCGCTGGTGTGGGCGGTGACGGAGTTGATGTTGCGGAAGACGAGTGAGCCAAAGGTGCGGGTTGTTTGATACACCCCCTCCCGGCGTCGCCGTACTCCCCCGGCCAAGTGGGGCCGAGGGAGAAATTGTATTTTCTTTCTCCCTCGGCGTCGTCGCCGGGGGAGTACCCCGAAGGGGGAGGGGGTGTCTGATGAAGGAAAGAACATGTTTGAAAAATTGAAATCTTTGTTGACGACGAAAGCTTCGGCCACCTCGTCTATAGTTGCTCTTCACACAGCGGGGCGTCCGCAGTGGACGCCCTTGAACTATGGGGCGCTGGCGAAGACCGGTTTTGCCGGAAATGTCGTTGGCTATCGTTCGGTGCGGATGGTGAGTGAGGCTGCGGCTTCGATTCCGTTGTTGCTTTATGTTGGTGGCAAGGAGGTTTCGTCGCATCCGCTGATGTCTATGCTGCAGCGGCCCAACGCGTCTCAAACGGGGCGGGAGTTGCTGGAGAACCTATTTGCTTACTTGATGGTGAGTGGCAATGCCTATGCGGAATTGGTTACCTTGGATGATGCGCCGCGTGAGTTGTTTGCTTTACGGCCTGACCGCATGCAGGTGGTGCCGTCCCGCGCGGGGTGGCCTGAGGCCTATGAATACTCCGTGGGCGGACAATCGGTGCGCATGCCGCGTGAACATGTGTTGCATGTGAAGATGTTCAACCCCACGGATGACTATTATGGCTTGTCGCCGCTTGAAGCGGCAGCGCGCTCCATTGATACGCACAACGCAGCGTCGGCGTGGAACAAGGCAATGCTGGACAATGCGGCGAGGCCTTCAGGGGCACTGGTGTTTGCCAGTGGTGACGGCTCGCTGACGTCGGAACAGTTTGATCGGCTCAAGGCGGAATTGGAAAACACTTATCAAGGGGCGGCCAATGCCGGGCGGCCGATGATTTTGGAGGGTGGGCTCGACTGGAAAGAGATGGGGTTCAGTCCGAAGGAAATGGAGTTTATTGAGGCGAAGAATATTGCTTCTCGCGAGATCGCTCTGGCCTTTGGTGTGCCGCCGATGTTGTTGGGGATTCCGGGCGACAATACCTACGCCAATTATGCCGAAGCGAACCGTGTGCTGTGGCGGCAGACGGTGGTGCCGCTGGCGTGCCGATTGGCCGATGGTTTGGCGGCGCTGTTGCAGCCTTATGCTGATGGTGAATTGAAACTGGTTCCGGATCTGGACCAGGTGGAGGCGCTGGCACCGGACCGGGATGCGCTGTGGAAGCGGGTAAATGACGCTGCGTTTTTGACGGTGGATGAGAAGCGGGCTGCTGTGGGGTATGGTGGGTGAGATAGTCAAAAAATACAGGTCAACTTTCAAAGCCGGTTCTTGCGAACCGGCTTTTTCTTTTCGGAGAGGTGGTGATGATGGGCCAGCGTTTGATGCAGCGCGGGGGTAGCGGGCTATTGTCTGTGCGCTCGGGCACAGGCGTATTTGAGGGTTATGCGAGTTTGTTTGGCAAGCGCGACCAACAGGGTGATGTGGTGGTGGCCGGGGCTTTTGCCGAGAGTTTGGGACGAAAGGGTGTCGCAGGCATTCGCATGTTGTTCCAGCACAATCCGGCAGAGCCTGTGGGCACCTGGATCGATATTGAGGAGCGGCCGCGTGGACTTTGGGTGCGCGGCCGATTGAATTTGAATGTGCAGCGGGGACGCGAATTGCTGGCGCTGCTGGATGCGGGTGGTCTTGATGGCTTGTCTATCGGGTTCAAAACCGTCCGTGCACGGAATGATCGTGCTTCGGGCACGCGACAGTTGTTGGCTGTTGATCTCTGGGAAATCTCGCTCGTGACCTTCCCCATGTTGGATGGGGCGCGGGTGAGCACGGTGAAATGCGCGGCACGGGCCCGCGCGGACGCTTACTTCAAACTTCCGCCCGCAATCGTTTTTCAACAATAGATAAAACAGGAGTGAATTGAGATATGGATATGCATATGCCGTTTGAAACAAAAGTGGCGCATGAGGCGACGCATGATGATGTGCTCAGCGCCTTCGAGGCGTTCAAGGACGCCAATGATGATCGACTGGCGCAAATCGAAAAGCGCATGAGTGCGGATGTTGTAACGTCCGACAAGGTGGATCGCATCAACAAGGCTGTTGATGAGTTGATCCTGAAGTCGCGCCGTCCGGCCTTGTCGGCTGAGAAAATCGCCGAGCCTTCTGAACACAAGCAGGCTTTCGACATGTATGTGCGTCGCGGTGAGGCGCAGGGTTTGTCGGCGATTGAAGCCAAGGCGATGTCGGTGGGGTCGGGTACGGATGGTGGTTATCTTGTACCATCGCAAACCGAGGCTGAAATTGCGCGGCTGTTGTCGAAAGCATCGCCAATCCGCTCGATTGCGGATGTGCGACAGAGTTCGACAACGCTGTTTAAAAAGCCATTTGCCACCGGTGGTGCGGCCACGGGTTGGATTGGTGAAACGGCGGCGCGTCCACAGACTGGTTCACCAGTCCTGGCCGAGCTGCAATTTCCGGCGATGGAACTTTATGCGATGCCTGCGGCGACGCAGGCCTTGCTGGATGACTCAATCGTCAATCTGGATGAATGGCTGGCACGGGAAGTGGAAACCGTGTTTGCCGAACAGGAGACTGATGCGTTCATCAATGGTGATGGCATCACAAAGCCCAAGGGCTTTCTGAACTACACCAAAGTGCCACAGGCGTCTTGGACGTGGGGCAACACGGGCTATATTGCAACGGGTGTGGCGGGTGGTTTTGCGGCTTCGAACCCGACAGACAAGCTGGTTGATCTGATCTATGCGCTCAAAGCTGGTTACCGCCAGAATGGGTCTTGGGTGATGAGCCGCAACACGCAGGCGCAGATCCGCAAGTTCAAGGATGCGCAGGGCAATTACCTGTGGCAGCCCGCTGCGGTGCCCAATGGCAATGCTTCGCTGCTGGCGTTTCCGGTGGTGGAGTCAGAATACATGCCTGATATTGCAACCGATGTTCATGGCGTGGCCTTTGGCGATTTCAAGCGTGGCTATCTGATTGTGGACCGTGTGGGGGTGCGGGTGTTGCGTGATCCGTTCTCCACCAAACCCTATATTCTGTTTTACACCACGAAGCGCGTGGGCGGTGGCATCCAGGATTTTGATGCGATCAAGACACTGAAGTTTGGTCTGACTTAAGGGGGAGTCGTTCCGGGTCAAACACCCCCTCCCGCCTTCGGGGTACTCCCCCATCGCAAGAGCGATGAGGGAGAAACCCTTCCTCCCTCGGCGTTTTCGCCGGGGGAGTACCCGAAGGGGGAGGGGGTGTTTCGGCGCTCTCGATTTGTAAAGGAAAATTTCATGTCTCTTATTTTGACTGCTCCGCCAGTGGTGGAGCCGGTGAGTCTGGCTGAGGCCAAGGCTCATCTTCGGGTCACTCACGTGGACGATGATGTGTTCATCAGTACACTGATTGTTTCGGCCAGACGCCGGCTTGAGGTGAAAACCGGCCTTCGTTTGATATCGCAGGGTTGGTCGCAGTTTCTGGATTTCTGGCCGCCTGGCGGTTTGGTGGAGCTGGACGTGAATCCGGTGAGTGCTGTTTCGGACGTCATCATTTATGGTGATCTGGATACGGCAGCATCTGTCGATACGGCACATTATTTTCTCGACGCCACTTCCAGTTCACCGCGTGTGGTGTTCCGGCAGGGGCGCAATCCATCACCGCCGGGGCGTCGTGCAAAGGGTATCGAAGTGCGTTTTACGGCGGGCTTTGGTTTGGCGGCTGCGGTGCCTGTGGATTTGAAACAAGCTGTGTTGTTGCTGGTTGCGGATGGCTATGCGCATCGTGGTGATGAGTTCGCGCGGGTCATGCCCCCGGCAGTTCTGGAACTGATCAACGCTTACCGCGTGATGAGGCTGGCATGAACCCGGCTCTGGCTTTGGTGCAGGCGATGCGGGCGGCTTTGCTTGGCGATACGGCGCTGATTGCGCTGCTTGGTGGTGGGCATGTGTTTGATGAGGCACCGCGCGGTGAGCAGGGACTTTATGTTGCCTTTGCCGGTGTCGAAACGCGCGACTGGTCTGTCATGGACCAGAAGGCGCATGAGCATTTTGTTGCGATAGAGCTTGCCACGCAGGAGCGCGGACGGGCGAAGGCGCAAGCAATGTGTTCGCGCATCGAGGCGGTGTTGGACAATGCCGTACTGGTGTTGACGGATCATCGGTTGATCAATCTGCGCGTTGTGTTTTGCAGCGTGGCGCGGATGAAGAATGACAAAACATTTGGTGCGACACTGCGTTTTCGCGCTGCGACTGAACCACTTTAAGGAGAGATAACATGGCCGCACAAAAGGGCCGCGACCTGTTGCTGAAAGTTGATGCAACGGGGGGCGGGAGCTATCAAACGGTGGCGGGGCTTCGCGCTTCCACATTGTCATTCAACGCAGAGACAGTTGATTCAACGTCGCAGGAAAGTGTTGGAGCCTGGCGCGAATTGCTGGCGGGTGCAGGGCTGAAGACCGCAGCGCTGCGGGGCCAGGGCATTTTCAAGGACGCGGCTTCCGATGCGACGGTGCGCGGCTATTTCTTCAACGGCACGATTGTGAACTGGCAGGCGATCATTCCGGACTTTGGCATTGTGCAAGGGCTGTTTCAGATTACGGCGCTGGAATTTGCCGGGCGGCATGACGGCGAAGTGACGTTTGAAGTATCGCTCGACTCCGCTGGTCCACTGACGTTCACGGTGATCTGATCATGGTCAACCGGCATCGGGGTGAGATTGCGGCGCGGTTTGATGGCGTTGATTACACGTTGTGTCTGACGCTGGGGGCGCTGGCAGAGTTGGAACACGCTTATGGTGGCGAGGATGTTCTGGCCTTGGCCGAAAGGTTCGAGCAGGGCCGGATCAAGGCATCGGATGCCATCAAGGTGATTGGGGCGGGGTTGCGGGGTGCAGGGCATGCGGTGGCAGATGATGAGGTGGCCCGCTTTCGCGTGGATGATGGTGCGGCGGGATTCATGCGGATTGTTGTGGAGTTGTTGAAGGCGACGTTCGCCGTTGGCTGAGCGCTTTCCATGGGTGGCGCTGATGCGGCTTGGCATTGGCACCTATCATTTGAGCCCGCGCGAGTTTTGGAACTGCACGTTGCGGGAACTGGTGTTCACGCGGGGCGTGGATGGGATTTCACGAGTGGGGCTGGTGGAGATGATGAGGGCGTGGCCGGATTGAAAGTTTGACTGGTCGCCCCTCATCCGCCCTTCGGGCACCTTCTCGCGTTAGAAGAAACGGGAGAAGGCAACAACGATTAGCCTTCTCCCGCGCCTTTTCGCGGGAGAAGGTGCCCGAAGGGCGGATGAGGGGAATTTGAAAGGTCAATGAAATGGAACAACAGACACAAATATCTTTGAGGACAGCGGAACTCAAAACCGAAATGCAGGACCTCACAAGGCTTGCTGACGCGTTTGGGTCGAAGCTGGTTACGTCACTGGCGGGGGCTGTTATTCATGGTCGAAAGCTGTCGGATGTTTTTCGTTCGCTTGCTCTCTCGATGGCGAACCAGGCGTTGTCGATGGCGATCAAGCCGCTGGGCAATTTGCTGGGCGGTTTGTTTGCCAATGCGAAGGGCAATGTTGTGACGCCATTTGCGACAGGTGGTGTTGTGAACAGCCCGATGCTGTTTCCGATGCGCAATGGAACCGGGCTGATGGGAGAGGCCGGGCCTGAGGCCATCATGCCATTGGCGCGTGGCTCTGACGGGAAATTGGGTGTGCGGGGTGGTGGGTCTTCGTCGCATGTGACGGTGAATATTTCGACGCCGGATGTGCAGGGCTTTCGACAGTCGCAGGCGCAGGTGGCGGCCATGGTGGCGCGAGCTGTGGAACGCGGGCAACGGAATCTTTAAAGGGGGAATTTGCAGATGGCATTTGATGATGTGCGGTTTCCCACGGCGATTTCGCGTGGGGTTGCGGGTGGGCCGGAGCGGCGGACTGATGTTGTGACCACGGCTTCGGGGCGTGAAGAAAGAAATTCCCGCTGGGCCAATTCGCGGCGGAAATATAACCGCGGGTATGGAGTCAAGACTATCACGCAATTACATGATGTAATTCAGTTTTTTGAGGGGCGACGGGGCAGGCTTCATTCGTTTCGCTTCAAGGATTTTACTGACTACAAGTCCTGTGCGCCAAATGCGGTTCCTCAGCGTACAGATCAAATTCTGGGAATCGGCACAGGTGCTCTTGCTGCGTTTCAATTGGTGAAGCGTTATGGCGGGCCGTTGCGTGAGTATGTGCGCACTATCACTGCGCCAGTTGCGGGAACTGTGCTGGTTGCTGTGAATGGTGTGTCGTCGGTTGCTTTCACTTTGAATGCGGTGACTGGCGTTGTGACGTTCAATGCGGGCAGCATTCCGGTGAATGGAGCAATTGTTACTGCGGGGTTTGAATTTGATGTGCCAACGCGTTTTGACACGGATGAAATCACCGTCAATCTCAAGCACTTTGAAGCAGGTGAGATTCCGGAGATTCCGCTGATCGAAGTGCTGCCATGAGGACTTTGCCTCCCGGTCTTCAGGCGCACCTCGACAGCGGAAGCACAACGCTGGCGCAGTGCTGGCGGGTGACGCTGAAAAGTGGTGAGCGGTTGGGCTTCACGGATCATGATCGTGCGCTGGTGTTTGATGGCACGACGTTCGAGGCAAGTGCGGGGTTCTCGGGTTCCAGCATCGAGTCCACTGTCGGGCTGTCGGTTGACAATATGGAGGCTGAAGGGGCGTTGCAGTCGACGCGGCTGGACGAGGCGCGCTTGAAGGCAGGAGACTTTGACCATGCGGCCATCGAAATCTGGCGGGTGAATTGGCAGGATGTGTCGCAGCGGCTGTTGTTGCGGAAAGGCCACATGGGTGAAGTGACCTATGGGGATGGAGCTTTCAAGGCGGAGGTGCGAGGCTTGTCGCATTTGCTGTCGCAGCAGAAGGGGCGGCTTTACCAATTTGGCTGTGATGCTGAATTGGGGGATGGGCGCTGCGGGGTGGGTTTAAGTACGGCCACGTTTTCCGACGCGGGTTTGGTTGTGAGCATTGAGGCGGCGGCCGTTGTGCTGAGCGGGATTGCATTTCTGGATGACTGGGCCACCCGGGGACGACTGACGTTTGCGGTGTCTGGCAAATCCGTCGGGGTGAAGCGGCAGCGCAATGTGGGCGCTTTGACGCGGGTGGAGTTGTGGCAGGCCTTGCCGTTTTCAGTTTCGGTAGGTGATGCCGTGACTTTGGTTGCAGGCTGCGACAAGCAATTTTCGACGTGCAAAACGAAGTTTGTAAACGCTGCAAATTTCCGGGGATTTCCGCATATGCCGGGCACGGATTTTGTGGCGGCTTTTGCGACGTCAGGTGATCCTAACAATGATGGGGGGAAGCGGGCGTGACGCGGGCGGAAGAGGTTGTTACTGCGGCCCGGGGATGGATTGGCACGCCCTATCGGCACCAGGCGAGTTTGAAGGGTGCAGGCTGTGATTGTCTGGGTTTGGTGCGCGGGGTCTGGCGTGAGGTTTTGGGCGAGGAACCCGAAGCGCTTCCTGCTTATTCGCCGGATTGGGCTGAGGCTTCCGGTGTGGAGGCTTTGGCGGAGGCGGCTTTCCGGCATTTGAATCTGGTTGAGGGCTTGCGGTTCCAGGCGGGGGATGTGGTGCTGTTTCGCTGGAAGCCGCACTTGCCGGCCAAGCATGCGGGTATTGCGACAGGCGTGGATACGATGGTGCATGCGCAGGATGGGATCGCGGTGTCCGAGGTTGCGATGTCGGCGTGGTGGGTGCGGCGGGTGGCCGGGGTTTACAGGTTCCCGTTGGTTTAATTCAGCGCAATTTCCCCCTCATCCGCCCTTCGGGCACCTTCTCCCGCAAGAAGGGCGGGAGAAGGCCTTCATGACTATCGCCTTCGCCCGTTTCTTCCAACGGGAGAAGGTGCCCGAAGGGCGGATGAGGGGCTGCGTAAAAATTTTCTTGAAAGTATATCATGGCGACTGTTGTTCTTTCTTATGCCGGGGCCGCTCTTGGCACGCTGGTTGGTGGGCCTATTGGCGGAATTATCGGGCGGGCTGTTGGTGGGCTTGCGGGCAATGTTC
Source organism: Hyphomicrobiales bacterium (assembly GCA_031430915.1). Taxonomy (GTDB): domain Bacteria; phylum Pseudomonadota; class Alphaproteobacteria; order Rhizobiales; family Aestuariivirgaceae; genus Aestuariivirga. The sequence goes on from JANPCL010000108.1 coordinate 11,007, forward strand.
TGGATCAGCGCTTGTTTGGCCAGAAGCGGAAGTCTGAAGGACCTCGGCTGAATGATCTGCGTGTCATGGCATCGGAGGAGGGGGCGGCGATACCTGCGGTGTGGGGGCGTATGCGGGTATCGGGTCAAGTGATCTGGGCGACAAATCTGGAAGAAGTTGTTTCAACCGAAACGCAAAAGGCGTCGTCGAAGGGCGGGCCGAAATCGTCAACGACCAGTTACAGCTATTTCGGCAATTTTGCGGTGGGGCTGTGTGAAGGTGAGATTGATGGCATTGGCCGGGTGTGGGCTGATGGCAAAGTGATTGACATCGGGTCTTTCACCACGCGGCTTTATACGGGCAGTGAAACGCAGTCGGCGGATAGTTTTATGTCTTCGGTGGAGACTGTGGCACCTGCCTATCGCGGGTTGGCCTACATCGTGTTTGAGCATTTGCCGCTGGAGAAATTTGGCAATCGCTTGCCGCAGTTTTCGTTTGAGATATTCCGGCGCGGGTCTTCCCTGGGTGAGAAGATCAGGTCCATCAACATCATCCCGGGGTCAACTGAGTTTGGCTACGACACAGCCTTGGTGACGCGCAATGATGCACGGGGATTGACGGTCAGTGAGAATGCACATGCCTCTGCGGAGGTGTCGGACTGGACAGTATCTGTGGACCAGTTGCAGGGGGCGTGTCCCGGCCTTGAATCAGTGTCTTTGGTGGTGGCGTGGTTTGGTGATGATTTGCGCTGCGGTACTTGCACCGTCAGGCCGCGTGTGGACAATCTGACGAAGGTGACGTCGGGGGCGACTTGGTCAGTGTCCGGTGAAACGCGGGCAACGGCACTGGTGTCGAGCAGCAGTGGAGGTGCGGTTGCGTTTGGTGGAACGCCGTCGGATGAAACCGTGGTGCGGGCCATCCAGGATTTGCATGCGCGTGGGTTGGCGGTGACGTTCTACCCGTTTTTGTTGATGGACATTCCGCAGGGTAATGTTTTGCCTGATCCCTATGGCGGGGCCGCGCAGGCGGCTTATCCGTGGCGTGGGGACCTGACCTGCAGCGTGGCACCTGGGCTTCCCGGCACGGTGGACAAGACGACCACGATTGTCACGCAAGGCAATGCATTCATGGGCAGTTGTGTGCCAGCGAATTTCACGGTGTCTGGCACCAACGTGATTTATGCCGGGCCTGCGCAGTGGAGCTATCGCCGCATGATTTTGCACTATGCAAACTTGTGTGCGGCGGCGGGAGGTGTTGAGGCGTTCCTGATTGGTAGCGAGATGCGAGGGCTGTTGGCCCTGCGCTCCACCTCAAACAGTTTTCATCTGGTGAATGCGTTTCGCAATCTGGCGATTGATGTGAAGGCGATTTTGCCTGGTGCGAAAATTTCCTATGCGGCGGATTGGAGTGAATATTCAGGCTATCGTCCGGCGGATGGTACGAATGACCAGTTTTTTCATCTTGATACACTGTGGTCAAATTCCGCCATCGACTTTGTCGGCATCGACAACTACATGCCGCTTGCCGACTGGCGCGATGGTTTGGCGCATCTGGATGCAGTGGCGGGCGCTACTTCTGAATATGACCCCGGCTATCTCTCCTCACGCATTGCCGGGGGTGAAGGCTATGACTGGTATTACGCAACCCAAACAGACCGGGACAGTCAAGTCCGTACACTGATTACCGATGGGGCCTATGGCAAGCCCTGGGTTTTCCGATACAAGGATATCGTGAATTGGTGGAGTAATTTTCACAAATCCAGGCCCGGTGGTGTGCAGTCTGCCAGCAATACGGCGTGGGTGCCACAGTCAAAGCCGATCTGGTTTACGGAGGTGGGGTGCCCGGCTGTGGACAAGGGGGCGAACCAACCCAATACGTTTTATGATGCGAAATCATCGGAGAGTGCATTCCCCTATTATTCGGGAGGGCAGCGTGACGACCTGATGCAGCATCGCTTCATTGATGCGGTGGAGAGTTACTGGTCGGCTGCGGGGGTGACGAACCCTGTATCGTCCGTGTACGGATTGCCGATGGTGAATGCGGCGCGCAATACGTGGTGGGCGTGGGACGCAAGGCCGTTTCCGGCGTTTCCGGCGCGCACCGATGTGTGGTCGGACGGGGCCAATTACGCGCGCGGGCATTGGCTGAACGGGCGTTTGTCGGCCGTTGATATCGGGGAATTGATTGCGGGTTTATGCGCGCGATTCGGGCTGGGGGCTGTGGATGTTTCGGCGGTTGCGGGTCTTGTGGATGGTTTTGTTCTCGACCGACCGATGACAGGGCGCGATGCGCTTGACTCCTTGTTGTCGGCCTTCGCACTTGATGCTGTGGAAAGTGAAGGTGTGTTGAAGATCAGGCCGAGGGCTTCGCCTGTGGTGTTGAGCGTGACGCGTGCCGAGTTGGCGGAGCATGGGCGTGTGCTGCAACCCTGATTGAAACGCGGGCCCAGGAAACGGATTTGCCACGCATGGTGCGGCTCGGTTACGTCGAGTCCTCATTGGATTACCGTTCGGCGGCGGTACAACAATCACAGGTGGGGACTGCAAGTGCGCGGGAGATTGCGCTGCAATTGCCCGCAGCGGTTCCGCAAAACCTGGCACAGGCACGGGTGGATGTGGCGCTGGCCGAGAGTTGGGGGCAGCGTGCCACAGCCGAGTTTTCCCTGCCGCCGCGGTTGCTGGCACTTGAGCCTGGCGATGTGATTTCGGTTGATGGCAAGGCCTATCGCCTGTCGCGCATCATGGATGCCGAAGCGCGGGTGATTGAGGCGGTGCAGCATGATGCTTCGGTTTACGACGTGCCTGCATTGGTGGAGCGCATGGCTTTGCCGAAGCTGGCGGATGTGTTCGGGCCGGCTGATGTTGTGGTGATGGACCTGGCTTTATCCTCGACTGCGCAACCGGCGGCAGCATGGATTGCGGCGCAGGCGAAGCCTTGGCCGGGGCGGCTTTCGGTTCTGAAACAGCAAGGTGGTGCGGCCTATGTTTTCAATGCCGTGGTGGGAGCGCAGGCGACAATGGGTGAGATTTCATCAGTCTTGCCGTCGGGGATTGTGGGGCGTGTAGACTATGGTGTCGGCTTGGACGTGGCTCTGGATTTTGGGGCGCTGTCATCGGTTACGCGGGCGGAGATGCTGGCCGGGGCCAATGTGGCGGCAATTGGAACTGTCGCCACGGGTTTTGAAATTCTGCAGTTTGAGTCCGCTGTCTTGACGGGGGTGAATTCCTATCGCCTGTCAGGCCTGTTGCGGGCGCAGGCTGGATCGCTGGCGGAGATGCTGCCGTCTCGTGCGGCGGGCGAAAGGTTTGTCTTGTTGAATGGGGCGGTGTCGCAGATTGCGGGGACATTGTCTGAGGCGCTGGTGCCGCAACGCCTCAAGGTTGGCCCTGCTTCGCTGGATGCGGGTAGCCCTGCCTATGTGACTGTGGATGTTCTGCCGACGTTGAAGGGACTCAGGCCTTTGCAGCCTTCGATGCTTCGCGTGGTGCGCAGTGCGGGTGGGGTGGTGATCAGCTGGATCCGGCAGACGCGCAATGGTGGCGATGGCTGGGACCTGGCGGAGGTGCCGCTTGGTGAAGACGCCGAGAGTTATGCGCTCTCGATATTAAATGGCGGTGTGGTGGTGCGGAGCTTTGTGGCTGGTGGCCCACAGCAATTTTACAGTGATGCGCAGATGATTGCGGATTTTGGTGCGGTTGCCTCGACGCTGTCGTTGCGGGTGGTGCAGGTGAGCGCGGCTGTCGGGCCGGGCACGATTTTGGAAAGGGTTGTAAATGTCGGATTCAGTTAATCTCGGGCTTGGTTATCTCGAAGCAGCACAGGCGCAAAAGCATGTGACGTTAAATGCGGCGTTGTCGCGACTGGATGGTTTGGTGCAGTTGGCTGTGATCTCGCGCGTTTTGGCGGTGCCGCCTGCTTCGCCTTTCGATGGGGATCGTTACCTCGTGCCTGTTGCAGCGACGGGTGTGTGGGCCGGGCAGACGGGAAAACTTGCGCTGCGGCTTGAGGGTGTGTGGGTGTTTGCGGTTCCACGCGAAGGCTGGACCCTCTGGGTCAATGATGAGGATGCATTGCTGTCGTTCAATGGTGCGGCCTGGGTTGCGGGGGGTGTGCCATCTTCGTTGCAGAACATGTCTCTGGTTGGTGTGAATGCGACGGCGGATGTGGCGAATAAATTCGTCGTGTCGTCTGCAGCCACACTGTTCAGCCATGTGGGGGCGGGGCACCAGATCAAGCTCAACAAGAATGCAGCAAGCGATACGGCGTCTCTGCTGTGGCAGACAGGTTTTTCGGGGCGAGCGGAAATTGGCACGACGGGTGATGATGATTTTCGTTTGAAAGTCAGTGGCAATGGTTCGACGTGGTTTGATGCGTTGTCGGTCAACCGGTCCACGGGTGTGGTGTCCCTGCCGCAGGGTGTTTCAGCGCTTCCGGTGTTTGCCGTTGGTACGAAGGGACTGGTGCCGGGGTCAGTCGCTGGCACGTCGAAATATCTCCGCGCTGATGGGGGGTGGGCTGTTCCCCCCGGCCCCGGTGCAGCCGTGCCTTACAAAACTGCCGTGGCGCGCTGGCATGTCAATTCGGCGGACACCACCACTCTGACCACACTGGCAGGCGTGGCAAACCGCTTCGAAATTGCCCCCTGGATGGCGCCGCTGGATTTCAATATCGACCAGGTGGGCGTGCTGTGCTCTGGTGCGGTGGCGGCTGCCCAGGGCAAGATTGTGTGTTATGCGTCAGATGCAGACGGCAGGCCAGACGCGCTGCTTTTCGAAACAGGTACGCTCGATTTCGCAACTGTAGGATTCAAGTCCGTCGCGCAGAATTTCAGTTTTGGCCGTGGTATACTTTATTGGTTGGGACTACGCCATTCATCCACGGCCACGGTCAATGCGCACCAGCCCTATTGCAGTCCGGTTTTAGGGTTTCCAAATCCGCCGACAACGACAGCCAACAAGATATTACGCCGTACACTGACGTTCGCCACGGCGGCACCTGCGACTTGGGTGTGGACAGCGACAGAGGAAGCAGCTTCGAATGTGCCCGCGCTGTTCATGGAGGTGGTGTGATGACAGACATGAACAGGGACGTGGGGCGGCTCGAGGCGCGCATGGAGACGGTTGAGGCGGAGCTGCAAGGCATTCGCGCTGATGTCAGGGAAATCCGAGATGCACTGGTATCAGCCAAGGGTGGCTGGCTGGTGTTGACGGCGGCGATTTCTTTGGCTGCTGCTGCGGGGGCGTTTGCGAGTTCATATTTGCCAATGTTGATGAGGAGTGGGCATTGATGTTCATGACAGAGGAAGGGCTGGATTTGATCCGGCAGTTTGAGGGTTTTAGGGCTGCGGCCTATCGTGACCCCGTGGGTGTGTGGACCATTGGCTATGGTCATACATCGATGGCGGGTGCACCTGAGGTTCATGCCGGGTTGACCATTTCAGAGGTCGAGGGTGCCGAGATTCTGGCGCGAGATGTGGACCAGTTTGCACGCGGGGTTCGTGCCTTGCTGCGGGTGGAATTATCTGACGGACAGTTTTCGGCGCTGGTGTCTTTTGCCTATAACGTGGGTTTGGGTGCGTTGAAAAAATCCAGCGTGTTGACGGCTGTCAATTCGCGTGATTTTGCGGCGGTTCCCCGGCGTTTGCAATTGTGGACGAAGGCGGGCGGCCGTGTGCTGCCGGGATTGGTCAAACGCCGCGCGGCGGAGGGGGCACTGTTTGCAGCATCGGTTGTGGTGGCGATTCAGCCCAGCGTGGTGAAGCCGGTGCAGCAGAGCAAGACGGTGTGGAGTGCTGTGGTGGTGATGCTGCTTGCCGTGGTGCAGGCGTGGCTTTCTGCGTCGGTGAAACTTGGGCGCTGTGTGTGTTGCTGCTGACGGCAGCGGCTCTGGTGCTGATCATTTATGAACGTGTAAAAAAACTGAAAGAGGAGGGGCTGTGATGGCATTGCCTGCTGCATTGATTTTCAATTTGGTGACAGGCCTGATGAGCGGGCCGATCACGAAGGCGCTGGACGCATTTGTGAAAGACCAGGAATTGCGCCGGAAGCTGGAAGCGGATTTGCAAGGCAAGCTCACCGAGCATCTGGGCAAGTCGGAGGAGTTGGGACAGGCGGTGGTGCTTGCCGAAATCAAATCCGAGGATTGGCTGACGCGCAACTGGCGACCCGTGGTTATGCTGACGCTGATGGGCTTCGTCGTGTTTGTAGGGCTGGTTCTGCCAGCGCTTGATTTTGTATTCGGCCACCCGGTGGTGTTCAATCCGCGCTGGAATGCGCTGCCGCCGCAGTTCTGGGATTTTCTGTCGATTGGGGTTGGTGGCTATATTGGTGGCCGCACACTTGAGAAGGTGGCGCGTGAGGTGATTGTGCCGAAGGGGAGGCGATAGTAGAGTAAATTGTCTTGCTGTGGCTCTTGTCAGGAAAGCCGAACCTGCCATGACTTATCCGATATATGTATTCCTTATTGCGAGTTTGATTCTAAACTTGGCAGACTCTCACGCAGCTGAGACAATTTATCATCCCGTAGGTTGTGACATAAAAGGAAACATCAACGGCAAGAAGCGACTCTATTATCTCCCCAATCATCCCCTTTTTGAGAAAGTCTTGGTCAATGGAACCGGCGAGAAATGGTTTTGCGATGAAGATGAAGCAATCAAGGGAGGCTGGAAACCTGCTGGCACACTTGATGGCCGACTAGGGAAAACAATGCCGACATCGACCTGCGAGATACCTGACGATGCTCCTTCGAAAGATTGT
>JANPCL010000109.1:0-29458 GCA_031430915.1 Hyphomicrobiales bacterium
CTCCCTCGGCGGCTTCGCCGGGGGAGTACCCCGAAGGGGGGAGGGGGTGTTTGATCTGGGCACGATCTCAGGGTGGCTGCGAATAAAATGGAGGGAAAGTTCCCGTCCGGGCCCCAAGCCAGCATGCGATAGTGGTGAAGAAGTATTGTGTTCGGCTCAGAGCCCAACCTTGGAACGCAGCGATTTTGGCCGGAATTTCACCACACCCATGGTATCCCCTGCTTTTCACAGGGGGAGTCTGGCAGGGTTCGCACTCGCAGAGGCGCACGGGTAGAACCTGCCAGTCCCAATCGACTGGACTTACAAAACCCCGGCGCGAGTTGCTACAGATCGGACACAACAGGGATCGTAATATCCCTGGGGCTAACCCCCGGCTCCCGGAAGACCAGAGGGTGTCGCCCCCAAAGCCTCGCAGGCGCTGCACACGGTTCTGGCAATGCAGTGACATGGTCGACATTGTCCCTCCTTTCCAGAACCGTCAGAACAAATATGGAACGGAATGTGTGGCCTGTCAAGGTATATTTTCAGGAAGCGAAGCGACAGCCCCTCACCCGCCCTTCGGGCACCCTCTCCCGCCAAAAGAGGCGGGCGAGGGCCTTAACGATTATCGCCCTCTCCCCGTTTCTTCCAACGGGAGAGGGTGCCCAAAGGGCGGGTGAGGGGACGTGAGGGAACTGGAGCCTGTCAGTTTCCGACATTTGGGTTCAAGCTCGTCCATGAAACTCAAGGCACACGCGGCAGGTTGCTTTCCGCTATGCAAGCCTCACCACATCACACTTTCACACAAAACCAAAACTCCCTTCACGACACGGTGAGAACTTCCGTGAGCCCACTGCTTATTCATTCATTCCGTACTATGTCATCTCCACGCGAGGACGATATGACAGTTGAAAGCATCACCATGACGGATAAACACACAACGCCCCTGTGGCGCAGGTTGGCTGGGCCTTTCGGTCTGTTGGGCTTGCTGGGGCTGGGATATGTCCTGGGGCTGCATCATTATCTCACCCTTACATCGATTGCCGAAAACCGCGCAGCACTTGCTACTTACACGGCGGATCATTTGGTGCTGTCGCTGCTCGCCTTCATCGCTATTTATACCGTGGCGGTGGCAGTATCTTTTCCGGGGGCATCCATTCTCACCATTCTTGCAGGGCTGTTGTTCGGCTGGCTCACTGGCGGCATGGCCGCGATCATCGCCGCCACCATAGGGGCAACGATTGTGTTCCAGATCGCCAAAAGCTCTTTCGGCGATGTGCTGGCCAAAAAAGCGGGACCCTTCCTGACCAAAATCAGCGCTGGCTTTGCCGATGATGCCTTCAACTATCTGCTGTTCCTGCGCCTTGTGCCAGCCTTCCCGTTCTGGCTGGTGAACATTGCACCAGCCCTTGCCAATGTGAAACTGCGCACCTTCGTCACCACCACTTTCATCGGCATCATTCCCGGTACTTTCGCTTTTGCTTTCGTTGGGGCCGGGCTCGATTCAATCATCACCGGGCAACAGGCCGCCCATTCCCAGTGCATCGCGCAAAAAAGCATTGCCGAATGCCCTTATGAACTCTCGGTGTCATCGCTCATCACTCCGCAACTGCTGCTGGCCTTTGCAGCACTCGGCGTAGTGGCCCTCATTCCCGTCGCCCTGAAAAAATGGAAAGCCCGCAATGCTGTTTGATATCGCAATTATCGGAGCGGGCTCCGCCGGTCTTTCCGTTGCCGCCGCCGCCGCGCAATTTGGCGAGAAGGTTGTGCTGTTTGAAAAAGGCGAAATGGGTGGCGACTGCCTGAACACGGGCTGTGTGCCATCGAAGGCGTTGCTGGCTGCAGCAAAGGCCGCACAGGCGCATCGCTCTTCCGCGCAATTTGGTGTGATGCCGGATGATCCGAAAATCGATTTTGCCAAAGCCATGGCCCATGTGGAAAGTGTGATCACCACGATTGCACCGCTGGACAGTCAGGAACGCTTCGAAGGGCTGGGTGTCACTGTTGTTCGCGCTGCTGTGCGCTTCACGGGTGTCAACACCGTCGAAGCCAATGGCACAAGCTATACGGCCCGCCGCATCGTCATCGCCACAGGGTCCCGCGCTGGCGTGCCACCCATTGCCGGCATCAATGATGTGCCGTTCTTCACCAATGAAACCATTTTCAAGAACCGAAATCTGCCGAAACATCTGATTGTCATCGGCGGCGGCCCCATCGGCATGGAAATGGCGCTGGCGCATCGTCGCTTGGGCTCTGAGGTGACGGTGCTCGAAGCCTTTCAACCTCTCGCCAAGGACGATCCAGAATTGACTAAAGTGGTGCTCGATTCACTTCTGTCAGAAGGCATAAAAATCCGGGGTGGTATCAAGATTGAGCGAATTGAGAAATCAAAATCCGGCCTTCGCATCGTCGCCGCTGACAACGAAATCATCGAGGGCTCGCATCTCCTCGTTGCCGCAGGCCGCAGCGCCAATGTTGATGGCCTGGATCTCGAAAAAGCCGGGATAGATTTCACCAAGCGTGGCATCACTGTTGATACAGGCTTGCGCAGTGTGTCGAACAAGTTCGTTTACGCAGCGGGCGACGTGGCAGGAGGCCTGCAATTTACCCATGTGGCGGGCTATCACGCAGGGCTCATCATCCGGAACGCCCTGTTCCGTCTGCCCGTCAAAAACCGCACGGACATTATCCCCTGGGTCACCTACACCGACCCGGAATTGGCCCATGTCGGCTTGACCGAAAAAGATGCAAAAGCCCAGCACGGCGACAGCATTCGCGTGCTGCGCTGGCAGTTCCATGAAAATGACCGGGCCCTGGCCGAAGGTAAAAGCAAAGGACTGGTGAAAGTCATAACCGCAAAGAATGGCCGCATTCTCGGCTGCTCCATCGTCGGCCCCAATGCGGGCGACCTCATTGCCATGTGGACCCTCGCCATTACGCAAAAACTCAAAGTCTCCGCCATCGCCGGCATGGTCTTGCCATACCCGACGCTTGGTGAAGCCGGCAAACGCGCCGCCGTTACTTATTATGCGGGCGTCACCGAAAAGCCATTGATACGAAAGTTGATCGGATTTCTGAAAAGATTCGGCTAATATAATGCCATGAACGAAGCAGTCCCCAAACCACAAAGCCGTTTCAGCGGCCTCTCCACCAAAGTGCTGTTGCTCACCATCATCTTTGTGCTGCTGGGCGAAATCCTGATTTTTATCCCCTCCATCTCCAACTTCCGCATCCAATGGATGAAGACCAGAATTGCCCAGGCCGAAATCGCCTCACTCGCAGCTGAAGCCGCACCTGATGCCATTCTGGATGACGCACTGCGCACTGAAATTCTCAAAGGCGCAGGTGTCATGGCCGTATCCTTGAAACGGGAGGGAAGCCGCCAACTCATCTTGCGCAACAATGAAGAAGGCGTATCGGAACAGACCTATGATTTGCGCCCGGGCATGCATTGGTTGACGTTGGGTGAGGCACTGTCAGCACTCATCAGTTCCAAAGACCGCATTATCAGCATCATCGATAAACCACCCAACATGTCAGGGGAAATGATCGAGGTATCACTGCACGAAGCACCGCTCACCGCAGCCTTGCGCAGCTATGGCCTCAACATTCTCTATCTCTCGATTTTCCTGTCGATTGTGGTTGCTGCCATGATTTACGCCGCCCTGAACCGCGTTCTGGTACGCCCCATGCAACGGCTCTCCGCCAACATGACGGCCTTTGGCGACAAGCCGCAGGACGCAAGTCGCATCATCAACCCGTCATCGCGCATTGATGAAATCGGTACAGCCGAACGGGAATTGCACGATATGCAGACACAACTGCAATCGCTGTTGCAGCAGAAAAACCACCTCGCCGCCCTGGGTTTGGCCGTCAGCAAGGTGAGCCATGATTTGCGTAATATGCTGACCACCGCACAGGTCGTTTCTGATTCGCTGGGCGAAGTAAAAGATCCGCAGGTGCAGCGCTTTGCCCCTCGTCTCATCACCTCGCTGGACCGCGCCATCACCTTCCTTACGCAAACCTTGAAATATGGTCAGGCCCGGGAATTGCCGCCCGACCGCATCAAGTTAAACCTGAACGATATCGCCAAAGACGTATTGATGGCCTTCGAGCCAATCGTGCAGGACCGGATCGCGCTGTCCCACAGCATTGACCGCTCCATTCTCGTCGATGCTGACCGCGAACAATTGCACCGCATCCTCACAAATCTCGTCCGCAATGCCACACAAGCATTCGAACAGTCAGGACATAATCCGGATCGCAAACCGGCAATCGCCATCACCGCCGGGCGGCGCGGCAGCGTGACCGAAATCGAAGTGACCGACAATGGCCCCGGCATTCCGGAAGCCGTGCGCGACCGTCTGTTCGAAGCTTTTCAGTCTGCGGCTAAACCTGGTGGCACGGGCTTGGGCCTCGCGATCTCAAGGGAATTGGCTGAAGCGCATGGCGGCTCGCTGTCTGTGCGTGATTCGAGTGAGGCCGGCACCTGCTTCTGCGTGGTCATACCAGACCGCGTCGTCGAACTGGCCCGCCATAAAAAGCAGGCCTGACTTTCTCCCGCAAAGACACTTGCCTTTGCCAAAACTTCCGCCTAAGGAAACGCCGTTCCCGTGAACCACGGCAACATGCGCGCCCGTAGCTCAGCTGGATCAGAGCACTAGACTACGAATCTAGGGGTCAGAGGTTCGAATCCTTTCGGGCGCGCCATCTCCTAAAATTTCATTTGATTTCGTTGGGTTATTTTCAATCTGTGTCCAACCTTGGTCTGAGGTTGGACACGCTTGTGGACTTGTCCCCAATTAATTCCGCATCCTGTTCTCATTCAGGCTGATATTCGTTCGAACTTGACGGGTGACGTACCTCCTATTGCTGAGTGTTTTCGGCGGGTATTGTAGAAGCCATTGATGTATTGAAAGAGGGCATTACTGACCTGTTGTCGTGTTGCCCAAGTGTGCCGCCAGATCAGTTCGGCTTTAAGGGTTTTGAAGCCGTTCTTGTAAGCCACGATGAGCACCTGTTTGGCGAAAGTCTTTGGCGTCGCAGATTTCGTGTGACCTATCTTCCCAAGCCGGGGCTCGAACTCTTTCTCTGACATGACTGCACACTCCGGAGCGGCGTCCCGCCCTGTAAGATGTGTCATGTTCGGCGATCTGGCAAGCTGCGGTATGCAATGGGCAGCAGGTTCATAGGCTTCCAAAACATTGCTGGTGTGATGACGGTTTGCACCCGGAAAATGACGGCGAGAAACCTATAGCAATTTCAGCACTTTGCCTCACACAAACACAAACCTGACGGCTAAGCTTTAATCCTGCTTTCCTCTCCCTCAATGATCTGTGTGCTGAGGAATTCCGGGAACCTCACAAATGGCTCACATCTGACAGGGCACAAGCAGATGCAATGCTCGCAAACGTGCGCGTCGTGACGAGGCATCAATAGATAAATTAACCTGTTTTGACGCCCATAAATGCTATGGATTTTTCCATCCGTGCAACAAATAATGTGAAGTACTGAACTGACCACAGGCACTCCACATAACCCCACACGGCATGCTTGGGGTGGGCGGTTTGAAGAAATTACCGCACAATCATGCGGGCCACAGAATGGAAATTTGACAGCAGAAGAAACAAAACTGACTTCCATTATTCTCAATTCGACACGGATTCAACATGCTGATTACACGCAGATGCCGCTCCCAAATTGTGGTAACCTTGCTGTGCTGCGGACTAATATCATCCCATGTCGCCTATTGTCAGTTTCCAGGTTTCAAAAAGTTCAGCGGGAACTTTTCGTTCAGGCAAAATGGGGTTGCCGAGCTTGTCTGTGAAGAATCTGATCTATGGGATGTCGTTTTAGTGGTTGCTGCTTCTACCTGTTCAATACCATGATTGGTCATTGGTTACACTTTCCATGCCCCGAATGTTCAAAATGAGTATTTATTTCAACCCAAGTGACCGCCAGAATACTACAATTAAACAACTTAAACTGCGGCAAACCGAGGTGTATCAATGAGCTGGGAAAAGGAAAAAGGACCGCGCATCGCATTTCTGGGAACGGGCGCGCAAGGCGCGTCAATCGCGGCGGATTTTGCTTCAGCAGGATTGGATGTCACTTTCATTGACCAGTGGCCGGATCACATTGAGGCCATTCGCAAAACCGGGATCACGGTTAATCTGCCGACACGCCAAATCAACGTGAAGGTTTCAGCTCTGCATCTGTGCCAAGTTGCCGAAATCAAAGAACCCTTTGACGTCGTTTTTCTGGTTGTGAAAGCTTATGACACGAAGTGGGCAACCGAGCTGATCAAGTCGGTTCTGGCACCGGATGGGTTGATGGTGGGTTTGCAAAACGGCATGACCCACGAAGACATCGCTGCAATCATTGGCCGGGAACGCACGTTGGGTGCCGTGATCGAAATCGCTTCCAACATGTGGGTGCCAGGTACAACCAACCGGCAGAATGATGTCGATGAATCCTGGTTTGCACTTGGGGCGCTGGATCCTAAAACGCAGCCCCGTGTCGAAAGTGTTGCGAAGTTGCTGCGCAATTCAGGCCGCGTCGAGGTGATGGATGACATTCGCTCAGCCAAGTGGATGAAGCTCGTGGTCAATGCGGCTGAACTTATTCCATCTGCGATACTCAATATGCCGCTCAACGATGCAGCGCGTTATCCAGGGATGCTTGAGGTGATGCGATTAGCAGGATACGAAGCCATGCAGGCAGCACAGGCGGATGGCGCGCAGATTATCCCGATCATTGGCATGCCCGCCATCACCACCAACCACCCTGAACGTTATGTCGATCAGATTTTCGATGAGGTTCTGAAAACGTTTTCGAAGCCCGACACGCTGGTCACGTCTCTGCAGGATTGGCGGAAAGGTCGTCGCGCCGAAGTACAGGAAGTAAATGGCTGGGTTGTCGACATGCTGCGCAAGCACGGGCGCGACGCGCCGATGAACCGGCGCGTCGTGGAGCTTGGTTTTGAAATTGAAAGTGGGAAACGCCAGGCGCATCCCGACAATTCCAGGCTGATGATCGAAACCTATAAGTCGTTGGTCGAGAAGAGCTAAGTCAGGATTTCGCGCGCCACAGTCGATGTGGAGAATCCTTTTCATAGCCGAGCTTGTCGAAACTGGCTATTTCAAGAATTTGCCCCCAGGGTGCTCGGAAGTAGACCCACTTGAAGCCTTCCAATGGTCCGGCCTCCACCACGTTTGGACCGTTCAGCATTTCAACGCCCATAGCTTTCAAGTGTTCAGCTGATGCGAACACGTCTTCAACCTCAAAGCAGATGTGCGACCCACCAACTTCGGATGAGCGTTTCTGCCCTGCTTTTCTATCTTCACCGCTGTATTCGAACAGCTCAACGCTGGTGCCATTGCCACAGCGCAGGAAGACCAGGTCTTTGATGCGGGAATGGGGTGCCGCACCAAGCTTGCTCTGCATGAATTTATCATCGACGTCGAAAGCACCTGTGCGGAAAACCGTGATGGCACCAAAAATCTTTTCAAAGAACGCAATGCCTTCTTCGATGTCGGGCACAGTGATGCCAATGTGATGCATGCCGAGTACGCGTTCAGCCATAGTGTCCTCCGATGTGTTGCGAGAAGCCTATGCTGCATCGAAGAAACTGTCTAGTCTTGCGTCATGACGGAATATGAACTTTTACGCATTATCAGCTTCTTGGAGCGCATGCGCACGCCCTATGACAAGCTGTTGAATGCTGCTGAGCCGGACCCCAACTGGAACATTATTCTCTATCTCATGAAGAGCCACTTGCGGGGTGAGAACGTGACGATGTCGTCGCTGGCTTCGGCAGCTGATATTCCCTTTGCCAGCGCCATGCGCCGAATCCACAAACTGGTTGAGGCTGGCGATATCCAACTGCGGCAGCGCGGCACAACGGGCAAGTCGCACTACCTTGAACCCAGCCGCAAACTGGCCCTTGGCTTTACCACATACGCATCCAAGGTGAAGGGGCTGTTGGCCGATACCTTTGGCTTGAAAAGCGGCAGCAGCGATTCCGAGGATTATTATTTTGGTGGCTCTTACCTCGCTGGCCAGATTATTCCGCCGCTAGAGATCATGGAAAAGAAAAAGGAGGCTGGGCCTGATCTTCGGTTTCTTCTGCATGATGACAATTACTTTGCCAGCATGCGTGACATGTGGTCGGATTTTCGCAGTAAGCTTTCAGCGCGGAAAAATTTCAATTTGTTGCCGTTGCCGGAATTGCGCGAGGAGGTGTTTGCAAACGCGCAACGTAGCGAAAGCCAGTATGATGTCATTGCAGTCAACATGCCATGGTTGGGTGAGAGCGTATCCAACAACGTGGCGCAACCCCTGACGGACTACCTCAAAGCCAGCGGCATTAACCCGCTTGATTTTCACCCCAACATTTGGGCCACCGGCAATTGGAACAATACGCAGTACGGCATACCAATTTATTGCACCATCGAAGCGCTTTCCTTGCGCAAAGATCTGTTTGAAAAACACAAGCTTCCGCAACCCACCAGTTTTGAGAAAGTATTGCAGGCTGCAAAAGCCTTGCACAACCCCAAACGTGGCATGCACGGTATGGTGTGGAATGCGGCGCGGGGTATGCCGATCTCCCATTCATTCATGTTTTTCATGGGCGCTTGCGGCAACCCCGTGATTGATATTCCAACACCTCGACTGCATATCGATTACAGCAGGTTGAAAGGCGAAACGATGCGTCCGCGAATTTTGAGCGAGGCTGGCCGCACCACGCTCAAATACATGCATGAACTTCTGGCCGTTTCACCGCCTGACATTTTGTCGATCGATTGGAACCGCGCCCTCGACTATTTCATGACTGGCCATGCTGCGATGATTTATTGTTGGACCATGCGGGCGGCACGCTTTGAGTATGACATTCATTCGGTGGTAAAGCGCAAAGTCGCTTACCTGCCCCATCCGGCAGGTCCGGGTGGTGCGGGCATCTCGCCCATCGGCGGCTTTCTGTTGATGGTGCCCGCGTCCTTGCCACCTGCCCGTGCCCGTTTGGCATTTGAAGCCATATCGTGGATGGCTTCACCAGCGGCGATGAAAGAGCATGTCAAAAACGGATTTCCAGTGGCACCGCGCTTCAGCGTCAGCGCCGATCCAGAAGCAGCAGCGTCAACCCCCATCGTCAGTTTCGTTGACAAATTGGCGAAACAAAACAAAATCCAAAACTGGCAAAGACCGCCGGTTCCAGAATATCACGTGATCGAAGAAATTCTGGGCGAAGAAATTTTCGCAACCTTGAATGGCGAGTGTTCGGATGAAGAGGCCCTGACCCGCAGCCAAAACCGGATTGATGCGGCAATGCAGGCGGCGGGGTATTATTGAAAGGGGAAATCTGCTCTATTGACCACCAATACGCTAATAGCGTATTGGTGGTCAATGCAGCTCGTTCGCACATCACCTTTCAACAAGGCCATCGCGAAGTTGAAGGTGACCGAAGCAGAGCTTGCTAATTTGGAAACAGAAATTGCCACCAATCCACAAGCGGGTGATGTCATCCAAGGCTTGAAAGGCGTTCGCAAAATTCGATTTGCAATTGGAGGCAAAGGCAAGCGTGGTGGCGGACGGTGCATCTATCTGGTGTTGGCAATCGAGAACACGATCTATCTGTTGCTGGCCTATGGCAAATCAAAGCAGACTGATCTCTCGCAAAAGCAGCGCAAGGATATTTTGGTATTTATTGAGGAACTGGAATGAGCAAGAAAGACACAAAGTTTGGTTCGGACCTGATGCAGGCATTGAAAGAAGTGCAGGCCCATCGGCGTGGCGAAATCGCCTTGCCATCACGCAAGATTGATGTGATTTCGGCACGGCGCGTGAAAGCCATTCGCACCACACTGGCCGACAGTCCCAAAGACTTCGAACGCCGCTTCGGCATTCCTGCGCGCACGATTGAAGGTTGGGAACAGGGACGCAAACTCGACGTGGCATCGAGCATTTTGATGACTGTGATTGAACAGACGCCGGATGTGGTGGAGGCTGCGGTGGTTAAGAGACGCATGGGTTAGATCACACGTGCAATTTATCTTTACTGAACCACAAACCGAATATGAGCGCCTGATTGGTGGTTTTCACTACATCAATACATTTGGCAAAATTGAACCGGGTGACGATCAAGCTTTCAAAGCTTTTGTTGAAAATGCCGCGCCACCGCCCCGAACAACAATGTACATAGATTCCACTGGCGGCGATGTTGAAGCAGCTATCGGAATCGCTCGTCATATTCGCACTTGCTGGTTCGAGACTTCGATCGGAAGTTATCAACTGGAATTCTCAAGGCCTGCTGAGCCAGTGCGACCTCGCGAATTGAAATCGGGCAAATGTCTTAGCGCGGCTACGCTGGTTTATCTGGGAGGCAAGCTACGTCACTTCCCAAAGGAATCCAATTTTGGTGTTCACCAATTTTCTTTCAAAAACGCATCTCCCAGAAATGTGGAACACTCACAAATTCTTTCAGCGAAAATTGCTATGTTGCTGGCAGATTTGGGTGTGTCGCCGGCATTCATGGAAGTTTCGTCATCAACACTTGGCACTGAAATAAACCGTATTGGCATTGAAAAGCTCAAGGAGCTTGGCGTAGTCACAGGTGGTGTGACAGATGTTTCGTGGAGCGTTCAAGCTCGCAGCAGCATGATTTATGTGCGTGGCGAAAGAGACTCCATTTTCGGGCATCACAAAGTGATACTCGCCTATGCCAAAGATGCTGGATTCCTATTTTGGGCAGTAATTGAAGCTCAAGGTAGAGAAGATGAGCTTACTACGCTTGGGCTTGTAGAAATTGTAGTAAACGGGGAGAGCTTGAGAATAGATATTTCTGAACGGTGTTCGAGACACGTATCTGGAATCTATGTGAACATCATTGCCAAGATCAGTGAAAATGAAGCTGGCTTGCTGGCGAATTCTGAGAGCTTTGGCGTTCAAGTGCGCTTTTCAAGCGAAGCTGAAGTATTCCTTGGAATAGATGCAATGCCCACATTGGGCGGTCAAGAAGAGCTCCAATCTCTGTTCATTTGCTTCAGCAGGACAACGAAACCTTGAGCGTCTAAAACTCTCTTGGCTTACCCCGCCACTGGTCTCCGCACTGTCGAATACACCAGTGCCGCCACCACAATCAGCGTACCTTGGAACAAGTACTGATACGTCTGCGTGAGGCCCAGAAAGGTTACGGCGCTTAATACTTCTGTCAACAGCACTGCGCCCAATACTGTGCCGATGAAGGTGCCGCGGCCGCCGGTTAAACTTGTACCGCCCAACACCACTGCGGTGATGCTGGCGAGCGTGTAGTTAATGCCTTGTCTGGGGTCGCCAACACCGATTTGCGTCATCAGCATGAGGGCGCCCAAGGCTGTGAGCAATGAACACAAGATGTAACCGGTGATGAAGGTGCGGTCGGTGCGGATGCCCATACGTCTTGCTGACTCTTCGTCGGAGCCTACGGCACGTAAGCGCCAACCCAGCCGATGTTTGCGTAAGGTGTATTCGAGCGTGAGGGCGACAGTGCAGAGCACGATGAAGGCGACGGGGATTGGGCCCCACTGCCAATTGATCCAATCTGTAACGGGGAAACTGATGTAGCCGCCTGGTTGATCACGCAAGAGGAAGCTGCAGCCCTGAATGGCGATGAACATGGCGAGGGTTGCTGCAATCGGTGTGAAGTTGGCGTATCGGATCAGCACGCCGTTGATCGTGCCGACAGCGACTGCGCCCAAGAACATCAACAAGAAACCTGCGAGCATGACAGCGGCGGATTTATCATCGTTGATGAAGAAGGAGGCGACGACGACAAGAAAACCTGTAAGGGGGCCAACGGATAAATCTATGCCACCCATCAGCAATGCCACTGTTTGACCAAGGGCAATGAAGCCGAGTGCCGTGGCGAGCAGTAGAATGTTGTAGACATTGTAGATCGACAGAAAGTTGTCGTTCTGAACATTGATGTAGAGGCCGAGCAGTACTGTCATAATTGCAATGACGAGGGCAGGCGCGTTGTCAGTTTGCAGGAAGTGGCGGATACCCCCCATGGCTGCATTGGCAGTAGCACCAAAAACGCTTTCGCTGCCATGTGTTGCCGCACTGACGGCAGCATGAACAATTTTTTCTTCGGTGACGTCTGCACCTGTGAGGGTTGCTACCGCACGCCCCCGTGACATGACGATGACCTTATCGCAGAGCCCTTCCAATTCTGCGGCGTCGGATGAATTGACGATGACGGCTGTGCCTTGATCAGACACATCGCGCAGGATGCGGTAGATTTCGGCGCGCGCGCCGACATCAACGCCTTGGGTCGGTTCATCGGCTACGATAAGTCCCGGCTTTGACAGCAGCGCTCTGGACAGCACAATCTTCTGTTGATTGCCGCCTGAGAGCGAGAGAATAGAGGCTTCGATGCTTGGTGCTTTCACGGCTAGGGAACTGAAGGTCTTGGTTACAAGTTCCAACTCCTTCTTGCGATTGACCAAGCCAAAGTTTCCGAATTTTTCCAGCGCACCGAAAGCTGCGTTTTCGCGGACGGTGAGGCCAGCGGCCAGACCTTCGGTGTGGCGATCAGACGGCATGTAAGCGGATTTGCCGAGGAGTTCTTTTGCACTCACATTTTTGCTGCGGAGCGTGACCGTGCCTTCTGAAGGGACCAAGCCCGCAAGAGCACGCATGAGTGGGGATTGGCCATTCCCTGCGACACCTGCAATGCCGATGATCTGGCCACGTGGAACGTCGAATGAAATGTTCTTGAAGCTGCGACCGCTGAAGTTCTGGACAGAGAAGCTAATGTCTTTAGAGTTTTCTTTTGCCTTCGCCGGGAAAGCAGACCCCATTGAGCGGCCGACGATGAGGGCAAGGAGTTCAGCGTCTGTGATGTCTTTAACGAGGGACGAACCGCGCCATCTGCCGTCGCGCAGAACAGTCACGCGCTGGGCGATCTGGTGCAGTTCCGCGAGGCGATGGGTGATGTAGATGACGGATGTACCGGACTTCACGACTTCGCGTACACGACTGAAAAGCATGTCCGTTGCGTCTTGATCCAGCGATGCTGTCGGTTCGTCGAGGATTAAAAGTTTGGGTTTGAGTGCTAACGCCTTGGCGAGTTCAAGCAAATGCTTCTGTGCAATTGTGAGGGCTTCAGTGCGCAGACGCAAAGGAACGTCGAGGCCAACAGCACCGAGCATATCCCGTGCAACGTCTTGCGCTGGCTTTCCTGCAAAAATGTGATCCGGCAATGCGACGCGGAGATTCTCATAAACTGAAAGGTCTTCGAGAATAGCAGGATGTTGAAAGGAGATGGCAATACCGAGTTTGGACGATATCTCCGGGGTCATCGCACTGATGTGCTGGCCCTCAAAATGGATTTCGCCAAGCGTGGGCTGCAACGTACCTGAGATGATGTTCATCAGGGTGGATTTGCCAGCACCGTTTTCGCCGAGAATGGCGTGAACCTCACCGGGAAAGAATTCGACAGTCACATCGCGCAAGGCGAGGACACCGGAGAAGGCTTTTGAAATATTGACAAGGCGAATGGTAGCATCGGTGCGAGGCGCCGCGCTTGCGTCGGATGGGTTTGCTTTGCTTGCCGCCACGTTATTCAATCCGCAAAAGAGTTGCCCCGGAGAGAAATCCCTCCGGGGCAGAGTTTACTTACTGGCCGACAGCTTTGGCTTGAGCTTCGTCAGGCAGTTCTGACGAGAGATAGATGGCTCCCGGCAGGTCTTTGCGGCATGTGACGGGGTTTGGCTTGCCAGAGACTGAATCTTCATAGACTGGTGCTGAGAAGATGTTTTCTGCTGGCGGTGTGCCACCTGTTGCGGCTGCAACAGCATGTTGAACAGCAAGCCGCACGTTGTCGTTGCCGGTTGCGACTGTGAAGAGTTTGAAGTCTGGGTTTGTGCCCTTCATTTCTTCATAGAAGCAGGCGAGCGAGTTGCCGTCTGACGTTGCGAGTGCTGGGATTGACTTGCCTTGCTTGTTGAACAGCGGAAGTGCACCAACCAGCGATGGACCGAAGTCCGAAACGATCACGTCAATCTTGGTGTTCTTGGCGATTTCAGCCGAGAGAACCTGCTGTGTGAGTGCTGGATCCCAGTTTGTGACTGCAAATGGCTCTGGGTTGATGAAAACATATTCAGGTCCAAGAATGTTCTTCAGGCCCTTGAGTTCATCCAAGCCTTGGCTGTTGCCAGCTGGGCCCGAAAGGAACAATACGTTGCCGCCTGTTGGCAGAACGCTCTTGATCCACTTGCCCCAGTTCTCGCCATCGTTCACGAATGATGAACCGATGAACTTGGTGTAGTTCTCACCTTCTTTGCCGCCCACATCAACGCGGTAAGGCACTATAACCTTGCCAGACTTGTAGACAGACGTGATTGCAGGAAGCACGGCTGGGCCAGCGTCGCCAAACACAACAAGTGCGTCGATACCCTTGGCTGCGAGCGACTTGATATCAGAGATGGACTTCTGGGTGTCGCCGTTGCCGTCAGCATATTCATACTTGGTGATGCTTGGGCAGAGTTCGGCAGTTTGCTTGCCCGATGCTGTGGTGACTTGCCGCCAGCTGTTACCACCATAGCCGTCAAGCAAAGCCAATGTGGCTTGCTTCGGGCCGCACCACGATGGTGTTTCGGCATTTGCCACAGATGAGCTGCCGAGTGCCAATACGGCAGTTGCGACAGCAAGCGCCAGTTTCGTTTTCAGAAATGTCATGTTCTTTCCTCCACTTTGTTTTATGCATTTTTAGTTTCAGTCGTCTTGCTGTGGTTCATTCGCCAGCGGAGCGAATAAACACCGATGCCAAAACCCAAGGCCAAAGCCTGGATGATGGTTTGGGCCGAGTAAGGCACTCCGACTGCGAGTGCGAACTGGCTCAATTGGTTTAGAAAAAATGCGGCGATGACGGTGGAGATCGGGAAACCGCGACCACCAAGAAGTGATGTGCCGCCAAGCACAACGACAGCGACCGAGGGCACCAGAAGTGTATCGCCCTGAAAGGCAGTTGGCTCACGCGTGATACCGGCGATGAGCACACCCGCAAGGCAATAAAGAAGCTGCGCATAAACATACGCCATGAACTGATGCTTCTGAACGCGCAACCCGGCAGCACGGGCGGCTCTCGGATTTGCACCGATGGCTTCAAAGCGACGGCCGACAACCGTTTTCTTGAGAATGAGGGTGACGATGGCCAGCGTGGCCAGTGCGAAAAAGACAGCATGGGGAATACCAAGGGTATCGCCACCGGCAATGTTGGCGAGGCGTTCTGTGGTGATGGAAGGTACACCACCTGATACGCCGAAAACGCCGGCATAGAGCAAAGCATTCACACCAATGGTTGCGATGATGGCATTAAGTTTGAAGACGCTGACCAGAAGCCCGTTGAGTACGCCAGCTGCAAGCGCAAAACACACCGCGATAACGACAGCCAAAAAAAGCAGCGAGTCATCTTGCTGCGGATAGTGTGTGGCCTGCACGACAGCAAGCGACACGGCTCCCGGCAGTGATAGATCAAAACCACCTTGCTGGACGACGAGCAATTGGCCGAGACCCACAATGGCGATGAGTGCGGCAAAGGGAAGACTGCCAGACAGTCCAGCAGCGGAAATGCTTGAAGGTGCGAAGATGGCGCAGACCACCAACAGCAGCAGTGTAGACAACACAACCGTGACAAAGCTGCGGGCCAGCGGAAGCTGGAACGCATTTGATGTCATGGTTGCGCTGGCGCTCATTTATGGCAGCACTTTCGCCGCGCGCAGTTTGTCGAAAGCGTTGGTGAAAGAGTGCACAGAATTCTGATAACCTGTGAAACCCTTATCGCGGCTCTTTGTCATGTCAGTGAAGTTTTCGATGGTGCGGCCAAGGTCGGCATCGGAATGCCACCAGGATGCAACTGTGCTAAGCGCGTTCTTTTGCAAGCCGTGTTTCTCAACGATCTTGTCCCACACCGGCCCCATGTCTGCCATCTGCTTTTCAAGCGGTTGTGCGTGGCCGGGATAGGGCGCTGCCGTCACACCAAGGTGAGCGGCAAGTTTTGACCACATCCAGTCCCAGCGGAAGACTTCGCCATTGACGATGTTGAAGGCTTCGTTGCGCGCAGCTGGTTTGGTAGCAGCCCACAACAGATGCTTGGCGATGATGCGGCCATCGGTGATGTCAACACAGGCCTCGTACTGTTGCGGCGAACCGGGAAACACGAAAGGGCGCCCCGTCTCTTTGCAGATGGCAGCGTAAGCACCGAGGGTTGCCGCCATGTTCATCTGGTTTCCAAGAGCATAGCCGATCAATGTATGAGGGCGATGCACCGACCATGAGAAGCCTTGGCTTTCCGCTGCCGCATAAAGCTCATCTTCCTGATCGTAATAAAAATTTTGATAAGGCAGACGTGGCTGCTCTTCGCGGAACGGTGTAATCATCTTCGACTTCGCATAGGCTTCAAACGGGCCCATGTAGTGCTTGAGGCCCGTCACCAAGGCTGCATGCTTGATTTTCTTGCCCTCCATGGCGGCTAATAGATTGCGCACCATGCCTGCATTGACTTTGCAATTTTCAGCTTCCGTGGCTTGACGCAACCATGTTGTGATAAACACATCCGTGGGCTTCACGCGCTTCAAGGCGGCTTTCGTTTCGTCTGCGTCAGTGAGATCGACAGCAATGTGCTTCACACCTTTGGGAAGATCGTGCTTGTTGCGGGAAATGCCTGTGACCGACCAGCCTTTGGTGGCCAAAAGATATTCCGCCAAATGGCGGCCAATAATTCCGGACACACCGGCGATGAGCGCATGGCGTTCCATCAATTCAGTCCTTTCATGGAAAGTGTTACTTTGATGCAAGCCTGGGCATCCTTGCCAAGTTCAAAAGCTTTGGCCGCATCGTTAAGGCCGAAGTGATGGGTTTGGATGGGAGAGAGATCGATGCCCGTGCGTTCCAAGAACTTGATGGCTGCGGGCCACACACCGGGAGAGCCGATGCAGCCGCGCACAGTGAGATTCTTGAGTTGAAGCATACCGAGTTTTGAAGTGATATCGCGGCCAATGTTGAGGCCCACCATGGAGACACGCCCATTCTCTTGGGCATATTCAAACACATTGGCCACAGACGCATCATGGCCCGAAGCTTCGACCACGAGTTCGGCACCTTTGCCACCTGTGAGTTCTTTGATGCGCTCGACGGGGTTGTCATCGGCGTCAACAACTTCAGCAGCACCGAGCTTCATTGCAATGTCACGGCGCTTGGCGATGGGATCAACGACGATCACGCGTGCTCCCATACCAATCGCAGCGGCGGCTGTGACAAGGCCAATGGTGCCGCCGCCAGAGACGACGACGGTTTCAGAGGCATTGGTGCCACCAGAACGTAGCACAGCATAGAAGCCGCACGTAAAGGGCTCGATCAATGCACCGCGATTGTCGTCCACACTGTCAGGCAACTTGTGCAGCCAATCGGGATTGACGTTAAAATATTCGCGGTCGGCCCCATTCATGGAGAAACCGAAATGATGCAAGCGCTCAGGTGTGCGAACAACACATTCGCCGACGACGCGGTCACCCTTCTTGAAGTTTTTGACTGACTTACCGACCTCAACTATTTCACCACACCATTCATGGCCCGGTGTTACGGGGTAAGAAATCGGAATGATGTAGCGGCCAGCCAGCAACTCATAATCAGAATGGCAAATGCCGACGGTGCGCGATTTGATCAACACTTCGGTGTCGTTGATTTCAGGTATTGGCTGATCCAATATTTTTGGATTGTCAGGGGTTTCAAAAACAAGCGCTCTCATGTTGCTCGCTCCTTAGAGTTTCACCACTGCGCCATCTTGCGCTGCGGATTTGATGATAGCCTCGAGAATGGAAATGTTGTTGACGAGTTGTTCGCCAGTAATCGGATAAGAAGCTTTGCCACGCACTGCGTGCGCAAAAGCCACGAGATTGTCCTTCACCGGTTCGGCAGGCGGAAGTTCAACTGTGGAAATGGGCGATCCCGTGGTGGCTGATGTCACAACCCAGCCTGCTGGAGATTCCACATGGGCCTTGTCGCGAATGTCGATCCAACCTTTGGTGCCGAATAGCGCAAAGCGCGAGATGAAGGGGGTTGCCAGCGTGGCGGAGATGTAAGCCGTTCCACCATTTTTAAAGCGGATGTGGGCGCTCATCGTGTCGCCCTGCGGAATGGTGGATGCCAGCTGTTCGCAGGACACGCGGACGTCGCGTGCCGGGCCGAACAAAAGCGTTGAAAGGTCTGTGAGGTGGATGCCTGTGGCTGTCATGCCACCGACGGGGGCTTCAGCAGGGTTCAGCCGCCAGTTATCAGCGGCAAGGGTGACGAATTTGTCGTGACTGAAATTGGCTTCAACTTGCAGCAACCGACCGAGTGCGCCGCTTTGGGCTTTTGCAATCATATCGGCGACAGGTGGTTCCCAACGCCGCTCATGGCCCATGCCAAGAACGAGATTTTTGGCAACACAAGCCTGAACGGCTTTTTCCGCACCCACTCTTGTGAGGGCTAAAGGTTTTTCACAGAAGATATGTTTGCCCACTGCAACCGAGTCTTCAATTTGTTGCGCATGCAAGGAGTGCGGCGTGGCGAGGATAACCGCTTCCACGCCGGGGTGAGAGAGTGCGCCTTGGTGATCAGAATAGACTTTGAAGCCATAGTCTTTGGCGAAGTCAGCTCCTGAAGCGTGGGGCTCGGCTGCGCAAACGATTTCAATGTCTTGTTTTGCACTTTGCAAAACAGCCGTCATTTTCTTGCCCCACCAGCCGAGGCCAATCATTGCGACTTTGACGGGTCCACTTGCCATTACACGGTCACCAGAATTTTCATGTGGTTGACGGACTTATCAAGCAGCGCATCAAAGCCTTGCTTCACCACATCGTCCGCATTGACGTTGGCGGTCACGATTTTCTCAATCGGGAAATTACCGGACTCAACCATGCGGATGATACGTGGCCAGCACTGGACCGGGTAACACCAAGTGGCTTCGATTGAGATGTCTTTCAGCGCCCATGTCATAGGGTCAACGCTTGCGGGTTTCATATGCAATCCGGTTTGCACAACTTTGCCTTGGTTTCGCACAGCGTTCACACAGGTGTTTAAGCTCGCCTCAAGCCCGACGCATTCAATGGCGACATCAACGCCAACACTCTCTTCGGTCATATCTTTGATTGTCTGCACAACATTTTGCGTCATCGGATCCATGACAATGGCTGTGGGCACCAAGTCTTGCGCCATTTTGCGGCGGAAGGCATTGGGCTCTGACACAAAAATCTGGCCTGCACCCGCAGCTTTCACAGCCAGCAATGTGAGAGCGCCAATTGGCCCCACGCCGGAGACCAAAACAGTTGAACCTGATTGGACACCACCACGATCAACCGCATAAACTGCAACAGCTGCGGGCTCGATCATCGCGGCTTGAATATCAGAAACACCTTTGGGAACCACGGCAAGATTGTAGTCATTTACCACCGCCAATTCGCCCATGCCGCCCCAAGCCCAGGACAGGCCGACGCACCCCATACGGGGGCTGAGATGATAGAGCCCGCGACGGCCATAATAATCATCGCGCGGAGAAATCAGTGGCTGGATGGAGACGCGATCACCGACTTTTACATTTGAAACGCCAAAGCCTGTGTCGGCGACAATGGCGCTGAACTCATGACCCAAAATTTGTGGATTGGTGACGCCTGTATAAGAATGTGGTGTCACGGGAGTGACTATTGGGCCAGCGATGTATTCATGTAAGTCGGTGCCACAAATGCCCGTTACCAATGGCTTGATCAGCACATCATTGGTGCCAAGCTTTTTGGCGGGTGCGGGAACATCCTCAACCCGAATGTCCTTTGCTGCGTGAAACCGCACTGCTTTCATAGCGCCTTCTCCCAAACATTCACCATCTCAGCACAGTTGTACCGGTGGAATTTGACGTCATCCTAATCAAACCCATCCATTCGAATTCAACAAAAAATTCTCATTTTGATAATCTTTTGAAATCAAGCCGTGATTTTTTTTGGCACTTTGCTGTCTCAACCTTAGCCGCAACTGGTGTGAAGAGTGATGATGCTAACCACAATGGCAAATGACGATATTGGCCCTGAGACTCGGCTAGAGCTTTATCGCTTGCAGGTTGAAATCCGCGATTGTGAAAAACGCGCCTATGACCTGTTTCTGCAGAACCTGATCAAAGGTACAAGTCATTTGTCGCTCGGACAGGAAGCTATTGCGGCGGGTTTCGGTGTGGCGATGAAAAAAGGCGACAAGTCATTCTGCACATATCGTGGCCATGCTCACACACTGGCGCGCGGCGTTCCCATGGAAGGCATGTTGGGCGAATTGATGCTGCGCGACATTGGCCTGATGCGTGGCAAAGGCGGCTCGATGCATCTTACATCCGTGGAGCACGGCGTGATGGGCTCCTACGCCATCATCGGGGCGCATTTGCCCATCGCTTGTGGCTCCGCATGGCGCGCGCAATATTTGGGCGAGAAAGATGTGACCGTGTGCTTCTTTGGCGACGGCACCACCAATATTGGTGCCTTCCACGAAGCCTTGAATTTTGCCGTGATCTGGAGATTGCCTGTAGTCTTCGTCTGCGAGAACAATCTCTACATGGAATACACCTTGAATGCCGATGTGACGGCGGTGCCAAACCCTGCGGGCGATCGCGCCTCGGCTTATGGCCTTTCCAAGATTGTCATCGATGGTAACGACGCTGATGTGGTTTATCGCACAGCTACCGAAGCCATCGAGAAGGCCCGCAACGGCGAAGGCCCATCCCTCATCGAATGCTTGACCTATCGTCACTCCGGACATTCCCGTGCCGACCCCGGCAAGTACCGCCCTCCTGGCGAGTTGGAGGAGTGGAAGAAACGCGACCCCCTGATCATTTACAAACAGCGACTTGCTGAGTTCGGTATTTCCGAAAGCGAAGCCCTCGCCATAGAAACGGAAAGTATGCGCAAAGTGGAAGAAGCAACTGAACGGTGTAAGGCTTCTCCATCCGCACCAATCGAATTGTTGACGGCTGATGTTTATGCCGATGGAGGCTGGGCATGGCGGAACTGAGCTATCGTGATGCCGTGATCCGCGGTATTGCCCAGGAAATGGAACGCGACAAGAATGTTGTGTTCCTTGGCGAAGACGTGGCCAAGGCGGGCGGAGTTTTCAAGGCAACAGTCGGTCTCTACGAACGGTTCGGACCTTTGCGTGTGCGTGATACACCGATTTCTGAACAGGCTATTTTGGGTGCCGCCATGGGTGCCGCGATGACGGGGCTTCGTCCCATCGCCGAGATCATGTTCTCGGACTTCATTGCCGTATGTTTCGACTACATCGCTAACGAAATGCCGAAGATCGCCTATATGACCAATGGGCAAATCAAATGTCCACTCGTCATCCGCACTGGCAATGGTGCTGGCGTGCGCTTTGGCGCGCAACATTCTCAGTCGGTCGAAAACTGGACGATGATGATTCCGGGCTTGAAAGTTGTTGCTCCTTCATCACCCGTTGACGTCGTCGGCTTGATGGCTGCAGCAGTTCGCGACAACAACCCTGTCATATTTCATGAACACAAAGCCCTCTACGCCACCAAGGGTGAAGTGCCTGACGGCGAGATTGTCGACACGCTGGGGACTGCGAAAATCCTGCGCCCCGGCAAGGATTGCACGATATTGGCTCTCGCCATGATGGTTCTTCGCGCTATGGATGCTGCCGAGATTCTGGCGCGAGATCATGGCATTGATGCAGAAGTGATCGACGTGCGGTCACTGGTACCGCTGGACACCCAGACCATGCTGGCTTCCGTCGTCAAGACAGGCCGTCTGTTCACGGTTGAGGAAAACCCGCGCCTTTTGGGTTGGGGTGCGGAAATCGCATCCATCGTGGCTGATGAAGCCTTCTGGGATTTGAATGGCCCCATCGTGCGCATCACCACGCCGCATATTCCGCTGCCAGCGGCCGATCATCTTGAAGACTTGGCGCTGCCAAACGCAGCCCGCATCGTCGACAAGATCGTTCGCGTTATGAACGGTTGAAGCCCATGGCCAGTACAATCATCATGCCGCAATTGGGCGAAACCGTTGCCGAAGGCAAAATCCTCGAATGGTTTAAGTCTGTTGGCGATGACGTCAAGATTGGTGACCGCTTGTTCGAAGTCGAAACGGACAAGGTTACCGTCGAAGTTGAAGCGACTGTCGCGGGCAAGCTGACGGCGATCAACACGGGAAATGGTGCGACGGCGAAAGTCGGTGCAACGGTTGCAGTCATCGGTGGTGAAGCCGTGGCCGCGCAGCCAGCTATTGCAGCACCTCCGCCTTATGCTCCAGCGGCGCCTGCAACACTTTCAATTGTTCCAGCTGCTGCCCCAGTGGCGGCAAGACCGATGTCGGCCTTTGACGAAGTCAAAACACCCATCGGGCACTATGGTGATGCCAGGGGTCCTGAGGGCTTGCGCATCACGCCACTTGCGCGGCGCTTGCTGTTTGAGGGCCACGCAGACATGGCTGCCTTGGCAAAGTTTGCATCAACGCAAAAGTTGCGCAAGATCGAAGAGAAAGACGTGCGGGCGTTTTTTGCGGCCGCACCTCTGGCTAAGCCAGCACCTGCCGCAGCAGCTCTTACCAACAAGCCTGCCACTGGCGACGTCGTCACCTTCAACACCATCCGCCAGCGCACAGGCGAAAGGCTGACCGAGAACTGGCGCACCATTCCACATGTTTTCCAAGCTATCGATGTCGACTTTACCGAAGTTGAACTTGTGCGTAACAGACACAAGGAACGCTTCAAGGCAGAGACGGGCGTATCACTGACCTATCTACCCTTCATTTCACGCGCGGCGTGCATCGCGCTGCAATCTTTCCCGCATATCAATGCGCGGTTTGAGAACAATGGCCTGACACTGCTCAAGGACATAAATCTCGGCATCGCGGTTGATCTCAACCACAATGGCCTCGTGGTGCCGGTAGTGCATGCGGCACAGGATTATACCTTGCAAGGGTTGGCAAAAGCCATTGGTCGACAAATTGAAAAGGCCCGTTCAGGCAAGCTTACTGCGACCGATCATCAGGGCGGCACTTATTCAATCACTAACAACGGTGCCTTTGGCACCAGCTTCACCACACCAATCATCAACGCACCACAGGTTGCCATTCTGTCGAGCGATGCCATTCGAAAGAAGCCTGCTGTCATTTCAACGACGGAGGGTGATTTTGTTGGCGTGCGTTTGATGGGCACCATTGGCCAAAGCTTTGATCACCGGGCCTTCGATGGTGCCTACGCGGCATCATTCCTGTCGAAGCTGAAAAATATAATCGAGTCCAAGAAATGGGCCGGAGAGTTGGGAGAACAGACATGAAATACAATAGCCCCTACGCCACCGCCAACTGGGGCCAGATGGCCAAGGACTGGGAAGAAGGCGTTGACTACAGCCGCATGTCGAAAGAGCGTCTTGCCAAGGCGCAGACTGCGGTTCGCAATGCAGGCTTGGGCGCAGTCCTCTGCTTCAACTTCGATAACATTCGTTACGTCACGGCAACGCATATTGGCGAATGGGCGCGCGACAAATTCTTCCGCTATGCGTTGTGCCCGGCTGAAGGATCGCCCTTCCTGTGGGACCCGGCCCCACCGGCCAAGCGCATCTCATCACCCTGGATCAAAGACAATGTGGCAGCTCCGCTGACCACGATGCAAGGAGCCTTTCCTCCAAGCCTTGGCATTCAACTTGCTTTTGCAAAGCAGATTAAAAAAGCCCTCGTGCATTATGGTATCGCCAATATGCCTTTGGGCATCGACATTATGGAACTTGGTATGCTGCGCGCCCTCGAAGCTGAAGGCATTGAAGTGGTGGACGGCCAGCAGGCCATGCTGGATGCGCGCGAAGTGAAAACTGGCGACGAAATCGAGCTTCTGAAAATGGCGGCTTCCATGGTCGATGCAACCTATGTTGACATCGCCCGCGCCATCCGCCCCGGCACCAAAGAAAACGAGCTGGTGGCAATCGCCAATGATCGCCTGTTCCGCATGGGCTCCGAGCGCGTGGAATGCGTGAACTCGGTCTCCGGCCGCCGTGGTCGCCCGCATTCGCACACCTTTTCGGACCGGATGATCCAGCCGGGAGACATGATCTTCCTTGATATCATGCACAGCTATAACGGCTATCGCACCTGCTATTATCGCACCTTCATTTGCGGCCAGCCCAACAACAACCAGATTGATGCCTATGAAACCGCCTCCAAATGGCTGAGCGCTTCAATGGATATGATCCGCCCCGGCGTGACGCCCGATGAAGTGGCCGCCGTGTGGCCTGATGCCCATGAATTTGGCTATAAGGACGAAGAAGAAGCCTTCCTGCTGCAATATGGCCATGGCGTGGGCATGTCGCTGTGGGAACGCCCCATATTCTCCAAGCGCTTCAAGGGCCAGACCCGGCCCCTAAAGGAAGGCATGGTTTTTGCGCTGGAAACTTGGAAGGGCTCCAATGATGGTTCAGGTGCGGCCCGCATTGAAGAAGAGGTTGTGGTGACCAAGGATGGCTGTGAGATCATCACCAACTATCCGTCAGATCATTTGATCTCCTGTGGCTTGCCGGGTTGCGAGGTTGTGGGATAACACCCAGCCATGTCGCTTAATCACCGCAGCCGCATTCCCGTTACCCTCGTCACGGGCTTTTTGGGCAGTGGCAAGACCACTCTTATCAATGCCGGCCTAAAATCGCCTGATCTTGCGAAGACAGTTGTGGTGGTCAACGAATTTGGCGCAGTAGGGTTGGACCATCAGCTTTATACCAGCAGCAATGACGCGGTTGTGGTGCTGGAAAATGGTTGCCTGTGCTGCACGGTCAAAAGCGACCTGATCGCCACTATGAACAGCCTCTATCATGACCGGGCGCGCGGTGATTTGCCCGACTTCAACAATGTGGTGATCGAGACCACGGGGCTGGCGGAGCCCGGGCCTGTGATTCAAGCCTTTCTGTCCGAGCCGATACTGGACGGGCTTTACCGTGTAGTAAATGTTGTCACCGTAGTGGACGCCGTGAATTGGGCGTCCACGTCGGAGAAACATGATGAGGCTTTGCGGCAGGTGGCACTTGCCGATGATGTCCTCATCTCCAAACTCGACCTTATGGATGACGGCTCATTCGCGGAACTTAGTGCGCAACTGCAAGCCATCAATCCCGTTGCGAAAATCGCTAAGGCTGATCTCACCTCTGTAGCTGTTGCCCCCTTGCTGATGCACAAAGGCTTTGATGCTGCTGACCCGATGGCGGATCCTTCCGAATGGCTGTCGATTGCGACCTACGAAGCCTATGAACAGAAGAAGGAAGACGCAGAGGGTGTGACAGATCAGGACATCCCGTCACATCTTGCTTCCAAAGGCATTGAGAGCTTTGTCTTCACGCGGGCAAATCCGATCACCCGCGAGGAACTGGAGTTCCTGTTGGTTGGCATCGGCCAGAATCTCGGACCCAGCCTCCTTCGCCTCAAAGGCTTGATCAACATTCTTGAGGAACCAGGTAAGCCTGCTGTGGTACAGGGAGTGCAGCATCTGTTGCACAATGTGACCTGGCTTGAAAAATGGCCAACAGCCGACGAGCGTACAAGAATCGTATTCATCACCCAAGGTGTTGCGCGTGACCAACTCAAAGAGATGATCGAATTGCTTGACCGCATGTGCAAACGCACTTTCGAAGTCCGTGAGCGCGGAAGACTCGCACGAGAAAAAGCAGCAATGGAAAAGGTTGCCTAAGTTGAGTGAATTGAAACGCATTGGCTGGATTGGCGCTGGCAAAATGGGCCTTCCTATTTGCTTGCGTTACAAACAAGCAGGACATCAAGTAACGGCACTTGCCCGCACCGTTGAGGCGCAAGAAAAATTGAATGCCAAAGGCCTTACTGCAGTCGAAACCATCGCAGATGTGGCACAAAATTCAGACATCGTCTTCTCATCTCTATCCGATGATATAGCCTTGATCAGCGTCGCTGCAGAACTTGCAATCAGCATGGCAAAAATCACCACCTTCATCGACATTAGTACTGTCTCGCCATCTGTCTCAGCCGAAGTTGCTCAAGTTTTAATCGCCAAAAGTATTGTCTATTTGCGCGCTCCTGTATCTGGTTCCACTGCCATGGCAGAAGCAGGCACACTCACGGCGGTTGTCTCTGGCCCAAAGCCAAGTTTCGACGATCTCGCCTCTGTCTTCGCCGTGTTCGCGCGCAAGACATTTCATGTAGGTGAAGGTGAGGAAGCCCGTGTGATGAAACTGGTGTTAAACAGCATGGTCGCCGCCACATCTGCACTTCTGGGCGAGGCCTTAGCATACGGAGCGAGCGGCGGCCTCGACAACGCCACTATGCTTTCTGTGATTAATCAAAGTGCCGTCGCTTCGCCGCTCATTGGCTACAAGACTGATATGATTGTGAAGGGCAACTACGCAGCCGCTGCTACATTGAACATGCTGAAAAAAGATCTTGAGCTTTTATTGGCTGCTGCAAAGACAAAGCAAACACTCCTCCCCGTCAATAGTTTGATCAAAGAAATTTATGCCGCTGCCGTTGACAAAGGTTTGGGCGAAATGGATTTCTTTGCCCTAGTTCAGGAAGCGGAAAATGCCGCAACACCAAGGCCAAGTAGTGACGGCTGATTTCGATGCGATTGTCATTGGGGCAGGCGTCATCAGTCTGGCAATCACACGCAATTTGGCATTGTCTGGCCAGCAGGTTTTGGTTCTTGAAACGGCATCGCGCGCCGGCACTGAAACATCAACACGCAATTCAGAAGTTATTCATGCCGGGATCTATTACCCGACCAACAGTTTGAAAGCGCGTTTCTGCGTGGAAGGACAACAACAACTCTACGCCTTCTGCGAAGAACACGGTGTGGCAACGCGCCGCCTTGGCAAGCTCATCGTGGCCACGAGTGAGATTGAGGAAATCAAATTGCAGTCTATACAGGCCCAAGCAAAGGCCAATGGTATTCATGATTTGAAGTGGCTAACGGGCTCTCAAGCCTCTAACCCGAAATCAAATGCACGGCGGCCTTGCTGTCACCATCGACTGGTATTTTAGATGTGCAGGGTTACATACTCGCGCTCCTCGCATGCGCTGAGGATTTCGGAATAACTCTGGCCTTTCAAACATCGTTTGAAAGCGCACAAAAACACGACGGACTATTTGGCGTATCGATGCAAGGTACTGATGGCAAAACCAGCCGACTGAAATGCCGGACGCTTATCAACTGTGTGGGACATGGTGCAAATGCCGTCGCTGCGGCAATTGCAGGATTTTAAGTTGACCTGCTTCCAAAACGCTTCTTTGCAAAAGGCAGTTATTGCAGCCTGTCGGGAAAAGCTCCCTTCAGACATTTGGTCTATCCTGTTCCGGTTCCGGGCGCGCTCGGCATTCATGCAACACTTGATATTTCTGGAGCTGTGCGTTTTGGTCCGGATATCCAATGGGTCGATACGTTAGACGATGGTTTGCCTGAAGGACTTTCGGTAAAATGTGTAGGCGCAATCCAGTCCTATTGGCCGACGGTCAACACGCGCAATCTTTCATCCAGCTGCTGCGGTATCAGACCCAAAATTCATGGCCTAGACGAAAGCTTTGCGGATTTCTCAATTCAGTTCGAAAATCATCACGGCATTGCGGGGCTGGTAAATCTATTTGGCATTGAGCCACCTGGCATCACAGCGTCGCTTGCCATCGCTAGTCATGTTGTCGATGGACTGAGCGGGGCTGGGGCGACATAAATTATCCTTGAGATGATCTGCACTTCGACTACTTGGCGATTATTCTCATCGGCAAATCGGCTCGGCTCTGGTTTGAAGTACTTTATGTAATCGCAACTAAATCAACAGGAGTCTTTATGCGACTGGTCAACCTAACCTACTGAATTCCTTGACTTGGGTTATCACTGTCGGGTCCTCAATTAGTACAGGCGTTTAACAGTGTAGCTTGCCAAACAACCGCGAGTTTAGAGTTGAGGAGTGGAACGCGAGGCGGCAATTTTAACCTCTTGAATAAGCTTCACACGCTGCGTACGGGACTTCAATTTGTTTACTTTTGGGTTGGACACGATCCGGTATGTTCCAACAAAAACATGAGCTAGTTTTGATCAGTTGGACAACCTAAACAGTTGAAATCAATTGTCTGGCTCACTCCTTTCGGGCGCGCCATTCTTTCAAATGATATTGTTGGTGTTTATTTCGGGTGCTGAGGAGGCTGTCAGTTTAACGCGCCGCCATGTAAGCACTATGTAAGCAAATTACAGTGTAATTCTTGGTGTAGCGGCGAAGTGTTTGCTTACTGTCAAGTCGGCGAGATGCACTTGAGTTGATGCCCGCTTTTTTCAAATTGGAATTGATGTTGAAGACGTGAGATGGCCACAGGAAAGCTGCACATCACAAGGAGCTCAGGATCCGTACTCGTTTAAATCCAGCGCTTCATGCATCACCACGTTATGTGCAGACGCGGTGACTGAAAGAATTTCGGTAGGGGCGACAAGAACTTCACCCGATTTCCCGCCTTTCCCAATCGAGCGAGTCGTCGAATTATGGCAAATTGGAACAAGATAGTGACAACTTGTCAGTCACCTATCAAGGTTCTGCACTCGCTTAGAAATATGACTATTTTTGATCTACCAAAACTGACTTCCTGGAATTCCTTTAAAGGGACCAGCGAGCTTTGAGGTAATCCATCCGCCATAAAATCCTCCGGGCTGCGGTGTTACCAATTCGCCGTCCACATAGCAGCCGTCAAACGGTGCCGGATAAAACGCGATATGGTCCCGCAATACTACAAAGGGTGCTGTTGGCTGCTGATAGGTCCAAGCGATGTCGCGCAGAATCTCGCTCTTCACAGCAACGTCAAAATAGGTGGCATCACCCTTCCATTCGCAAAACGATCGCTTGGCTGATGGCGACAAAAACGCCGTCACCACATCCTCGCGTGGGAAATAATAACTCGGCGGATGGCTGGTTTCCAAGGTGCGTACACCGCGACGGGTTTCAGCAAGAGTTACCCCGCGATGTACGATTTTCAGATGCATTGATGTTTGCTCGGCAACAGCTGGCCGCGGAAACTGCCAAACACTTTCTTGCTCTGTATGTACGGGCTCCGGTGTGGGACGCATCATGCGTGGTTCCTTTCAATACAGTTCACCAAGTGCTGGAGTTTGGGTCGATGACGCAATTTCAAACTTCACCCAGTTTTCTCCGCATGATGCTAGAATAGTTCAATTGAACCAGCAGAGGCGGGTTTTCAACAATCTGGTCAGCCACTGCAATGGCCGCTCGCAATTGATCATTCGTCATATGGCGAGACGCTGGTCGCTTCACGACACGATGCCATGGCACACCAAAGCTTGTGTCGAGACAGACCCGCATGAAGCAATGATTTTGCGAGATTGGCCAGCCACGCGCATTGGCTATGCTTGGTAGTATCTCATTCATGAGAACGCGCCAACGCTCCAGCAGCAGACTGCG
>JANPCL010000110.1:0-66309 GCA_031430915.1 Hyphomicrobiales bacterium
CTTCTCGCCGTGGTCCAACGGCCAGACTGAAGGGCAGATCACAAAGTTGAAACTCGTCAAGCGACAGATGTACGGGCGCGCAAAGATCGACCTTCTGCAAGCAAGGCTCATCGGCGCCGCGTGAACTCATCGGTCAGCAAATTTGCGTCAGAGCCATTTTTGGATGCCTATGGTGGGTCCGGCTACGTGCCGATTCACGCCAAGGGGCGCAGAGTCTATGGCTATGAAGAAACCAACCGTGCCGCACGCGTTATCGTGACAACACCTCCGGCATGATGCAGACAGCACGTTACACCTTTGGCACGGGTGCCGAACTGGCAGCAATTACAGCCGTTATTCTCGGCGGAACAAGTCTGTTTGGCAGCAAAGCTACGGTGATAGGAACCTTGGTAGGCGCACTTTTGATAGGCACCATCAACAATGGCTTGATCATCATGGGGCTTGATGTCAGTGAACAGATGATGATCTCCGGAGGCTTGATCATTTTAGCAGTAGCCTTTGGCCGCCGTCCCACAAAAACATGACGCGAAAGTTTTGTCGATGAATCAAGAGAAGTCACATTATTCGGTATTGATCATTGGTGCGGGAATCAATGGCTGCGGTACATTTCGTGATCTTTGTCTACAGGGCGTCGATTGCCTGCTGATCGACCGTGTCGATGTGTGCAGTGGTGCAAGTGCTGCCCCGTCACGGCTTATTCACGGCGGCATCAAATATCTGGAGAGCAACGAATTCCGGCTGGTGCGTGAATCTGCCATGGAACGGAACCGCCTGCTCAACAATGCGCCGCATTATGTGAAGGCGCTGGAAGTTGTGTTTCCAGCGAAGTCATGGTTTGCCGGCCTGCAAGACGCCATACTGGGCTATCTTGGCTTCAACGCGCGCATCAAGGAACGGGGTGCACTGCTCATCGAAATTGGCCTGCAAATATATGATGCCTATAATCGCAAGGTGAAGGCTCTTCCAGATCATCGGTTCTTCACCAAAAGCAAACTGCGTGCAGAATTTCCTGCTGTCACTCAAGAAGCGGTGGCTGCTGGGCTCTATTACGAAGGCCGCGTGACCCATGCTGAGCGTCTCGGCCTGGAGCTGGTGTTAGACGGTCTTGCTGCCCAACCGCAAAGCGCATTGCGCACCTATACAGAGGTTGAAGGAATGCCGCAGCAAGGCAAGTTGAGGCTGAAAGATCTTGTAAGCGGCGATGTGCAACACGTGACAGCCGACGTTGTTATAAATGCAAGTGGTGCATGGATCGACAAGGTCAATGAAAACCTCGGTATCATCTCCAGTTATATGGGGGGTTCGAGGGGCGGCCATCTCATCGTGAAGCATAAGGGCCTGTTGCAGGCCACGCAGGGCCGCATGATGTATTTTGGCTGCAAGGATGGACGCTTCAACCTACTCTATCCGTTTTTTGGCAATGTACTGGTGGGCTCCACCGACCTTGCCCAGCAGGACCCGGACCTTGCCCATTGCAGTGCGGAGGAAACGGACTACCTCCTATCCGTCGTCAGCGAAATCTTCCCGGATATCAAGCTCACACGCGACGACGTGATTCTGACTTACAGCGGTGTGCGGCCCCTGCCTCGCGCAAATGGCAAGGACATTGGCGATGTCTCGCGAGACCACAGCATTGGCCGAGACAGTTTGCCCGGCACCAATGACCCTGTATTGTCTCTCATCGGCGGAAAATGGACAACCTTCCGCGCTTTCTCAGAACAATCCTGTGATGCCGTGTTGCAACTGCTCGGCAGGCCGCGTTCAGTTTCAACTGTGGATATGCCAATCGGCGGCGGGCGCAACTATCCTCGTGATGAAGTTAGCCGAAATGCCATGATCGGCAGACTTGGGACACGCGGCGATACCTTGCTGAACCGCTATGGCACGAAAGCAGTTGCCGTCCAGGCTTTCGCTGACACAACACAAGACAAGCCCATGTCATCACTGCCCGGATACAACACAGGCGAAGTCGCTTATATCTGCGCCCATGAAAACGTCCGGCATCTGGCAGACTTGGTGTTGCGCCGCACGGCTATTGCCATGGAAGGCCTACTGACGCCGGAAGTCATTTTAGAGACATCAAAGATCGCAGCCAACATTCTGGGGTGGAATAAAGCCCGCACGAACGCCGAGGTCGCATATGCTCAAGCTGAACTCGCCAAACGCAGCGTGAAAAACGTCAGGCCCGCGTAAGCGCTTCTGAAACTGTTTCCATCAAAACTTCTTTCACTTCGGCAAAGGTGAGCGACGGAAGCAGATCGGCAATCGCGCCATAGGTCGTTGAATCAAAGTTGAGCCCCATGGCACGGTAAGCATCAGCAATTCCCACACAAGCTTTCTCCGAGCGCGTAACTGAAACAATTGCCCCCATTTGCAGGCAGCGCTGGTTCATGCGTTGCGCAACGCCGACAAGCTTGATGCGCCCTTCCGCGTTGACGCTGAATTTCCCGGGGCAATATTCATTCGGCAACTCGCCCACACGCGCGTCAATGCCGAGTGTCTTCAAGCCATCAGCAATCGCACCGGAAAGTATGTTGTATCGCGCCAGCATGTATTGATGTGGCGCTGGATGGGGGGCGATGATGGTAATGCCAAGCGCATTTTCATCAAACAGCGTGAGCCTGCCGCCTGTGCCACGTTCAACGGGTTCATAACCACTTGACCTGACGTGTTCCTTGATGCGTTCGTAGTCCGCATGTGTTGTATCCTGCGGTGAAAAGGCAGCCGTGGGCCATGGGCGGCGAAAACGCAGAATGGCTTGGTCTCCCGCTCTCAACTCCGTGAGCTGCTGCTTCACCCATGCAGCATAGTCCTGCGGGTGTGGACGTTCGACGGCGGGCAATTCCGTATCATCGATGATCTGGAAAGGCCCGCCAAACGCTTGCATCAGGCTGCCTTGGCTTTGCCCGCACAGCCGTAAAGTTCCATCTTCTCTATGGTGGCATTGATCATGCGCTTGCGACCTTCGGCCATGGCCTCTTCAAGCTGATGATCACCCTTGGACCACACATCCAACATGCCCTGGCGGAACACGTGGCGCAGGTCAGTATCGGCATTGAACTTGTGGACACCTGCGGCCTTCGCAGCCTGCACTTCTTCAACGGGTATGCCGGACGCGCCGTGCAATACCAAAGGAATTTTCGTGGCGTCACGAATTTCAAGCGTGCGTTTTATTGAAAGGGGCTCAGGCTTCAAGCCGGGAATGACGCCATGCACAATGCCAACGGAAATTGCGAGATAATCCACGCCAGTTTCGGTCACAAAGCGCGTCGCCTCTTCGACTGTTGTATAATAATCTTCCCAGTTTACGCTTTCGCCAACATCGGGAATCTTGCCAAGTTCTGCTTCAACAGGAATGCCGAAATCATGGGCGATCTCGACGATGCGCTTGGTCATGCGGATGTTTTCTTCAAACGGCATGTGCGCAAAATCACACATGATGGAATTGAAACCAAGCTTGATGGCCTCAATGCACTCGTCCCAAGGACCATGATCGAGGTGGATGACAAATTGCGCGTTGGATTCTTCGGCTATGCGCTTGGTCATTTCGAAGCCACGCTTCAAGCCGACATGAGGCACCAAAGCCCGACCCACTTGCAGGATTACGGGTGAGTTGGCCTGTTCAGCGGCACGTACCAGTGCTTCGGTGGTTTCTTCATTGTGCATGTTGAACGCACCGACGGCATATTTGCCTTTGCGTGCGTCATCGATCAATTGTCGTGGATTGGCCCAAGGCATGTCAGTGTCCTTTGTTCAAATGTTCAGGAAATTTTGATGATGGCAATTGGGGTTCGCACTTCAACTGTCTGATCCACATCAAACAAGATCTCGGTGAGAACACCCGCCGCAGGAGACTCCAGTGTCTCTGTCGCTTTTTCAGCTTCAATCTCGGCCAGCGGTTCGTCTTCGGCAACAGTATCGCCTACGGCTTTCAGCCATTTGACGATCTTGCCTTCACTCATGCCCATGCCCCATTGGGGTAGAAGAACTTTG
Organism: Hyphomicrobiales bacterium; assembly: GCA_031430915.1. Classification (GTDB taxonomy): domain Bacteria; phylum Pseudomonadota; class Alphaproteobacteria; order Rhizobiales; family Aestuariivirgaceae; genus Aestuariivirga. The sequence continues at coordinate 3,994 of JANPCL010000110.1, forward strand.
ATGTTTGGCATTGTCAGTGTCCTTTCAGTTTTGAAGCGGTTACTTTGCGAACAGCATCCGCAATTTTTTCCGCATTCGGATAGAGTTGTTTCTCAAGTGCTGGGCTAAAAGGAATGTGCGTGTCCGGCGTGGTGACCCGCAGAATTGGTGCTTTCAAACTGTCGAAAATGGTTTCTGACACCAGTGCGGAAATCTCAGCCGCAGCACCGCAGGTTCTATTGGCGGGATCAGCGATCACGAGACGACCTGTTTTCGCAACCGATCTGAATATCGCGTCGTGATCAAGTGGCACCAATGTGCGGGGATCAATGATTTCCACCGAAATGCCTTCAGCTTCGAGCTTTTGCGCCGCCAGAATGGACTGTTGCACGGCTGAAGAAATCGCAACGATGGTCACATCAGTGCCTTCGCGTACCGTGCGGGCCACGCCGAAGGGAATGCGGAACTCCCCATCCGGCACGTCCTCTTTCATGCCCCACAGCAAGCAAGCCTCGAACGACATAACGGGATCATCCATATCAATGGCAGTGCGCAACAAGCCCTTGGCATCCGTAGGCGATGCAGGGACCATGATCTTCAGGCCCGGCATGTTCATGAACATGGGGTATGGTCGATCCGAGTGGTGGGCCGCCGTGCTCAAGCCGTAAAACATGGCGGATCGGAACACGACGGGGAGTGATGCTTGCCCCCCAAACATATAGCGGCTTTTGGCCACCTGATTGATAAATTGGTCCATCGCCATATAGAGGAAAGTTGAGTAGGACAAATCGACAATGGGACGAAGCCCCGTCATGGCCGCACCCGCCGCTGCCCCCACCATGACCTCTTCTGAGATTGGCGTATTGCGAATGCGATTAGGTCCAAACATCTGCAAGAAATCGCCTTTGTCGGCGCGGGACTTGCCGCCACCCATAGTGCCATAGACATTGGCTTCCACGTCTTCACCCATGATGATAACGCGGCTATCGGCTGCCATGGCCTCACGCTGTGCTTCGCCAATGGCACCGAGATAACTTGTGATCGTCATGCTGTTGCTCCAAGGGCTTCGGTGTAAATGTCTTTGAAAGCAACAGAGAGTTCCGGATATGGGCTCTCGTTGGCAAAAGCGACAGAAGCATCCACTTCCGCCATCACTTCCGCCTCAAGGCCCGCCAGAGTAGCTTCATCGGCAATGCCATTTTCCAGCATATGGGCACGGAATAATTTGATCGGATCACGCTTCAACCACGCGGCCTTCTGCTCGGCATCGCGATAGTCAACAGCCAGGCGCAGGCCCTCAGAGTGTTCATTGAAGCGATAAGTTACAACCTCAACGAAGCTTGGACCATTGCCTGCACGGGCACGGTCTACAGCCGTTTTCACAGCATCGTAGACTGTCAAAACACTTTGTCCGTCTTCAACCCGAACACCCGGCATGTCAAAGCCCGGTGCACGATCGGCCAATACTCCCGCCGTCACGGTATGAGCAGGTGTTGAAAGTGCATATTGATTGTTCTCGCAGAGGAAGACGATTGGCAGTTTCCAAACTGACGAGAGGTTCATTGCCTCATAGAGACAGCCCTGATTTGCCGCACCATCGCCGAAGAAAGCCAGTGACACACGGCCATTGCCCAAGACTTTGCTCGATAAAGCTGCGCCCGTTGCAATGGGAATAGAGGAACCCACGATGCCGGACTCTCCCAAGCTTCCCACTTTGAAATCGGCCAAATGCATGGAGCCGCCTTTGCCGCCGCACACACCCCAGGCCTTGCCCACAAGTTCCGCCATCAAAGGCCCCAGTGCGGCCCCCTTGCCAATGGGGTGACCATGGCTACGGTGATTGCCCGTCATATAGTCACCGTCACCCAGCGCCATGGTGGCACCAACAACCTGCGCCTCTTGCCCAATCGATGTGTGCACGGTACCCGGAATTTCACCGCGCTTCACCATTTTTGACGCGCGTTCATCAAAATAACGGATGCGCAACATGCGCCGCTGCATCTCGAGCAGCATGTCATTTTTAACGGTCATGATTTATCTTTCGTGGCAGTGTTCATCAAATAATTTGCGCTGTTCACATCGGTAACCAGCACATCAATCCATTTTCCAGCAAGCGCTGCGGCAAGGGCCACATGTTTGTCAGCACCGCCAGCGACAGCAATTCTGCGACCCGCATTGCGCAACTGTTCAAGCGTGATGCCGACGACCAATTGGTCCAGTTCGGTTTGCAACGGCCGACCTTCAGCAGTTATAAACCTTTGGTGCAATTGCCCGACAGCACCAGCCTTGCGCACCTTGGCCAGTTGTTCAGCGGTGAAGAAATTATCACCTTCTTCCAGCGGGCCATGGAAATCTGCAGGGCCGAGGCCAACAAAAGCGATATCGACTTTGTCCAATAGTCGAAGAGCTGTCTGGACGTGCACATCAGACATTGCCACCTTGAGAAGCTCAGCATTTGGCATTACGCCGGGTGTGCGCAAAAACACTGCTTCGGCATCAAATGCTTTTGCCATCTGCAACGTTGCGAGTGCTGCTTCATGCTGCAACATGGGGGAGCCCAGATCGCCCAACATCTCGACCACTTTTTTTATACCCGTATTGGATCGGGGCAACATGGCGCGGGCCATTTCACGCAACGTCCTGCTCCAGGATGTCAGCCCTACAACCGGGCCATTCCTGAATTCGCTGACGAGACATTGTGCAGCGGCAGTTCCAAGAACGTGGGCGACCCCAGCTTCACTTGAACTGATGTCAACAACATAGACAGCCTCAAGCCCAAAGGCTTCTGCCAATCCCTCTTCAAGATCGGGGTATAGCCCTTCTGGGGGCACCACAACGGTGCGCACAATGCCATGCTCCTCGGCAAGCGTAAGAAAGCGCGAGACGCTGGCTTGCGAAATGCCGAGTTTCTCTGCAATTTCAGACTGGCGTTGGCCTTGCGTGTGATGGAGCCGCGCCACTTTGGTAATCAGCCGCATTTGTTCAACGTCGAGTCGCAACACACTTCTGGTGGCTTGCTTCTTCATGGCATCTTCTCCGCCATCAAACGGAACGTGTTTTTCAAGCCGGGATAGATGCTGCGATAGGCTTCGAAGATATCGGCATATCGCGCATGTGACGCTGCATCGGGTTCATAGATTATATCTGTGCCTGTCATGGCATCGGCGGCAGTGCGAATGTCCTTGTGCAGACCAACTGCGGCAGCCGCATGAATGCCCGCACCCAAAGCTGTGCTTTCCTGTTCGCGTACGCGTTTTGCGGACCGCCCCAACACATTGGCCATCATCTGACACAGCAACGCACTACGCGAACCACCTCCGAGTAACACAATTTCATCAATAGTGCGGCCCGTTGCTGCTTCCACTCCTGTGGTCAGCAACCGCTGTTCCAGCGTCAGCGCTTCCAGCATGGCGCGATACATATGGGCCTTGCTGTGCAATCCGGAAAGTCCGACGTAGGCGCCCCGCGCATGACCATCCCAATAGGGTGTCATGGCACCCGTCCAATAGGGAAGGCACAGCAATTTTTCCGAGCCCTCCGGAATGTTTGCAGCCATGGCCTCCAACAGTTGCTCTGGCGTTTCACCTGGTTTTAGACGCGTGGCGTCCATGTTTGAAATCTGTTCGACGAACCAGACGATGTTCTGCGTGCCGCCACCAATGAAGGTTTCAAGTATATAGGTTCCTGGCACTGGTCCGCCCATGGTGCGATAGGCTTTGGCGTGGCTGTAAGAGTCAGCGTAGACACCAGACACTGTGCCCGTGCCAATGTTGAGATAGGCCCTTCCGGGGCGCGTCACGTTGCAGCCAAGCCCAGCCGACTGACCATCACCAGCGCCAACCACCACAGGTAAATTTATTGGCAATCCCAGTTCCACTGCAACCGCTGCCGTCAACCCGCCAGCGATAGCACCAGGTGGCAACAATCGGCTGACTTTGCTGCGGTCCAAACCCGCAATCTCCAGCAAACCGTCATCGTAATCACAGTGCTGCAAATCCACCAAGCCAAGCGGATCGGCACAGGCCCATGATGTAGCCCACTCACCGGTCAACCGCTGCGCCAGGTAACCGGCAACATCGACAACGTGTTTCGTGCGGGCAATGGTGCCAAGCTCATGTTTCTTCAGCCACAGCAATTTATACCAGGCAGGCGTTGGGTTTGGTGGCTTGCCTGTGATGCGGTGAACTTCATCACTGCCAAACTCTTCAACCTCCGCCGTGGCCCGAATGTCCATCCAGGTTATTGCAGGACGAATGGGCTTTGCATTCTCATCCAGACAAACAAATGTTTCGCGTTGGTGCGTGATGGCAATGGCCGCTATGCGGTCGCCTCCCACTTTCGAAACAGCGTCTGCAATGGCAGCAGATGTTGCACTCCACCAATCCGGCGCATGTTGCTCTACCCAGCCGGAGCGGACATGATCGGTTTCATAATTGCGACGACCCGTTGCAATAGCCTTGCCTGACGCGTCCCACACCACGGCTTTGCTGGCGGTCGTCGAACAATCCACCCCGATAACGAGATCTCGGCTCATGTCATGACCCAGTCCACCAAATCATCGGTCCACAGGCCCATGAGGTCGAGGAGATCGACAAGATTGAAACGGTTGCGCATCACGAAACAATTGGCCACCGCCCAGCGGGCAAGTTCGGGCGTGATCGACGGGTTCAGTTCCGCGAATGTTGAAGGCGCACCAGACGCCTCCAAAGCCGGGCGCAAATTCTCAGGTGGTTGCACCATCTTGCTGAACTCTGTGCAATGGTGTTTCCAGTTTTCAACAACGGAAACAAACATTGTCCAATTCTGTTCAATCAGCGCCTGCTTCTTCCTGCAATCGCTTAAACATTCGTCCACAATACCAGAGTCGAAGTGGCCGAAGGCCTTGCATACCCGCGCCTCCAACCTCGCCGCATCTGGTTTTCTCAAAAGCGCAGGCTGGACCAAGTCACCATCAATCGCCCGCAGCCATAACTTGGTGGCCACAAGTGTTGCCACACCAACTTGTGCGCCATGCAAACCAATGGCTTGGTGGTGGGCTGCGTGATGCAGATCGAGCATATGGCTGATCACATGTTCAACACCTGACAGGCAGGCCGTAGTATTGGAAACACCAGACACAATGCCGCGAAGCGCCAGAAGCTTCGTCAATTCAGCTATGGCCGTTGCATCGCCTGTCGCCACTCCGCTGGCCCAAGTTGGGGGTTCAGCAGCAGCGGCTTTCAGCAGCTCCATCGAAGCCGGATGAAAAGTGTTGTCGAGGCCGACCAGATTGGCCAGGTACCAATCGGCAGGTGCCGTAAAAAGTGAAATCGCTTCGCCGAAACCCGAGGTGTTCAGTTCGCGTGGCGCTGCACCAATCGTTGTCGTATCGGCGAGAACGATTGTGGGCCAGCGTGACGGCACTGTGCGTTTGACTCCACTCCGCAAAATCACAGACACGTTGTCGGTGAAGCCATCAACCGATGCCGCTGTTTGCACCACAATTTGCGGGATTCCGCCATTGCGCGTTCCTGCCACCTTGCCAACATCTGTCATGGTGCCGGAACCTATGGTGACAATGAGATCAGCACCCAACGCCGCCGCAGACGCTGCATCCAGTGTTGCCTCATCGGCGTGCAGCGTTGCGTGGTCAGCATGGAGTGCAACCGTTTTCAGCGCGTAACCGTCAAGCTGTGCTTGCACGAGCGAGCTGAGTTTTTGATTGCCGCGCATGATTGCCGACGGGTCAGTGAGGAGCACAACCGACGCTGGTTTTGCCTTCCCTACAGAAGCCAAAGCTTCTGCGGCAGCCTCTCCCAACTTCAAATGCGCATCACCCGAAATCTCTACCCGCAGCATCTCAATCGGCAGGAGTCGCGATTCTTTGTCTTCCGCTTTCAAAAAGCGGCGCAGACCGGCAAGGTCAGTTGGATCAGACAATGAATGCGTGAATGCCATGATACCTCAGGGGTGACTGGCATGTTTATACACTATCAGAATTTTTATGCAAGGCCTGTTTGACACAAGCCCTGCCAAATCGGACGCATGGCTTTGCGAGCCGCCATGAATTGCGGGAAAATCCTGTCATAACACCCACTCAGATGGCCCTCTGGAGAAGTTGATGTGCCAAGGTGTGGGTCAACCCATGCCCTTGCACAGGCCACCATATCGGGGAAAACGCCTTGCTGCACCGCCGCTATCATGGCGGTTCCTGCTGCTCCCGCCTCTTCCCTGGAGACACTGCGGATTTCCGCGTGGAGAACACTTGCCAATATCAACCGCAGAGCCTTGGACCTTGCGGCACCACCCGTAAGTCTGATCTCCTTCGGAACTGACCCCATCGCGGCGTAACAATCACGCGCAGCAAATGCGAGGCCTTCAAACACGCTGCGCATCATGTCGTAATAATGAGTAGTGGTATCAAGCCCATTGAACATGGCGCGCGCCGCCGTATCCATGAACGGTCCACGTTCGCCCGCCCGCGAGATATAGGGATGATAGAGCAGTTTGGCGGGTGCGCGGGCCAGTATTTTATCATCAAGCCCTTTGAGCAAATCGTCGCGAGTTTTTTTCACGCCACTGTCAGCCAGGATGCCAATCGCAACATCCAGCAACCAATCAATATTCAATGTGGCAGCCATGTTGGATTGCATCTGCGAAACCATGCCCGGTACGGGGAAAACAATTGTGAAGCCGGACTTTTCGGCGTTGAGTTGCACCGCGTTTGCATCGGTACGCAATCGCATATGCATTCCGGTTGAACCAACGATCGTGCAACCCGATTGACCTGTGGGATCAAACAATCCGCCACCCAGACCTGTGCAAACCACGTCGATGAACCCTAGGCAAACAGGTGTGCCCGCTTTCAAACCTGCCAGCTTTGCGGCATCAGCCGAAAGGCTGCCGCAATTGATTGTGCCATCAACAACAGGCGTCAAAAGTTTCGTGGCATCGCCAACTCTCAAATCATCCAGAATGTCTGGTTGATAGGTACGCGTCTTGTAGTTGCCAAAAGTGAAATTGGCTTCCGATGGATCGGTCACGCGGTCGCCTGTGAGTTTAAAGTAGATCCAGTCCTTGCAATGAAACGCGTGGGTGGCCTTCGCCAGAACATCGGGGCGATGGCGCTTCATCCATGCCAGTTTGCCACTCATCTGGACCACGGTTAACCCCGTGCCAGTTCGTTCGTAGTGAGCTGCGTAGTTTTGTGTGCCTACATAATCTTCGACTATTGTTGCGGCACGATTGTCCAGCCAGATCGTGGCGGGGCCAACAGGCTCTCCCTCCCTGTCGATCAACCACATGCCATCCCCTTGCGCCGTCACAGAAATGGCAATCACGCGAGACGCTAGATCAGGAATGATTTCACCGAGTTGCCTGAGAGTGGTTGCCGCATCAGCCCAGGTGCGGTTCATATCCTGTTCAACCGCGCCGTCGGGAAAAGTGACGTAGTCATTGGGAATGGCTGCAACGGCCAACTGCCTGCCATCACATGTAAAGGCCACAGACTTCAGCACCGAAGTACCGGCATCAATACCGATAATTATTCCGTCGTTCATGGTTAAACACTCGCCTTGCTTGCCATTCTATGCGCCCCACATCGAAGAACGCAAATCGCATGACGTCAAGAGCGTTTAGAGTTGCTTCAGTACAAGAGTTGATACAGCCCCGATTTGAGACTTAGCTCTGCCAGGTTAAATTCTCTATCATTGCGCAAGTAGCGCACACGACGTGACCTTGCCCTCGCGCTCAATAAGTATGGCTATGTTGCATCCTGGCAGACTTTGAGTTGGCTCATCCGCTGGCTGCCAGTAATTAACAGACTTTGCGAGGCTTCCCCGACCGACCGGTCTTTGGGCAGTCTAACAGGCCTATGCAAGTGAGACTGGGCTCATTCCTGAAGGCCTTACGGTTGCGGGCGTGATCATCGGTGTCACCAACCAAAACGTTAAACAACGTCAGCCTGAAATGTTCTTCAAGCATTTGTTTGGGTTCCGTGAAGCGATGGCGGATCAAGGTTGAAAGGTCTTCATCGCTCGCATAACGCGCTTCCAGATCATTCAGCTCAAACATCGTCAACCATGACACAATTGCTTGGCGTGGCTTGCTGTAAAATAAATGTGCGCTTCCACCCATACAATTTGAAGCACCAGCCTTGAAGCGCCCCGCTTAGTGTGTTGCTTGATGGTGACGAGTCTCAAGTCTTCAGTGAGTTTACCCTGTCACATGATCTTCTCTTTGCTTTATTGTAGATGGGCAAAGGGTCTTGAAATCTAGCGGCTATTCACTCATGATTTCACATATCTGGCAAAGGCTTCGGAATAATCCGGGTGCCAGCGTGACAAGGGTTGGCGATTTTCGACAATGTCCCCAGCAGCCCAAAGTATGCGTTTTTCGTCGAGAGACCGCGGAACATCATTGTCGGGGCAGAGTATATAAAATTCTTTGGCCTCAATCCGCTTCATCATGTAGTTCACTGTCTGCTCAGCTGTCCAAGCGCCCGCTGGTTTCTCAGACCGACCGTTCGCCGTGAGTGCTGTGAATACAAAACCCGGTATTAACAAATGTGCGTCGATTTTGCAGCCCGGCGTAGTTCTCAGTTCATGCGCCAGTGCCTCAGTGAACACTTTCACACCTGCTTTTGAAAGATTATAGGCCGGATCACCTGGAGGCGTGGTGATCCCCTGCTTGGAGCCCGTATTAATGACAAGCCCGGGCGTACCTCTTGCAATCATTCCTGGCACGAAGATCTGTGTACCATGGATAACGCCCCACAGGTTGACGTTGATAATCTTGGCCCAATTGTCTGATGGACCAAACATCCTGCTTCCCGACTGGATTCCGGCATTGTTCATCAGGACATCCACTCCGCCAAACCGATCCAGCAGTGCATCATGCAAATGTTGGAGATCTTCGGGACGGCTGACATCCACCACTTCTGCCATAACAGACACCGCACCTTCCGGCGCAACTTCCGTAAGGCGCGCCATTGCTTCGGACAGGCGCTCACTTTCGAGATCTGCGATACAAATTTTCAATCCCCTGCGGGCCATCTGCATTGCCGCAGCAAAACCTATGCCGGATGCACCGCCTGTGACCAGAGCGACATTGCCAGCTTTAAGGGCGGGATGTGACATTGTCACTTTCTACGCGTGCACCTGAGTTACTCTGTCGGCCCGCCTGCGTCTTTCCAGTCCTTAAATCCTCCGATATTGGTCACAGATGTGAAACCCATTTCCTTCAGTCTTTGACCTGCGAGGGCTGCTTGCCCACCCAAGCCGCAGAGCAAATAAATATCAGCATCCTTTTTCATCACAGGATTATGGAACGGCAAGCTGTCATCAGCAGCGAACTCGATAAATCCGCGGGGAATACGGTGTGCACCCGCAACTGTTCCACTTTTGGCAATATCGGCACTGTCACGCACGTCAATAAATGTACCGCCACCCTTGGCATGGACGGCTATGGCTTCATTGGATGGAATGCGGGTAACGACAGCATTGGCTTCTGCTAGGTAGTCCATGGCAGTTTTCATTGGTGTTCTCCTCAATTTCAGCATGTGATTGAGTTGCCACTTTGCCAGTGAGCTATGCAGACGTCAAACGTGGTATTTCGCTAGAATCTACTTTCATTCTTGAACGCGAAGTTGTGAGAATAGAATACACCGCAAAGGTGGAACTTGCGCGTGATGATGTCGTTTCTTCAACACGTCAGATGGCATCGACCTTGGAAGATAAAAACATTGACCATCGTGGCAATGATTTTGGCGCTATCAGCGCAAAAATGTGCTTGAAAAGTTTCGAGTGTTACATTGTAAAAAAAGCGTGATCATAATCACGGCAGTGCACTTGAAAGCCATCGTTGGCGATATGGCTGTAAGGCCGGGTGCCGGAACATTCTTATAAAAGTATTGCGGGAGCTTTTGCGGCATGCCTTCGACACGGGGCTCACCCATGATCGTCTCCTTGCCTCATTTTAAAGGGGCAAAGTGTCTACAAATCTAGGGGCTATTCATTTCAATATCCGTGCTTCTCATCAAGGGGGCGGAATCAAATCATCGCAAGTCCACATATCTTCTGTGAAACGTTGCAAATTGTTGAATAAACTTGCCTCAATTTGAGTTACAAGAAGGTAATTTATCTTTGGCAGATGTGGTGCGTGCGCGACCAAGGGATGAGCCAAAAAGAGAGCAAGTGCTGCAGCGAGCCAGACCACTGTCCCGACCACGAACCACGGAAACATGGGACGAGCACTTGGAGGAGTCTTAGGATGCCCGGCGAGTTTGAACACAGTCAACACTGTCGCCACCAAGGCAGGCCCTAGCGCCATACTCGCCATGACATCCGAGGGCCAGTGGACGCCAAGATAAATTCGAGAGAACCCAATTCCTAGAATGAGGGGGGTGAAGGTTGCAATAATGAAGGCTTTTAATACCCAACTCTTTGTCTGACTGACGGCATAGCAGGCAATGAAGCCGTAAAAGGCAAAAGCGACAAGGGCATGGCCGCTTGGAAAGCTACTCCCCGCAGCTGGAACCAATGCGTTGTCGAGATTGGGCCTTTCACGATGGAATGCAAACTTGGTTGCCTGGGAAAGCAGTTGCTCGCCGAGGACCGAAGTCAAGAAGGCACCAAGCCACCACCGCTGGCGGGAGACATAAAGTAGGCTCGCAAAGACAACTGTTCCAACTGCAATAACCTGCCAGTTGCCGAGGTCGGTCAGAAACAGCATCACTTGATTGTAAGCGGGCTCGCGGAGGGTCTGCACAAACGAGCTTAACCGCAAGTCCGCACGAACAAGTGGATCGCCATTAATATAGTCCTCGGCAATCGCGAAAAACGAGAGCCAGCAGCCAGCAGCGATAAAAATACCTAAAGCTACGGGCAAACCTTCGCGCGTGCTTAAGCTCAACAGAAAATTGAAAAACCTTGGGTAGGATGAACGCCAGGACTTAAAAAGCCGGGACTTTTTAAAACGTTCTTTTGGATCAAACAGAGTTTTCATCGATAAACGACCTTATTAAATATATGTGATTGTTGGCAGCAAAACTTTGCCTGTGTGACTACAACACACAACGGAAATTTTCGTTTCGTAATAGTATAATCCGCATGTTGTCAGCGATTTGATAAGGACTTGACCAAGCATGGAGAACAAGCCTCAGGGATTACTTCACAAGCTTTTTGACGGGGTCGTGATCCTCAAAGGGTTGAATGGCCTCGCCGAGATTATCAGCGGCACGTCACTGCTTTTTCTTCGCGATGGTAGCATTATAAGCTTGGTCACATCGTTGACCCAAGCGGAGTTAATTGAAGACCCCCAAGACCATCTGGCCCTCTTGCTGCAACATTGGGCAGCCGGGTTTGGTAATGACTCACAACAGTTCGCTGCACTCTACCTGCTCGCCCACGGGGTGGGCAAAGTTCTACTTGCAGTGATGCTCTTCTTGGAAAAAACCTGGGCATTTCCGCTGGCATTGGTGTTGTTTTCAGTGCTGATAACTTTTTCGATCTATCGATTGACCATGAATTGGTCATTGGCGCTTGCAGGATTTGTTGTCTTTGACTTATTCACCATCTGGTTAATTGCAAGAGAGTGGATGGCTATAAAGCGGTTAAGTCCTGTCGGTGAAGATTCTAGGATGCCTCGATGATAATCAATATTACAGCAATCAAGGACTAGGCAAAACAACTGAAGCGCGATGTCGTTGCGCTTTGGACTGCAGCTCGCGATTCCCGGGTGCCTTGGTAAGCAAAGTTAGTGTCTGGAATGGTCGCTACCTATGCACTTAGTCCAATTGATCTGATTCCAGATTTCATCCCCATTTTTGGTTATCTCGACGATTTGATAATTGTTCCGCTTAGAATCTTGCTCGCCGTGCGACTTATTCCTGATGATCTGATGCAGGAGTTTCGCAACGAGGCAATTCTTCGATAAAGCCGCCCGAAAAACTGGCTGGGGTTGCTGGTAATTGTGGCTATCTGGATCGTCTGCGCGGCCGGGGCAATTTTGTTTTTTTGGCCAGATGCAGTAGGTTTATTGATGAACCGAATATGAATTGCATGTGTTTAGAGAAATAGGACAAAATGAATAAATCGTTGACTCCTCCTCCGTCCCATTGTTTGCAATCATCCATGATCAAAATTCTGATCTACGCGTTGCTAGGGTTTTGGTCGCTTGTTTGCCTGTTTCCTTTGTATTGGATCGCTGTGACCTCGCTGAAGGGTGATCCAGAGATTATGAACGGACCCTATTACCTTCCATTTGTGGACTTCACACCGTAGCTCCATGCGTGGGTGGTTGACTTTACATATGCCAATGACCATTTGCTGTGGCGGTTTTTTAACTCAACCGTCGTTGCAGTCACTTCAACAGTCTTTACCATTCTAGCAGGTGGCATGGCAGTTTACGGACTGACGCGCTTTCGGTATGCGCCGCGATGGTTTCCTTCTTTAGGCAATAACTTCATCCTTTTTGCTGTGTTAGCCACTCGCATTTTGCCGCCCATCGTTGTGGCTATTCCGCTCTATATAATGGCTCTTTACACGAGCACACTTGACACACATTTTGCTCTCATATTTACCTACACTGCTGCAAATCTACCCGTTGCAGTTTGGTTATTGCTGCCTGTTTTGGGAAAGATTGCTACGTCGCAGGTAGAAGCCGCTCAACTCGACGGCGCGTCTCATTTTGAAATTTTCCTGACAATCTTTCTGCCAATGGTAGCGGCAAGTACAGCTGCAGTTGGGGTGCTCATATTTGTGCTGTGCTGGAACGAATATGTTTTCGCGTCTTTTCTCACAAGTGATAAGACTTCGACACTTCCAGCTTGGATTATCGGTCAAATGTCAATCAAGGAAGCGCAAGTCGGCAGTGATGGCGATGAACGGCCTCAGCTCTCTGCCGCCATTATCATGATAATCATACCTCTGATTGCATGTGCTGCTTTCACCCAGCGTATCCTCGGCCGTAGTGCAGTGGGCAGACAATGATATTATTTATTGATGGCTCGCGCTTTCCATGGAGGTTAGGTTGGTTGAATTGAGAGTGTGTGCAAATCTGCCGTGTCCTTGTCGCTTGAGGACTCTTGATAGGGATCCACACCTGAGGTGTGGGATCGCCATCCATTTTCAGAGAACCTGACCTAGGCTCACTCGTTTGACGGCTATCCTGTATGATATTTAGTTTTACTGTAAAAGATGTGATCAAGCGAAACTGATAGAAAAGTGAAGGCCTCGGAATTTCAAATTGTCAGAGGCCTTCTTTACGTGAGCAACTGTCTTTCCAGTTGTTACCTTTACCTAGTGTGCCGCTTAGTTGTTCAGATCATCAAGATAGTTACAGGTCTCACTCGTCTTCTGTTGACTACCATATTCAAAAATACGGTTGCGGTCGTCAGGACCGTCACGCCGCTGAGCAACAGAACGCGGCAGGAGTTGTGCCCTATCGACAGTGGCATCAGCTCCGGCTTCCACCTGGCTCCTTTCGAAGAAAGTCACGAGACAGACCTTATCTTCTTCGTTGTCACCATCTTGACCATTGTCAGCATTGTCATTTTCCAAGTTATCAAGGTAGTTGCAGGTTCGCCTGGTTTTTTCTGGGCTGCCATAGGTGAATATGCGATTCCGATCATTGGGAGCATCACGCCTTATGGCAACGGACCGTGGCAAGAGACGGGCCTGTTCCACATCAGCATCCGCACCGCCACTGACTTGGCTGCGTTCAAAGAACGTCACAAAGCATACCATTGGCTCGCCATAACCGCTGCCAGGGCGCCGATTGCTAAAGTAATAGCCACCAGAGCCGTAGTACAAGGTGAACCCAACCTTAGGCCGCTTTTGGAAACGTGACGGCAAATGATGGCAACGGGTTACTTTCGTTCTCAAATACCCTTGAGCATCAATTGCCTGGTACCGGCAGAGTGAACCCTGCTTATGGGCTTCGGCCGATGTGCTGAGCACGGGGAGAGTCAGCAGCGTGGCTGCAGTGGCGGCAACGCCCAGCAGCTTGTTAAATAGCAATGTCATGATATGAACCTATTCATCGAAAAATATCTGGGGTTACGGGCCCTTTGGCCCACGAGAGGACATTGCAGACAAAATCTGCGCCGTCCCATAATTATCAATAATACCTTATCCGGCGTACACTGACGATCTCAGCAGAATATGAATCCACTCGGACAATAAATGTTCCTTCCCCGCGTAGCGCACGAAAGCGATATGTCGACCCTTCACATTTCATGGGCTGGATTTGACGATAGCCTTGCTGGCGAACGGCCTGTTTGCCTTCCCAGCAGGAGATTTGGTCGTCATCGTCCTGATCATCACCATCATAGACGGGCCAGGGATGATAATTAGAATAAGGATCATAACCGGGATAGGGCTCGCCGACAGAGATCCCGAATGACGTGCCAGCCTGCGCTGGCTGTGCAATAACAACAAGCGTCAGCGCAATGGGCAGCGCCAACAAAAGCGTTCTCATATCTTCTACTCCACTTTAAGCCACCCAGCTTGAGCAAAGATTACCAACCCGTAAGTGAACCTACGCCAACTCATCTGTTCATCCGCCGTTCACAAACCAGCGTTCACAGTTCTTGTGTGAAAGATTAAGCAGGGTCGATGACAGAGTCGATGCGAGTGTGTTCCGGATTTTTGAAAAGATTGGCGAGCCTCAGTGCGCGTGCGAGAGAGAGTTGGTAGAGGTATTTATGAACGTCAAGCGGTTGCTGCACACATACTCTATTCGCAAATGCGCAACTTTTAAAATGCTAACTTCAAAATTCGATGATGAGTTCGTTCTCGCAGCTATACCTCTCGAGTATTGTGTAATTGAGACCACATTTGATGTTCTTAGATGAAGCCACCACGTCCTGGATCAATTCATTTGCCGGACAGAGTGACAGTCTTGACAGTTTAATGGTGGCAATTTCAATAGCAGGCATATCAGTGATCATCATGATTGTGATCCTCCAGTGGTGGTCACTGACCGACGCACACCATGTCCGACATAGCTGTGTTGCATCGGGGCTTGCCTTCTTGCTGGGGCTGTCGGTCAATCAATTCATCCTGCTATTTGTGCACAGGATCCGTCCTTATGACGATGGTGTGACCCATTTGATTGTTTCAAAAAGCATGGACTGGTCATTCCCTTCTGACCACGCAACGGCAGCTATTGCCATTGCTGCAATGTTCTTCCTGAAAAATCTGAAGGGCCGAGCAATGGCTTTAGGTATTTTGGGATTCTTGGTGTGCGTCTCACGCGTTTATGTGGGCACGCATTACGTCACAGACGTAATGGGTGGAGCGATTACTGGTATATTATCGGCTTTATTTATCTGCTGTCTCTACCGGGAAGGATCGAAATGGGATCGTTTCATCACAAACATAATCTGAAACAGGCTCCTGGTCAGTTGTTATCGTGTAACATTGAGAGAACCAGTGCCGCTCTGAGAGGACACTGGCTCGCCGCTATCGGCATGCCGATAGATCTTTAAAACAATGACCAAATGAAAGAGCTAACCTGACCGTTTAAAACGCTAGCTTGGTGAATAAAACAGTAAAAAGGCCCCACCATAATAGAGTGGTGGGGCCCATCATACTGATTAATGTTCTAGCTCCCTTACTCTGGGACGCAGCCTTCTTGCTTGGCCATGTCTACATCACGATCACAAGGGGCAGCTGATTCATCTTTTTTATCGCTTTTATCAGCCTTGTCCTTCTTCGTGGTTTCGTCCTTTGAAGCAGGTTGATTTTCCTCGGGCTGAGTTGCTGCGTCAGTTGCAGGTTCCTCTACTTTTGCCTTCTTCTTGTCACCGGACTTTTTCGAACCAGGTTGTACAGCAGGATCTTCTGCTGAATCCGGTGCGACAGCTTCTTCCGCCTTCTGCTTCTTCTTCTTCTCAACTGGCCTTGGTGTCTGTTCATCAGGATTGGTGTCAGTAGCGGCACCTTCTGGCTGGTCAGTCTTCAACTTTTTCTTTTTGTCAGTAGGCGCTGGTGTCTGTTCATCAGCCTTGGTGTCGGTAGCTGCACCTTCTGGCTGCTCAGCTTTCAGCTTCTTCTCGTCGGCAGACTTTTCTGGTTGATCAGCTTCAGTACCCGTCGTCTGGTCTACTGGCTGTTCGGTAACTGTCTTTTTCTTGTCAGTCGATTGCTGGGCATCACCATTGTTTTGCTCAACAGGAGTGTTTGCGGCTGGATCGCTTGCCTGCGCGTCAATTTTCTTCTTAGTTTCAACCTGATTTTGCTGAACCTCAGTCACTTCCTTGACTTGGGGCGGCTTGGCGGCTGCGTCAGGCTCGACCTTACCCTCAAAAATTTGGACTTGGTCCGCGCTGGCTTTGGCACTCGCGGGATCGTCAGTCTTCTTGACTTCGACCTCGGCGACCTTTGCGCCCGTATTTTCCTCAATGTAATTTATGTTGATCACGTTGTTCACGACAATGTTGTTCTCAACCTGAACACTGCCGACAAACTCTGAATCTCTCACGATGCGATTTCGTTCACGGTCGTCATGAATGATGACCGCGTTGAGATTAACCTCCAGAAAACTTCTGGAAGGAACCGCAACCCAATAATAGTCCGGAATTGAACCTACGTTTATTGTAATTGAAAGATCGTCACCGCCACCACGGCGAGGTGGCAATGGTGCCCAAGAAACGTGCTTACCGCTCTTGCGCCAGCTGACCCAAGCCGGAGCCCAACGGCTCCCCGGGACCCAATACCAGCCGATTTCTCGATCAAAACCCCAGCGGCCATAGTGATAGGTGGCCCAGCCAAAGCGTTCATCAGAAGACCATGTCCAACCATATCCACGTGCATAAACCCAGTGACCCTTTGAGTATGGCTGCCAGTCCCGGTCCTCAATCACCGGCACAAAGACATAATCACCATCATGGGAGACCCAATCACCGTCATCTGCCAACCCGTCATAGAACAGCGAAAAGCTGATGGAGGTTGCTGC
Organism: Hyphomicrobiales bacterium; assembly: GCA_031430915.1. Taxonomy (GTDB): domain Bacteria; phylum Pseudomonadota; class Alphaproteobacteria; order Rhizobiales; family Aestuariivirgaceae; genus Aestuariivirga. The sequence goes on from JANPCL010000110.1 coordinate 20,911, forward strand.
CTCAGCACTTGCAACTGGGCTCCAGCTCGGAGCAAGTTTAGACGGGATACCAATGGCAAGTGCAGCCAAGGCAGCAGAACCTGCAAGAAGGGTTATAAGTTTCATGATAGCGATCCTCTGAACGGTTACATATTCAGATGACAACCTCCTCACGCCTTATAAGTTCCACATACTGACCGATACAGACTTTGAGGTGTTGCAAATAGTGTTGGTGTGGATCCAAAAACCTCATAATCCGGATTTCAACGCCGTTTGAAGGTAAACCTCGATGTGCTCCGATTTACACCAGCAACCCTGTCATTCACGGTCTGGGCAAAGGTATTTGGCCCGATGCGCTCAAGAACCATCTGAGCGGAACGGTCATCATTAACCAGGCCACCCCACCTGATGGTCATCACAAGGCGATTACCACGAAGGGTGCCATCCAGAGTGGCAGGACCCGTCTTGGAACCGGTATAGGTGCCTACATACCTGTTGCCGCCAGCATTTCTTATTGAGAGCCCCAAGGCCTGCCGGAACACTGCTACTCCACAGCTGCCATTCATTGCAACCTTGGTCTCGCCTCCGCTAATTGCTACACGACAACTGGCTGAAATATCACCATACTTGGCAACATAAGCCTTGCCGGAGCCCGACCAGTTTCCCGAAAGATTGTCGAAGAACTTTGCAGGTGCTGCCTCGGCAGCGGACAACATCAAAGTTCCGCAGAATCCCATAGCCAAGGCAAAGTGGTTCATAAGGTATATCTCTCTTCATTTATATTTTGAATGAACAGTTGAAACACCTCTGTGATGGTTTTGTTCCACAGGCAGACGATAGGGCAGTCTGACGAACCACTAAAATATTTAATGGCCAGGCTGAGTCAGAAAAAGCAGTCGCTCATTTTATGAACGATTCGACGCGACCCGCAAATTTTGTGGGTATGAAAGCTAATTACAAATCAAAACTGGACGGCCAGTTTCAATGACTAATGTCGTTAGTTATTATCCTGTCGCTCCGCAGAATTTATGCAATTCAAAAAGCGCCAAAATTGCCTATCGTTTCGGACAAGACCAACATGAAGATAATAAGATGAATACTGCATAGCCAATATAGACGAATCCAAGCAAAGCAAAATAAAAGCACACATCATAAATGAAAATGGGGCATTTTCCGCCCCATCTTTCCAGCTAAAATAAAAGGTTATTAACAGTTCAATTCTGAGCGTTCTTATCACCCAAAAGCATGTTTCAATTCTTGCACAGCAAAGTTCTGTGCTTCATCTGCTACTTTGATTACAGCAGCTATTCCGAAGAACTCGTGGGTGACGCCCTCATAATTCTTGGACTTGATTTTCACATCTGCAGACTTGAATCGCTCAGCGAGTTGCTGTCCCTCTGACATCAGAGGATCAATATCGTCTATAATAATGGTAACAGGTGGCAGCCCCTTCAAATTGGCATTTTCGACCAAGTTGAGCCGAGGGTCCTTCAAATCGGCTTCGCTTGTTATTTCCTGCTCGAAAAACCAAGCCATACCACTACTGTCCGGTTGTTGACGTTTTTTCCCTCGTAACTTACTGTGATAGTTGAGTAAAGTACCGTTTTTCAGGTGTCACCGACTTGAACTGCTGTTTCTAACAAATGAAGTTCAACATGCCGCCTTCAAAGATTCTGGAGGGTGAGGCAAAGCCTTTCTCCTCAAGCGCAGACCACAACAACAGAATATTGATGCCGGAATAACTGCGGCGGGTCAGGCCATTGACGGGAAGTCCCAAAGGGCAAGACTGCTTGCTACTGGTCCAAGGCTGAACCCAAGGCACAATGCCGCGTTCCAGTTCGGCGATGATCTTGTCGGTGATCTCACGATAGATATTCTCTCTTCCAATCGCCTTCGACATCTCGGTTCCCTCCTTCGCATCCGAACCCCGGAAGCGGGGTGGGCGGTGCCTTGCGACTGAAGAGGCCCGCTGATTGAGGCGGGCCGCACCGAAGGCCGGAACGTCAGTGGAGGACTGCGCTCTTTTAAACTTTGTCGATCATTGACGGCTTAGAGCACTCGCGCAGTTGCGGCCCGCCGCAGCGGGCCTAGAAAGGAGCGCCGCCCACCCTGCGCACCGGGTTGGCCTTAACAAAAAAAGCCGACGCGCAGCGGCGTCCTCGCATGTTCGTTGACGAACCTGCGCCAGGGATGAAAGCCCGAAGGGCCGAGACCATCGAACGATGAATTCTGTTCAAGAATGGAAATAGGCTCGGTTCACGCCAGCCCGGTCTGTGCAGCAGAGGCGTCTAATGCCGGCACCAGATAACCTGTTTAAGGCAAGCACGGGGTTCATAGACTCTACACCGGAGAACGCAGTTATGATTTTCTGCAGTCACAAAAAATGCAGCTCTACAGAATATCCATGACTTAGAAAGTGAGTTCTGAACTGAAACAGCAAAAAGGAGTAAACACGACAAGCGCAAAGTTCTACTGGCGCAATGGCTTTGCAATCTTGAAAAAATCTCTCCAAGGATTGGGTTCTCTCAGGATATTGCGCGTCAGATCGCCGCTGATTGTGAATGACTTTGGATGCATTCCTGTCTCCATCAATTGCCAGTCGATAGGCATGGATATGGCAGCCTCATCATTGGCGCGTAGTGAGAAAGGTGCCACAGTGGTTGAGCCGCGGCCGTTGCGCAGATAGTCAATGAAGACTCTGCCCTTTCGGGCTTTTTTAGCAAGGGTTGCGGTGTAACGGTCTGGCGATGATTGTGTGAGAGCGTGCGCGAAATCATGCGCGAAGGTTTTGACTTCGTCCCACCCAGCCTTGGGTTTCAGCGGAACCACAACGTGAAACCCCTTGCCACCTGATGTTTTGAGCAATGCCGGAAGGCCAAGATCGCTCAAGTGTTGTTTGACATCTAGGGCAGCGGCCTTCACCAAGTCAATGTCCAATCCTTCATCAGGGTCGAGATCAAACACGATTTGATCCGGTGTTTCGAGTGCAGTTATTGTGGAGCCCCAAATATGAATTTCGACCACACCCAATTGCACCAGTGCTGCCACACCGTCAAAGTTCTTTACATAAAGGTGTTGCTGCTTGTCTTCGGGATCGTCCAATGTGAAAATGGCGGGATGCATGCCGGGCGAGGCGTGTTTCTGATAAAACTGTTGGCCGCCAATACCGTCGGGTGCCCGCAAAAGACTCAAAGGCCGGTTGATGATAAATGGCTCCATGCGCGGCCAAACCGATCCGTAGTAGTCAAGCAAATCTTGTTTTGAGATTTTGGCTTTCGGCCAGAGCAATTTACCCACATTGCTAAGTTGCACGCTAGTGTCGGGCATGGGCAGTCGCTTAGGCTTTTTCTGTATCACCGTCGTTTTTTTCCGTGATGATGCGACTGGAACTTCCTTGACAACGTCATCTGCTGGCTTGTCTTCACGCAAGCCCTGAAACGAAGCTTGGCGCAAAATTCCTCCATCTGTCCAAGCCCGAAACTCCACTTCAGCCACGAATTCTGGCCTGACCCACACCGCAGTCTTCTCAACGCCGTCCATTCCTCTAATGGCTGGAGCTTTGGTCTTGAGTTTGTCAAGCCGACGTTTGATGTCGTCGCTACTTTTCACTGAAAAGCCGGTGCCAACCCGCCCACCATATTTGAGTTTGCCGTTATCATGATAGGCCACCAGAATTGAGCGCAGGCCGCGTCCCGTTGCTGCGGACGTGAGGTAGCCGATGACGACAAATTCCTGACGCTGGATGCATTTTGATTTGATCCAATCCAATGTGCGTCCACTGTGATACGGAGCGTCAACGCGTTTTGAGATCACGCCTTCAAGGCCCATGCGGCAAGCATGCGACAGCATCACCTCTCCTGTTTCAGCAAAGTCTTCGCTGTAGCGCACAACCGCGTGTTCAGGCTGCCGACTTAATAGTTCCTCGAGACGCAATTTGCGTTTTGCCAGCGGTTTGCCAAGCCATGAAGAATTGTTCAGTTGTAGGAGGTCGAAGGCGTAGAACACCATCCTGTCACTGCGGCCCTCCGAAAGATCGGCCTGCAGCAGTGAGAAGGAGGCAACGCCCTTTGGCGAAAGCACCACCAGTTCCCCGTCAATGATGGCTTGTTTGCAGTCGAGGCTCAGAAGTTCGCGCGGCACTGCATCACCAAAACGCGTCGTCCAATCGAGCCCTGATCGTGTCAGCAGTTTCACTTTCCCCGCTGCGACGTGGGCCTGAATGCGGTAACCGTCAAACTTGACCTCATGAATCCAGTCGTTGCCGGAAGGAGGAGTAGCTTTCAGCGTGGCAAGTGCTGGCGAGATGAACTGCGAAGATGGGGCAACCCTCGACTTCGGGGACACTCCCGCGGTCTTAGCGATAGCCTTGGAGCTTTTGCCAGCTCTGATATCGTCGATGGTAAGGCCAGACTTTACCGATTGTTGTGCCGCCTCCAGAATGTCCGCACTCGCGGTGGCGAATTCATCCTCGGCCTTGATCAGCAACCAGTTGTCGTGTTTTTCCTTTGCACGGGGTTTCAAACGCACCAAATGCCAGCCACCTCCGAGTTTCTCTCCAGCAAGTGCAAAACTGAGATGGCCCTTCTTCATGCTCGCGACAGCATCACCGTCCGGTGCCCACGTTCCACGGTCCCAAACGATCGCTGCGCCAGCACCATAAGAGCCTTTCGGGATTGTGCCTTCAAAATCTGCATAATCAAGCGGATGGTCTTCGACATGGACAGCGAGCCGTTTGTCGGTAGGATCAAGGCTTGGTCCGCGGGTGACAGCCCAGCACCACAGCACACCGTCATGCTCCAGACGCAAATCATAATGTAGCCGGCGGGCATCGTGCTTATGGATGACGAACAGACCTCCGGTAGACTTGGATTTTCGCGATCCACCAAGTGCTTTTCCAGAAGGTTCGCTGGTCTTCTTGAAATCCCGCTTCAACCGGTAATGCTTTAACCCAGTCGACATTCAAGCACCCCGAAGCTTAGCGTTTGCGACCCGCCACTGATTTTCCGGATGTCTTGGTATCATTCGGAATTGGCTTAACCTTTGACTTGGGCTTTGCATCATTTGCCTGCACATCAGGTTCTGACGCCAAGCTTTTTTTCAAGGCGTCGAACAGGTTGACGACATTGGAAGGTGGTGCTGCAGATGAAACGATTGGTGGTTTCTTGCCAGCCTTCTTGGCCTTGATCATGTCCAGAAGCGCTTCCTCATAATGATCTTCAAACTTCGAAGGATCAAAGCGTCCTTTCTTCTTGTCAATGATATGAGTGGCAAGGTCGATCATTTCTTGATCGACCTTGACCTTGCCGATGCCATCGAAAACCGTATCGGGCTGGCGCACTGCGTTGTCATATCGCAGCGTGGTGAGCAACATGCCTTTTCCAAATGCCTCAATTACCACCGGGCGCTCTTTACGGTACAATACCATGCGCGCAAGGCCAGCCATCTTCTTTTCAAATAGCGCATCCCTGATCACCGCAAAAGCTTCCTCGGCAACCTTGTCCGATGGCGCCAGATAATAGGGTGTATCCAGATAGATTTGTTGAATGTCTGCCTTGTTCACGAAACTTTCGAGAGTGAGAGTATGTGAGGATTCGATTTTGACGGATTCAATTTCCGCCTCTTCGAATAGCAGATACTTGTCGCTCTCAATCTCAAAGCCCTTGACCTCGTTTTTTTCATCGACGGGCTTTCGCGTTACCGAGTCCGTGTATTGGCGCGATACAGTGTTGCCCGTGGCCCGGTTAAGAATGCGGAAAGAGACTTTTTCGCTTTGGGTCGTCGCGTTTGAAAGTTCCACGCCACAGGTGACAAGCGATAGCTTCAGATATCCTTTCCATGCTGGACGTACAGCCATCAGGCATTTCCTCCGACACCGTGCCGATTCATTGCAAAATCTTCGGCATAGTTCAGATCCTCGTGCGTAATCACCGGCACAGGATCGCTGACCAGTGCCTGCAGAGTTTCCGGCTCCAACACGCCATGAGATATGCAGGTTTCAAACGCAAATCGCGTTTCCCGCTCGGAACGAAGGAGAGCCGATAATGCCAAAATCAATCGATCACGGTGGTCCATTGGAGAGCCTGTGAAGTTATTGTTAGTTGATACCATTTAAACGAACGTGACTGACGAAGGTTCCTTTCAGGAACCATCAAGCCTTGAGTCAGTTGTAATACTACGACTAAAAATCGGAGTTCCAGCAATGAGCATCACATCTACTCTCACCGCAATGGCGGTAGCCACCGGTTTGGCCGTTGGAGTGGCACAAGGCGGCGAAAGCATTCCGGGTCCTGCTGGAAAGCTCCATGTTGATGACGGCGGCTCGGGCGGGGTTCCGGTCGTATTCATCCATTCCTACGCTGGCGACTCAACGCACTGGACCGAACAACTCAAGCACTTGCGCAAAACCCGCAGGGCCATTGCCCTCGATTTGCGCGGACACGGGCAATCACAGCCACCTGCAAACGGTGACTATTCCATTGGCGCATTGGAAGCCGACGTCACCGCCGTAGTCGACACACTCAAACTTGATCGCTTCGTTTTGGTGGGCCACAGCATGGGCGGCCCCACCGCAATTGCCTACGCTGCCGAGAATCCATCCAAAGTGGCGGGGCTCGTGCTTGTGGCATCGGCGGCAAAAACCCCGCCTGAGATGGCCAAGGAAGTCATCGACAACTTGGAGAAGGATTATGACACGGTTTACGAAGGCTATGCCGCCAAACTGCTAAAGGGTGCGCAGCCGGAAGTGGCGAGAAAAGTCCACAAGGAAATGCTTGCTGTAGACCAGAAAACCGCGATGACCATCATCAAGGTGCTCTTCGCGCATGACCCGCTGCCGGGCCTCAGGCAATATACCGGACCCAAACTCGCCATCATCTCATCAGAAGGTGACACGCCGATGGACCTGCACAATCAGGCCGATCTACCTCACGTGACAATCGAGGACACGGGTCACTGGCCGCAGATGGACAAGCCTGACGAATTCAACCGTGTCCTTGAAGAATTTCTCAAACAACACGTGGACTGATCCCAATCGCAAACTGGAGTAACGCAGATGCTATTCAAAAATTCGAAGGCTTTTTCCAGTTTTTCAGTGGATGATTTGGACAAGGCGAAAACATTCTACGGCGAGACACTTGGGCTGAAAGTCAAGGAGACACCGGAAGGGCTGGAACTGCATCTCGCCGGAGGAATGATGCCAGTGTTCATCTATCCCTCAGACGATTATCACGCGCCGGAGCACACGGTTTTGAATTTCATCGTCGACAACATTGATCCGGCAGTGGAGGATTTGAAGAAGCGTGGCATCGCCATGGAACACTATGACCAGCCGGGCATAAAAACCGACGCCAAGGGCATCATGCGCACCAAAATCGGCGATCCCGGCCCAAAAGCCATAGCCTGGTTCAAGGATCCCGCCGGACACATTCTGTCGGTGCTGGAACAATAGTCGGTTTCGCTTGCCTGAAAGGACTTTATGAATCAGCTTCTCAAACCTGCCACCGCACTCGCCAAGAGTAACAGTGCGCGCTTTCTCAACGAGATCATTTCCTATCGGCATGCGCGCGATTTGCGTTGCTGGCCGAGGAGATTGATCTGCGCGAACAAACCGGCTTCGAGGACGCCGCCACGCGCAACAGCCATCGCGAAGGTTGGACGGAAGCGTTTGACGCCTTGGCCGATGCCATGGCACAGAGCGGCGACATCACCAATGTTGAGTCCATGAGGCGTAGCAATGCGTAAAATCATTGGAGGCGCGTTCATTTCTCTTGATGGGGTCGTGCAGGCTCCGGGTGGACCCGATGAGGACACGACGGGTGGTTTCTCTCACGGCGGTTGGATTGAGCCTATCATTGACGAAGAAATCGGACATCAGGTCGATACACTGTTCACAGTTCCGTTCGGCCTGCTGCTGGGGCGACGGACCTACGACATCTTTGCCGCATTCTGGCCATTCGCACCCGCTGAACACCCGATTGCAGCGAAGTTTTCCGAGGCGCAAAAGTATGTTTTGACGGGGTCGGATGCACCGCTCGATTGGAAAGGTAGCCATCGCCTAGCCGACTTGGAAGCGCTGGCCAAACTCAAGGCGGACGGAGGCCCGGACCTTGTCATTCAAGGCAGCTCAACGCTCTACCCTCAGCTGCTGTCCCGTGGATTACTTGACCGTCTTGTGCTGATGATTGCGCCTGTTATCCTAGGCGCAGGCAAGCGGCTGTTCGGCGGTGGGATGCCCGCCGGGGCATTCAAGCTCACTGAGCATCGACTGACGCACGGCGGCTGGATGATAGCGACCTACGAGCCAGCCGGGTCAGTCAAGACCGGGTCGTTCGCCACGGCAGAACCGAGTGAAGCAGAACGCGTTCGTCGGGCCAAGATGGAGGCGGGCGACTGGTGACGCCCGCTTAGGTGTGCTGTGGAAAGGAGACTGCAGATATGCAAATGCAAATTATGACCCAATTGGCCTTCCGCGGCCAGTGCCGTCAAGCATTTGAGCTCTATGAAAAGGTGCTGAACGGCAGGATCGCTGTCATGAATACTTTTGGTGATAACGACGCGGCGTTGCCACCGGGTTCAACGGCATCGGCACCTGATCACATCAGATTCGCGGAGCTTGAAGTCGGCAATTTGTCCATTCTGGGCAATGATGTGCCTGAGCAAGAGTACAAGCCAATGCAGGGGTTTCACATCTCTCTGCATGTGAGGACAGCTGTGGAAGCATGCCGTATCTTCAATGCCCTTTCCGAGGACGGTCAAATTGAAACGCGGTTGAGCGAAGTGGCGTGGTCATCCGCGTTTGGCATCGTCAGGGACAAGTTCAGCACACCTTGGCTCATCCTTGCGCTGGACAAGTAAACAGCATGAATCGCCGAAATTTTATTCAAACAGCAAGTGCGGCGGCAATTCTGCCGCAGATTGTTTCGCCCGTCTCGGCAAAAGCACCACCCAGCGAATTGCAATATTCAGGGAGAACGTAGATGACCGACAAAGCTGCCAGGCCGGGTGCCAAGCTTCGTGCGCTCGAAATTTTTAAGGGCAAATGGGTCACACAGGGAACATTCCGCACAGTAGTCGGCAAGAAAGCTGCCGAGATGCGCGCTGTTGATACATATGAGTGGCTGCCAGGAAAATTCTTCATGCTGCATCATGTCGATGCGCGAATGGACGGCGTCGCGACTCAGTCAATTGAGGTCATGGGGTACGACAGCAAGCGCAAGTGCTATGTCACGCGGTCCTATGACGACCAAGGCGAGAGCGCCGAGTTTACGGCGAGGCTGGACGGACGTACTTGGGAGATCGATGGCGAAACGATGCGCTTCAGAGGAGCGTTCGATGACGACGGCAGCAAATTGTCGGGAACTTGGGAACAGCGCGGTGATGCCAGCAAATGGAAGCCGTGGCTGGACATCGAGTTGAGAAAAGTGACGTAAACGACGTTCGCTTCCCGCGCCATTTCGCTGATCGCGCCAACAACATCGTGCATTGGACCGAAATGCCCAAGGGTGGCCATTTTACGACGCATCATGCTCCTGAATTGTTGGTTACGGACATCCGAGAGTTTTTTGCGAAGGTGATGTGGGGAAAGACCGGTTTGGAAGGGGAACTTGCGGGGATATGGCGCGTTTCATTTACAGGTGCCGGTCAGACGCCACGAGCCTCTATGAGGTTAACGCTCAAAGGAGCAGAAATCATGACGAAATCTACCGTAAAAGCCATTCCCGACGGCATGCATTCCATAACGCCATACTTGACTTGCGCCGGCGCAAGCGATGCCATCAAGTTCTACAAGAAAGCCTTCGGCGCCGTTGAGGTATCCCGCTTGGAGGACCAAGACGGCAAGGTGGCGAACGCGATGATCACGATTGGAAATTCGGCTCTCATGCTGATGGACGAAATGCCTGACATGAAAGCGTTTGGACCTAAAAAACTGAAAGGCTCGCCGGTCACCATCCACTTGCAGGTCGAAGATGTCGATGCCGTGTTCAAGCAGGCCGTCGCCGCTGGTGCAACTGTACACATGCCAATAGCTGACATGTTCTGGGGCGACAGGTATGGCGCGCTGGAGGATCCCTTCGGCCATCATTGGTCGGTGGCGACTCACATTCGCGACGTCACGCCGGAGGAGATGAAACAGGCAGTGGGCAAGATGGGTGGTTAACAACTATCAGAAAAGGAGCTCATCATGTTGAAGCGGACATTACTCAAGGCACTTGCGAGCGCAGTCATATCAGCGACCATGATTTCACCTGTCATTGCGCAGGAGTCCATCAAAACTGGATATGCCGATATCAACGGTGTCAAATACTATTACGAAATCAGCGGACAAGGTGATCCGCTTCTGGTTCTACACGGTGGTCTTGGCTCCATTCATATGTTCGGACTGGTATTACCTTCGCTTGCCAAAAACCACCAGGTGATCGCCGTTGACTTGCATGGGCATGGTCGTACCGCTCTTGGCAGCCGGAACATCAATCTGATTGATCAGGGTGCCGACATGGCCGCTCTGATCAAGAGCCTTGGTTACAATCAAGTTGATGTCATGGGTTATTCTTTTGGTGGTGGGGTTGCATTCCAATTGGCGGTGCAAAATCCTGCCATAGTGCGCCGATTGGTCCTCGTGTCTGCGCCCTATGCACAAGACGGCTTCTTCCCCGAAATGCTGACGCAGCAAGCGCAAGTCGGGGCAGCCATGCTTCCGATGATGAAAGACACGCCCATGTATAAAACTTATGTGGAAGTGGCACCCAAGCCTGAGGATTTTCCGAAGCTTCTTGACCAGATGGGATCCTTCATGCGCCAGACTTACGACTGGTCTGCTGACATTGTCAAACTGACTATGCCAGTTATGCTGGTCTATGGTGATAGCGACATGATCCAACCGGAGCACATCGTAAAATTTTATCATCTTCTCGGCGGCGGACTGAAAGATGCGGGCTGGATGCGGGAGAACATATCGAAAAACCGCCTCGCAATTCTACCGGATGTGACTCATTACGAAATGACTCTGTCGCCGCAGTTGGTACCGACGGTCCTGCCGTTTCTCGATGGAATGACCGGCCTAAAGCAAACTCAGCAATAGGTAAGTAAAAGTACGTGACCGCTATCAGGACATTTTTCGCAAAGTTGATCTCGTGCGGAAACCCAACACGCCAAGCCCCAATAAACGATGGTCTCTCTATCTGAAATCTGCGCGGTCGAAGGTCACATCGCTGCAGGCTTCCATTTGCAAATGCTCAGCTCAAATCACAAGGATGTCTCCATGTACACGGTCAGAGGACTAATTGATGCACAAGGCCAAAGTTCGGTCTTGGCCAACGCCACCGACTGGAATGAGGCGCGAGAAAAAGCATCCGAATTTCGCAAGCAGGGAATGAAAGTAGAAATTTGGCATCAGGACGGCAAGAAAATTCACGAGCCGGAAATCGATACAAATGCGTGATCGCCCCAAAGCCATATTCCTATGAATCCGAACTGAACTGTCTGGAATAAATAGATCGGCATCCTCAGTTCGTTTCAGATTACGCATGTTGTTGCTACGTTTAGATTGAACGCTCTGCACGAAAATATTTGGACTTTTCGGTGAGATCGACCATGTGCGACGCAGCCTTGATGGTGAGCGGATGAGGTACGGATCCCTGCTGAGGTGAAATCATGTTTGCCATTTCGCCAGCCAAGCAGAGTTGCTGTTCGTTGCCCGCAGCGAGAATGGCGATCACAAGATTTTCAAGCGCGATTACGCGGATTCGCAATTGAACCGTATCCGTATCAGGGATCGATGGCGCATGTGATTGCTCTTGTGAACCTTGCGGACCAGCACCGCCCTCAGAGTCCCATTCGGACAGCGCCAATCTCCGCACGCTTTCTGAATCTGCAGGTTCTGATATGTTGTTTTGCATTTGAACCTTATGCGTTTGCTAGACTACGGTACCAATGCAACGTGTCTTCAGCCGTCTTGTTCCATCGCGTTTGCGCAATTAAGCCACGGCACGAAACAAATGACGCCCAGTTCCGTTGTATGGGGATGAAACATCCGAATGATAATTGAGTGGTCCACATCCAGCAACCGCACCAAAGCATCAAAAAGTGGGCGTTAGTGGTTGTTGCGTTGGGTGTCGTCGTTATCCTGACGATGGCGGTACCTTTGCCTTTATGGCGAACGGGGCGGGAGTTAGCCCCATCCCTCAGTCTGACGCGCGGCGGTCCTGCGGTTTTGCCAACACGTCGCCTCTGGATCGACACGGATGCGGCCTGTGGCGCGACACCGAAAACCGACCCTGATGACTGTTTTGCAATTGCCTGGCTGGCTGAACGTAGCCAGCAAATTGTTGGTATTTCAACAGGTTTTGGCAATACCGAAGGCGACGTCGTCTTGAGTACGACTGAGTCGCTTGTCGCGAAAATCGCAGAGGGTGGCCACGTTGCCATTCCCGTTTTGCGCGGTAGGGCTGGTCCGAATAATGACGAGCAAAGCGACGTGCCTCCATCCCGTGCAGCACTCCGCGCAGCTTTGGCGGAGGGACCACTCACCATTTTGGCCCTTGGGCCGTTGACCAACGTCGCTGACGCCCTTGAAGGTCGGCCAGACCTGCAACATAATTTAGTGCGGCTCGTGGCGGTCATGGGCCATCGGCCCGGCCATCTCTTCCACCCTTCCGAGGCATCAGGGCGCGGCATGCTCCTGGGTCACGGCCCGATTTTTCGCGACCTCAACTTCGACAAGGACGAGGCCGCCGCCCGCTCCATTCTCCAAATGCAATTACCACTCACATTGATCCCCTACGATGCATCGATCCATGCCGGTATCACAGCAGCCGATCTTCAAGCACTAGTGCGACAAGGGCCAGCTTTGAGTTGGGTGGCGGGAACAGCAAAGGGTTGGCTTGAGTTTTGGAAGAGCGATATTGGTCAACCGGGCTTTTATCCCTTCGACTGGGTGGCCGCCGCCTACGTGACTGAACCTCAGCTGTTCAACTGCGCTGAAACCAGCGTGTGGATCGCCACAGAATGGGCTTTCTGGATTTATCCGCGTGAAAGCCTGCTTGTCGGACCTTTGTTACATCAGTCGGATGCCGCAGCATTATATTGTCCGCAGACTACGACATCGCTGCATGAATTTTTGTTGTCCGGCAACGCAAAGGGTATCTGATCGACTGGAACCAAAGTCCTTCTCTCGCTGTACAGTACTGGAACCTTTCCAACCGCCCCTTCGTTCTATATGGATAAAGAAGGGTAACCTCCATGAGCTACATTGTTAGTTTTGTCGTTCCCGTGTCAGCTAGCAAAAAGAAAGAATATTCAATCCTTGCGCGCGCTGCGTGGGTAGGGATGCGGATGGAAGGACGCGGAACATGCAGCAGCAGATATCCGTAATCACGCTGGGAATTGCTGATCTTTCCCGCTCGAAGCACTTCTACGCGAATGGCCTTGGCTGGACACCAATTTTTGAGAATGACGAAATTACGTTCTACCAGATGAACGGTTTTGTCCTTGGGACTTGGCTTCAAGTTGGGCTTGAAAAAGACATGCGGCGCAGCGGCTTGTGCCGTCCGGGTGCCTTCGCTCTTGCCCACAATGTTGCCTCTGAAATTGAAGTCCAGATCGTCATAGAGCGACTGGCTTCGGCAGGCGGAATTATCCTACGGAACGGTGATGCTCCGCCGCACGGAGGCTTTCGCGGCTATGTCGCCGATCCAGATGACCACGCTTGGGAGATCGCTTGGAATTCAGCTTGGGCAATTGACGGTCAGGGCCTTGTGACGTTTGGATTGTAGAACAGTAGTCGCTCACCTAAACTCAAACGAATTCATTTTCCGTCCATCAAGGCTATTTGTTAGACTACCCACGGGGCGGATGTAATTTAAATTGACGTGGCTGTGCGGACATTGGCCGGAGGCAAAGCAGACTCAAGTCATTTGGCAGCGGAACCTTTCGGACCTTACTTTCGTTGTCACCTCGAAAAGTAGGAGAACAATCATGAGCTACATTGATGGATTTGTTGTTCCCGTGCCGTCTGGGAGGAAAAAGGAATATTTAGCCGTGGCTGTAAAAGCGGCGGGAATTTTCAAGGAATACGGCGCAACACGCATTGTGGAATGTTGGGGCGATGATGTGCCCAATGGAAAAGTTACCGATTTCAGGCGCTCGGTACAGGCCGAGGCAGAGGAAGTCATCGTGTTCTCATGGATCGAGTGGCCGTCTAAAGCCGTGCGCGACGCTGGCAATGCAAAAATGATGAAAGACCCACGCATGACGTCGCAGGACATGCCCTTTGATGGCAAGCGCATGATTTACGGCGGATTTGAAGTTTTGCTCGAGTCAAAATAACAACCCTGGAGGCACTCAGCGATCAGCTGGGAATGCCCCTCGGCTTTCGAAAGAAGACTGCCTCACATGAGCGCTTGACTTGAACGATACTTGTGCTGGTCCAAACCGAAGGAGACTGACGATGCAACATGCTGTTGTTTCACGCGATGTCTGGCTTACCGCCCGCCGGGACCTCCTGAAGGCGGAGAAGGAACTCACCCATCTTCGCGACAACGTCGCACGAGAGCGGCTCACCTTGCCGTGGGTACTTATCGAAAAGGAATACGTGTTTGATACGTCAGATGGCCCGCGCGCGCTCGCCGAGCTTTTCAACGGTCGATCGCAACTTCTGGTGCAACATTTTATGTTCGCGCCGGGATGGAAGCAAGGCTGCCCGAGTTGTTCCTTCATGGCCGATCACACCGACGGCATGAACAAGCATCTGGCACATCACGACGTCACGATTATCGCCGTTTCTCGCGCGCCGCTTGCCGAGATCGAGCGTTATCGCAATCGCATGGGCTGGCGATTTCGATGGGTGTCTTCAAAAGGCGGCTCATTTAATTACGATTTCCGTGTCAGTTTTACGCCCGAACAGGTTGCAACCGGGCACATCGACTATAACTTCGGCCAGTGGCAGGAGACCGGCGAGGAATGGCCTGGTCTGAGCGTTTTCCTCAAGGATGAGACGGGTGATGTTTATCACACCTATTCCACCTACGGCCGTGGTGTCGAGGTCATGATGGGTACCTACGCCATGCTCGATCTCATGCCGAAGGGCCGCAACGAGACAGGAGGAATGGACTGGGTGCGCCGTCACGATCGCTATGAGTAGCAGCCTGGGGTAGCGGCATGGTGACCGGCGAGCAGTAAAACCTGCTGGGCAAAGCGTTTTTTGAAAGGGAATAACGACCATGAAAACAAAACAATCAACTCTTCTGAGAATGGACAATATCGGCATCGTGGTGGAGTCACTTGATGACGTGATTTCATTCTTTGCCGAACTTGGGCTCAAGCTTGAAGGACGGGCCATGATTGAGGGGGAGTGGTCTGGTCGTGTTACTGGGCTGATCAACCAGAAGGTTGAGATTGCTATGATGATCACACCCGACGGTCACAGTAGAATCGAACTCTCGCGATTTATCACTCCGGCAATAATCGCTGATCACCGCAATGCTCCAGTGAACGCTTTGGGATACTTACGCGCGATGTTTACCGTAAGTGACATAGACGAGACTCTTGAACGTCTTCAAAGACACGGCGCTGTAATAGTGGACGAGGTGGTTCGATATCAAGACTCGTATCGGCTCTGTTACATTCGAGGTCCCGAAGGACTTCTAATTGGTCTGGCCGAGGAGCTCAACGCAACGAAGTCTAGGGAAATAGACTCCTAACAGGAAGACGTCACGAATCTGCAGGGCGTTGGCCCTTGCCCAATACTGTCACAAACGACGTCGTAGGCGGATTTTCTGGCTGTTGATGACACTGAAAAGGGATGACACCAATAACAGTGATAGTTGCGTCGACAACTGTCCGTCGACAACAATGGTTCGTCGATCATCGCAAACGCTATTGGCGCGTTTGAATTCTGAATTCCGAAAATAGAACCACCTATTCAATTTGAGAGTGACTCACATGAGAAGAAACCAAAAGCCAATTGAGTGCGCCCCGCTTAGTTTTAGAACCCAATCTTAAAAAACCTGGGTGCGCAGATCGTTCATGCTGGTGTTATTGCTGGTTTCAACCACACCTTTTAATTCTGCTCTCTCGGAGTCTACTATGACGATTGCAACGATCAAATATCCGCAAACAAAGCGTGTCGATGTTGTTGAAGAACATTTTGGTGATGAAGTTGTCGACTCCTATCGCTGGCTCGAAAATGATGTTCGAACCGATAAGGACGTTGCTGATTGGGTCGCGGCACAAAACAAAGTTACCAATGCACATCTCGCCACGCTGCCGGGGCGAAACATCTTTAAGGATCGCTTGAAAGCATTATACGGTTATGAACGGTTTTCCATTCCGATTGAAAAGGGCGGTCGATATTTTTACCTCCGTACCTCCGGCGTTGAGAACCAACGGGTTTTCTATGTCCGCGACAGCGTGGATGGGAACGAGCAGATGTTGATTGATCCCAACAGTTGGGCAAAAGATGGAGCGACAGCACTTGCCGAATGGTCGGCTTCCGATGATGGCACGCATTTGGCTTATGCAGTTCAAGATGGTGGCACCGACTGGCGCACCATCCACGTGCTAGACGTCGATACGGGCAAGGTGTTGGCCGACGAAATCAAGTGGGCGCGCTTCACCACCATCGCATGGGTCAAGGACGGTTCTGGCTTTTTCTACAATCGTTTCCCTGAACCGAAACAGGGCGCGGCGTCCCAGTCAGCCATAGGAAGTCATGCAATTTATTTTCACGCTCTTGGCACGCCTCAAGCACAGGACCGGCTGGTCTACGCAACACCCGAAAATCCTGTCCTCCTGCATAGCTTCACCCTCACCTCAGAAGGGCGCTATCTCGCGATCATCTCCTCGCCGGGCTCATTGGCTACGGATCTCACCGTGGTGGACCTCAAGAGCGGCGACTGGAAACCGCGCAAGCTGGTCGATAATTTCGACGCTCAATGGGCCGTCATCAACGCTGTGGGAACGAAGCTCTTCCTCCTGACCACCAAGGACGCACCTCGACTCAAACTTGTCACCATGGATATTGCTGAGGCCAATCCAGTTGTCGTGGATGTGGTGCCGGAACAGGATGCAGTTCTGAGTGGCGCGTGGCTGGTGGGCGGACGATTGCTGCTTTCCTATATGGTTGACGCCACGATCGAGGTACGGCGCTTTAGCATCGACGGGACGGCTGACGGTGTTGTGCCATTGCCTGGCATCGGCACTGCGGTGGGCTTTGACGGTGGCCTCGACGACAAGGAAACCTTTTTTGGCTTCACCAGTTTCAACGCGCCTGGCATTATCTATCGATACGATGTGGCCAGCAATACCGCACGCGTTTGGAGCGAGGCGAAGGTTGCGATCAATCTCACCGAAATTGCGGTCGAGCAGCTTTTCTACCCATCGAAGGATGGCACCCGGATCCCCATGTTCATCATCCGACGCAAAGATATTAGCGGTCCTGCACCGACTCTTCTTTATGCCTATGGCGGCTGGGCCATCAGCGAGCCCCCCGCCTTCTCGGCCGAGCGCTTGGCGTGGGTCGAACAGGGCGGCGTATTCGCAGTGGCGCATATTCGCGGTGGCGGCGAATATGGCATGGCTTGGCATGATGCGGGCCGCCGCCTGAACAAGCAGAACGTCTTTGATGATTTCATCGCTGCTGGCGAATATCTGAAGTCACAAGGCATCACGTCAAAAGACGGACTGGCTATTCAAGGCGCATCAAATGGTGGGTTGCTTGTTGGTGCAGTGGTCAATCAGAGGCCGGATTTGTTTGCCGCCGCACTGGCCCAAGTCGGTGTAATGGACATGCTCCGCTTTGATAAATTTACTGCCGGAAAATTGTGGGTCGACGAATACGGCTCACCTGCAAGGGAAGCGGATTTCCGTAACCTCTTGAAATATTCGCCGTATCACAACGTCCAATCTGGTAAGCCCTATCCCGCAATCCTCGCCACAACGGCGGACACAGATGATCGCGTAGTGCCGGGCCACAGTTTCAAATATGTGGCCGCTCTCCAAGCCGCGAATATTGGCCCCAAACCGCATATCATCCGCATCGAGACGCGCGCCGGCCACGGTGCGGGCAAACCCACGGACAAGATCATCGAGGAGACAGCCGATATGTGGACCTTTGCAGCATACTGGACAGGGCTACTCGTGAAGCCGATCAACTGATGACCCTCGTGGAAAACAACAGTCTGAGCTAAACTCTGCTTTAGTCGGCGCTTTGAACACTGGTGTTTGGTCTGTCGTGTCCGTCCGACAACTCCTCGTGCCAATTCCCTGCCACGTCTTCAAATGCGATGCCTAATGTTTTTCCAGCTAGTGTGTGCTCGCTCGCAGCGCGGCGTGCAGCTTCTCGCGCCACATCACGGGTCGCAAAAGTTTCTGAAAAGGTTTCACCAACCTGGTAAGCCCAACCTTCAGCATGTTTGACAATTTTATAGACAACGTGGGTCATTCGAAAGGCTGCTCAACGCAGTCCGAAAAAAGCGGCTACAGCCATGACGACGACGACCAAGCCCACAATATAGATAATCGAGTTCATTGAAATTCTCCAAGGTTAGGTTGATGCTGACTTGCTGCGTCAAAAGCAATTGAAGCCAGATCGTTCCGAGCTTCAAGGCACTCCGGAATAAAAAGCACCACGGCACAATTGCGCCATGGTGTGGTTTTGAGCATCAAAACTAGGCCGCTTCAGCTTGAACATTGATCTTGGACTCGGCTAGTTCGGTCAATGCCGCATCCGTCTTTTTTTCTTCATGCAGAGATGCATCGAGAAGTATCATAGCATCATCAAGCCCAAGCTCACGAGCCCAACACTTCAGAGTGCCATAACGCGCGATCTCATAGTGCTCAACGGCTTGCGCAACAGCAATGAGTGCTGAATCAAGGGATGATGTGCCTTCATAATCTGCAATCAAGCCTTCGCCCTCTTTGATAATTCCCATGATCGCCTCACAGGTTTTGGCTTGCGGCTTTGCATCGATCAAGGCGAAAACCTCTTCAAGTCGTTTGACATGGCCTTCAGATTCCACTTTGTGTTTTTCAAAGGCCTTTTTCAATTCGGGAGAGGTCGCGGCCTTTGCCATTACAGGCAGAGTTGCGACAATCTTCTTTTCAGCGAAATAGATATCTTTCAAGGTGTCGTGAAACAAATCATCAAGATTTTTCTGGGCTTTAGCCATGGTCTTTCTCCTTGTTTAATTTGAATTTTGATGACGCGTTACATCGTCCGGTGGTCGTGTTCGACGGGATTTTTTACAAATCCATATGCGCCACCATTCGGATCAAATTTATTCCAGCCGTCATTGCGATAGGCGACACCCTGTTCCACCGGATCAAGTGGCGAGAATCTGTCCAAAATGGAATGAACTTTAACACGATTGTGGTCTTGGGTTTGAACCGACACCAGAGTGCCGCCCCGACGTACCGCTTCTGAATAGATGTTAGCGTGATCTTCTGGAACGCCTGCATCGATGAGTGAACCCACGATGCCACCTGTTGCGCCACCGGCTACAACACCCAACGCCGTCGTCGCGAGCCACCCTGCGGCAACAACTGGCCCCAAGCCCGGAATCGCCATAAGACCGAGGCCTGTCAATAAACCGGCGGCACCGCCTACAACCGCACCCAGACCAGCACCCGGGCCAACTTCTGTGTCCCGTGAATTATCATCATCATAGTCGCGTGTGACCTCTTGATTTGCCAACACACTGATATCTGCCATTGGCACTCCGACTGTTTCCAATTCAGAAACAGCTTTGCGCGCATTGTTGTACGTGTCATAAACTCTGGTGATTGGTTGCATCTGATTTAGTCCTTTGATGTTATGAAATTGGATTTTACTGCGCGACAACATTGCCTTTGTAGTCAACAGCAACAGTTGTGCTTTTGCCGTTCTTCATCGTGTTGCCTCGCCAAATTCCTTGATCATCTTTGGTCATGCTCGCCGGCATTCCCAAGCCGTTTGCAACCACACGATCTTTCGCTTGGGATTCGGTGAAGCTGTTAGCTCCGGGAAGCGGCGCACCAGCTTCGACAGCGGCGAGTTTAAAAAGGTCGGTTTTGCAACTTTCCTGAAACAATGCTTCAGTCAACTTCCCATCAGTGCCGATGGTTTGGTTGGCAATGCGCATCATCGCGAGGTAACGGTCCCCTTCGGTTCCGCTTAACGTGCCGTCACCGTTGACGTCGGCGATATTCCATAGGGAAGAACAATCCGCTTCGCTCATTGCGAGAACCGGACCTGTGAAAATGAGGCAAGCTGTTGCTGCCAGAAAGATCGATTTCATGTTGAACCTCGTCTTAAATTTGAACTGTCAGGAAAGGAATTGCGTGTGCTTTGTTTAACGTCAAAATCGTCTCAGGGTTCCGGCGTTTTCGAAGTGGTGCAAATTTATTTAAGCAAGAACGTCAACAGGTCTTTCGTAAAGCGTTCCTTATGTGTGGCAAACAGACCATGGGGCGCATCATCGTACTCGATCAATTGAGATTGTTTGATGCCAGCCGCCGCAGCACGGGCCGATGCATCGATTGGCACAGTTCTATCTGCGGTCCCATGAATGATAAGCGTTGGCACATTGAATGCCTTGAGGTCAGGTCGAAAGTCGGTTTGCGAAAACGCTCCGGCGCAATCCAAAGTTGGCTTCAGTCCTGCCATCATTGAAACGTTGCGTGACCATTCCAGTACTTCGGTGCTGACGGACTTTTCAAATAGCCCAACGCCATAGAAATCCTTGAAAAATGTAGCAAAGAAATGCGCGCGGTCAGCTTTCATACCGTTCGCCATTTCATCAAAAACAGATTGTGGTGTGCCGTGCGGATTGTCTGCGGTTTTCAACATGAATGGCACAACTGATGCAACCAGCACCGCCTGCTTCACACCTTTGCCTTTGTGCCGTGACATGTAACGGGCCACTTCACCGCCGCCCATCGAGAAGCCCACAATTGTGGTGTCCTTTGCGTCGCAGACTTTTATCACATCGGCCAAATCATCGCTTAACGTGTCATAGTCATAACCCGTCCACGGCTGGTCCGATCTGCCAAAACCTCTTCGGTCGTAAGCAATGGCGCACATGCCTGCATCGGCAATGGCCATGGCTTGATCGTCCCAACTGTCAGCAGTTAAAGGCCAACCACTCATCAAAATAACCGGGCGTCCGCTGCCCCACATCTTCGCATAAATCTCAGTACGATCTCGGGTTTTGATTCTTGGCATTGGGTCAGTCCTTTTATCAATCAGCGCTGAAACAGGCGACCAGATAGAGCCATCAGGAGCCGCGCTGAACTAACAAAATTGCGCACCGAAGGTTCCATCACGACCTGATTTCTGGTCGCCGTAACTGGAACATTTTCTATTCTGAACCGTTTTATTGGAAGTCTTAGAAACCAGGAGTAAAACACAATGAAAACCTTCCAAAATGCAGTGCTACTGTCAGGCATCACCGCAACCCTCATGTTTGCAGCACCACTTGCTCATGCTGAGATGATGAAATTCACGACGGTTCTGAATAGTGCTTCAGAGGTGCCGCCAACCGACACCGCTGCTACCGGAAGTGCTGACGTGTCAGTTGATACCGAGGCCAAGAAGATAACTTGGGCTGTGAAAGTTGACGGTCTGACTGGCGAAGCAACTGCTGCTCATATTCATGGACCAGCAAGTGCAACAGAAAAAGCACCTCCTGTCATTGACATGTCTGCGGCCATGATGGCAGGCAGCGGTGACATTACGGACGCCCAAATTGCAGATTTGAAAGCCGGGAAATACTACTTGAATGTTCATACCGCCAAATTCCCTGACGGCGAAATTCGTGGCCAACTCGCTGTAGCGCCATAAGCTCTGCTAAGTGTTGAATAACGTGCGTCTGATGATTTCAGACGCACGTTATTAATGTTACATAACTAGTGTCGCTCAGATCAATCGGCGTGAACCGCGGCAACGGCATGGATTGCTTTCTCAAGTTCACGGATGCCGTAAGGTTTTGCCAGCACGTATTCGTTGCGGTAATTTTCGGTCAGGCCATGGGAACCATAGCCCGTTGCAAACATAAATAAAGCGCTTCGCTTGCGCAAGACATCGGCAACCGGGAAAGACAAAGCGCCCGATAGATTGAGGTCAAGGATGGCAAGATCGATGTCGCTGTTTGCTGCCAGAGTGAGCGCCTGTGGAATGCGAGCTGCGACTGCCACCACCTCATGGCCTAGCTCCAGTAACATATCTTCCAGATTCATCGCGAGAAGCATTTCATCTTCTACAATAAGAATGCGCCTGGCTCTAGTCTTGAAAATTGACATCAATGATTTCGTCTTTCAGATGCCCTGGCGGCAGGGGGGCATTTATCGTACAAATGACGCCAGTCGGTTCATAGGAAACACTTACTTCACCCGTAAGTTCCATAGCCAAGGCTTTCTGAATAAGGCGTGAACCAAAACCTTTTCGCGTTGGCGTCACCACATTTGGCCCGCCACTTTCAGTCCAGGTCAATTGCAGTCTGGCATTGCTGATATCGCCATGGATGTGCCAGGCAACATTCACAAATCCTTCCTGTACTGACAATGCGCCATATTTTGCGGCATTGGTGCACAGCTCATGCAGCGCCAAACTAAAGGTAACAGCCAAAGCGGGTTGCAGCGGCACATAAGCCCCTTCCACGCTAAAGCGGTTTTGTCCGCCATTATGCGGTTCAATGGTCGCTTTGACAACGCTGGCCAGATCAGTTCCTGACCAATTGCCGTGCATCAGCAAGTCATGGGCACGTGACAGTGCCATAAGCCGTGCTGAAAAGGCTTCATTGGCGGTTTTGACAGACACCGCACCCGTCAGGGTTTGCGAGGCTATGGCACTGACGATGGCCAAGGTATTCTTGACCCGATGATTGAGTTCACCCACGAGTATTTCGCGATGGGCTTCTGAGCGGCGACGTTGCGTGATATCACGCGCAATAATCGAAGCGCCTTCGATCTTACCGTTTGCTGCGATCAATGGCGAAATCGTGGCCGATACCCACACAGTGCTTCCATCCTTTCGCTGCCGTTCTGCTTCGATGTGCACATTCTCCCCGCCCCGCTCAAATTGATCAAAAATTTGAGATTTCACCGAGTTCTGTCCCGGATTCAGCAACACTGAGGATTGCTTGTAAAGAATTTCTTCCGCAGTATAACCAAACATGCGCTCAGCACCTGCATTCCAGCTGGTGAAGTTGCCTTCAGCGTCCATGCTCGCGATCATGTCATCTGACGACCCGACGAGGGCCGTCAGCTTCAAGCCAACTTCTGCCGCCAGTTTCTTTTCAGTGATATCCTGAAAGATGATGGCCAGACGATTTTTCTTTTCGCTATTTAATGGAAACTCATAAAGCTCCAGAAACTTGTTCCTGCTGTCAAGGCTATGTTGATGACGGATCGGTTGTCCGCTTGTAAGGACCTGATCATGAATGCTGTACCAGTCTTCTGGCTCCAGAGGGGACGTTTCCCGGATGGTTTTGCCTTTCACGCCGCCATGACCCGCATGCCTTTCGAAGGCGGGATTCACGTCGATGTAGCGAAAGTCAATCGGCGTCGTTGCAGTCGCTTCAATTTTTTCCAGAACGCAGAAGCCTTCATCAATTGAATTGAACAGCTCCCGGTATTGCGTTTCGCTCTGGCGCAAAGCATATTCGGCGTTCTTACGATCTGTGATGTCTTCGATGGCAATCAAAATGAGACTGGGGCGGCCGTTGCCTCTGACCAGTTTACGGCCGTTGACCAGCATGCATAGGTGACCCACCGAATCAAACTGGTGTTCAATTTCAATATCATTGAAGTGCTGATTCTCTCTGATGACCAAGTCCAGCAGCTCCTGGAGCTTGGGAAAATTCCAATCACCTTTTGCCAGATCAAAAACCAACTGGCCGATGGAATCTCTCTCCGTCATCTCAAACATGGTTTGGAACGACGTATTGGTTGAAACCACATGCAGGCTTTCATCCAACACCAACAACGGCTGCCGGATTGTCTCAACGATAGCTTGCGCATAAATGCGGGCTTCGTCGCTGGCGTCAGTGGCACCCTTGTGGGCCGTCACATCAATGAAAGTGATCACCACGCCCGCGATATGATTGTCCAGGGTGCGATAAGGCAACATGCGCCGCAGAAACCAACGGCCATCGGCAGCTTTGACCTCGGCCTCCACCACAATCAGCGTGCGCAATACTTTTTCAGCATCTGGCAACAGTTTCTCATCATCAAATTTGCGGGCAAAATGACTTATCGGCCGACCAACATCAGACACAATGAAGTCAAACAGTTCACGCGTGCCCGGTGAGAACCATTTGACGCAAAGTTTTGCATCCACAAACAACGTGGCAGTTTCGGTTCCAGCCAACAGGTTGTTCAAATCATTGGCACTGTCTTCCAGCTCGCGCACTTTGTGCTGAAGTTGGCTGTTGACGGTGTGAAGCTCTTCATTGAACGACTGCATTTCCTCCTTTGAGGTTTCGAGTTCCTCATTGGTGGATTGCAGCTCCTCGTTCATCGAGGTGGCTTCTTCGTTGGATGCTTTCAGCTCTTCGTTGGTTGTTTCCAGATGTTCAATGGTGTTTTGCAGTTCATTGCGGAGTGCCTTCAACTCGTCCTGCAATGTGGTGTCAGACACCAGATTATTTGAGGCCACTTTGTTTGCCCCGGAACTATCCACCACTTCCGGCGCAAAGCTGATCAGAATATGGCCATGCCCAGTGCTGCCTGCGGCCAGCGGCGAGACGGTGACCTGAACCGGGGAAAGCGTGGTTCCGTGTTTGATATTCACGCTGACTTGAATGTTCCGGTTTTCAGCAACCGCAGTGCGCACCGTTGCACGCAATTTGCCGGTCAGTCCGTCGCGCGTCATCAGGAACAGATCTTTGGACGGTTCCCCCGTGGGTTGCTCCAGATAATGACCAGTCGATCCGTGAAAATACACCACGCGACAATTGCGGTCGATCAGCACTGCGGCAGGTGCGAAATGTTCGAGCAATGCGCGGCGCGCAATCTCGCCTGCCGGGGCCGGCAGACCAGTTGTCAATTGAGGTGCCGGTCCCTCATTGGTCTTTGAAAGATGCGCTATGCCGCGCAACACCGGAAAATTGATGATTTCAAGCCGTGCGGGCCCGGCCCTCCGGAACATGCGCCATTTTTTGGAAATAATCTCGAACATGGCTTCATGGCGGCCAAGCGTTTCAGTGTTGCCAAGCAGCAGGGTCCCACCTTCTTCAAGTGAAAAATGAAACAGGGCAATTATGCTTTGTTGCGCTTCAGGTTCGAGGTAGATCAGCAAGTTCCGGCACGTCACCAGATCAAGGTGCGAAAATGGTGGATCACGCAAAAGATTTTGCGGCGCAAACACCACCATGCTGCGGATGTCTTTTTTGACCTGATAAGTGGCATCAAGCTTGTCGAAAAATACGCGTTGGCGGGTGGCGGAAAGTCCAGTGACTGCCGCAGCAGGATAAATGCCGTCACGCGCAGTTTTAAGATTGTCTTCGCGTGCATCCGTAGCAAAGATTTTCACATCAAATTTCTTGCCAACAATAATCGCTTGTTCGCTGATCAGCATGGCAAGCGTATAAGCTTCTTCGCCCGTGGAGCAGCCGGGCACCCAGGCCCTGATGGATGCCCCTGATTCTCGTGCGGCAACCAAGGGCGCAATCACGAGAGTGGCAAGGGTTTTCCACGCATCAGCATCGCGAAAGAAACTTGTGACGTTGATCAGCAGGTCTTTCACCAGCAGTGGTGCTTCTTCAGCATTGGCGCGAAGATTGTTCATATAATCATCAAGCGTGTCTATGTTTTTGAGACCCAACCGACGCTGGATGCGGCGTTGCAGAGTGCTGCGGCGGTAATTGCGAAAGTCATTTCCAGTGCGGGTAAAAAGCAGTGTCAGAATTTGGTCTATGGTTGGCTGGGCGACAGGTGCGGCGGTTTCACCATTGTGGGGGTCAGCGATATATTCCTGGTTGATGTAGCTGACCAAAATCTCCGGCATCGCCTCGGGTGCCACGATGTGATCAGCCATGCCCGCCGCGATGGCGCTGCGCGGCATGCCATCAAACTTCGCAGTCGCCGGGTCTTGGATGAGAATAAGACCGCCTGCTGCTTTGACTTCCTTCAAGCCGTCGGTGCCATTGCTTCCCGTGCCAGAAAGAACAATGGCGATGGCGCGTTCACCCTGGTCAGCGGCCAGCGACCTGAACAACACATCAACCGGGTGCCGGTGGCCGCGGCTTTCCGCGGGCTCAACCAGTTGCAGCGCGCCATTGCTCACCGTCAAATCCTTGTCAGGTGCAATTACATAAACCTTGTCAGGTTCGATTGGCATGTTGTCAGCCACCTGCACGACGGACATGCTGGTGTGACTGCTCAGAACATGGGCCATTTGGCTTTCACGCGTAGGGTCCAGATGCAACACAATGACAAACGCGGCGCTACTGTCAGGCGGCAAGGCATCAAAAAACCGGCTCAGCGCTTCAACGCCACCGGCAGATGCACCGATTCCAACAATCAAGCCTGTTTTGGCCACGGACAGAGAGTCAGATTTTTCATCAACTGTGGGTACAGTTGATTTATCAAAAGGTGCGCTCTCGTCGGCATGAATGTTCATATAGACCTTCAAAGTCCCAAAACTTCTGTGAAAAAAGCTGTTTCCTGATGGGATATCGCCATTACACCCTTTTCCAGATTTTAATGCATCAAATCGCCAGTTCACACCCCTGTCCAGGCTTTGCGATAGCTTGCAGCAGCACTTTTTAGACTTGGCAGGTCTGGTTATTTTTGCCTGACGTCCACAAGATCTGACCCCGGTTTTGCCACTTTGCCTTTTCTGGCTTGAATCACCGAATCTGCAAGGCTTCCAGCCGCATTGCGGACTTCGTTTTGAATATCGGTATCTTCGTCCAATGCCGCATGGCTGGTCGCATAGGGTTGCCAATAGCCAATATAGCGATCAATTTCAGCACCATGGCCGCCGGGCAGCATTTTCATGAACTGCAGCCAGTCCGATAATGATCGCCGCACGTTCTCAACGCCAGCCACATCGCCGTGCACGACAACTGAAAAGAACCGTCCTTCAAGGTGACGCGGATAGGACCAACCCTCCAACTCAATTTTCTTGGCAAGGGATGCGTCCTTGCCGTCGGTCAGAGTGGGATCAGAATTGCCACCATCGGCGCAAACCAATCTGTCCATCATCAGTTTGATAGGCGACGTGACCTGATACCAGTTCACCGGAGTGATAATCATCACACCGTCCGCAGCCACCCACAGCGGATAAATCTCATTCATCCAATCCTGCGTCTGACCAAGCGCGTGATTTGGGTAGCAAGAACACGGCCAATGACACAGTGGTGCCGCAGTTGAGAAACAGGCTTTGCAGGGATGAATGTTGCGACCATATTCAGATGCCAATCGGGACAAATCCAAAACATCCACTGCCAGAGAAAATTCCCTCTCGAAGACGTGTTGGGCAAGCTCGACGAGTCTGAAACTTTTGGACATTTCACCTGGGCAGGTGTGCTCGCTTCGTGATGAACCATTGATCAGCAAAATTCGGGGCGTGTGCTTTTTGGAATCGTGGCGTTTTGTGGCAGCGTTAACAGCAACATGCGTTGCGATCCAATCCACCGACAATTCGTAACTGGGGTCGGCGTATTTGGAGCCCGCTTTGCGTGTGATTGGGCTTTTGCGACCGTCCTCATATGCGTTCCAAGCGACCTCCGAAATTTTATCGAGTTCGACTTTCAAGGATTTAAATTCCGGATCGACGAATTGGCTCAGATATCGGTTCTTGAATTCAGCTTCAGAAAGTTCGGGGCTGGGCATGCCTTCCCGGGGCTTCACGGAATTCTTTACGCTGTGTTGCTTCCCCATGTTCCCACCCTCGGCCAAGTAAAATTTAAACTGGCTTAGATCACCAATGCGGCATAGCCCGGAAAGTTCCATGGCCAATTGAAATATCTGTAGATCAAAAACACCTCACAAAGAAAATGCCTCCAACGTTGGCGTTGGAGGCAAGTCGGGGCAGGGATCTTCAGCGGTTCTCGCGGGGGGGCAAAACGCTAAAGACTATTCCATAACGCTCGAAGTCAAATTCTGTTCCCTTGCTTTGATTCGCACATTGCAGACTCAAGTTAGCGTGTTTTGGGGATGATCGGCGTTGGAGAGTCTTCATCATCACCCGCTTCGGCGTCATCAATATCGTCGGGGTCAGGCTTGGACTTGGCACCATCGACATTTGATGGGGTTTCAGTGTTTCCATAGTTTCCAATCGGCTCAATCTTTTTTGGATCAATGATCTCTCCATCTGGAATCGGAATATCGACGGGATCCATCTCTTCGGCACGTCGTTGGCCCAGATAGATTGTTTCATCATTTGAAACGACAGGGCGACCGAAAATTGGGGGCGTATTTACTGATTCCTGTACAGGTTGATGTTTCATAATATGCTCCCTTCTGAAGGCATGTTCTTGGGTGTTTGACTGAGTTAAAACGCCATGCTGCTTCAAAAAGTTCCCAGCTCATTGCGCTGCTGGTTTTGGGCTCGGAACATTCCCTCTCTTTTGACGTTCAAGTCATGCAGTCCGCGTGTCAACCGAACGCGACGGTATGAAGAACAAGGCGGTTTTTCCGGTTTCCCGCTTTGGCCAACGCAACGGCAGCCGAGCTTCTATCCCGCCCGCGGAATGTTTAATTTACACACTGACCGTGACGCTCACTGTGCAGCGTCTGCTGCCACGCCCGATTTTGAAACGCGCCAAATCTTGTTGCCAACATCATCAGCCACCAGCAAAGCACCAGTTTTATTGATCGCAACGCCAACCGGTCTGCCTAAAGCCTTCAAGTCAGTTGAAAGGAATCCAGTTAAGATATCTTTTGGCACGCCTGAAGGCTTGCCATTGGTGAATGGCACAAAGACCACCTTGTACCCACTGTGTGGTTTTCGGTTCCATGAGCCATGCTGGCCTACGAAGGCGCCATTACTCAATTCCGGGCCCAAAGCTTCGCCGGCGTTGAACGTTAATCCCAATGATCCGGTATGAGCACCCAATGCATAATCCGGCATCAGTGCTTTCTCGACTAGATCAGGACGCTGCGGCGTCATCCGCACATCAACGACTTGGCCATAGTAACTGTAGGGCCAGCCATAAAATCCGCCGTCTTTCACGGACGTCATGTAATCAGGCACGAGATCGCTGCCAATTTCGTCACGCTCATTCACAGCAACCCAAAGCTCTTTACTCTCCGGATTCCACGACAGACCGTTGGGATTGCGCAAGCCAGAAGCAAACAAGCGCGTGGTCTTCGCCTCAATATCGATTTCCAAAACAGCCGCGCGATTAACTTCAGCTTCCATACCGTTTTCGGCGACGTTGCTGTTCGAGCCCGCTGTTGCATAAAGTTTTTTACCATCGGGGCTGGCGATCACATCTTTCGTCCAATGATGATTGATCGCGCCGGCTGGTAGATCGACGAGTTTTTCGCCAGGTGCTGTGATTGAAGTGGCCCCTGTCACATACGGAAATGCAACGATGGCATCGGTATTGGCCACATAAAGTCTATCGGCAACCAGCGTCATGCCGAAGGGCGAATTCAGTCCTGTGAGAAAGGGTGTTTTGAGTTCGGCAATGCCGTCGCCATCGACATCGCGCAACAAGGTAATGCGATTGGCGCTCGGCACACCAGCACCAGCTTTCGCCATGACCTTGCCCATCACCCATGCCTTAATGCCGGGATTATCTTTCGGTCCCGGCGGCTTATTGGATTCGGCAACCAAAACATCGCCGTTTGGCAACACGTGAATCCAACGTGGATGATCCAGGCCACCAGCGAATTCATTCACGGCCAGCCCCGTCGTGGCAACAGGCATGGCACCCGCTGGCCATGGACTTGCTGGCGCAATGTTGACGGTTGGGATGAACGTGGCATTTGGTTCTGGCAAAGCAGGATTCGGTCCATAACCGTGCTCGACAGACACGCTTGCAGATTCCCGTGAGATCAAAAACACAAGTCCAACACCAACCACAATAAGTGCGGTTCCCGACAGCGCTGCAACAAGCAATTTTCTCATGACGTTCTGCACTCCAAGTGTTGATCCCAATTGGGTAAACGCCGTTCCAGCCCTGTTGTTCCAGGTAAAGCAGATAAGAAAGGTGCAGGTCAAAGATAAATCGGCAGGGCCTGCCAGACAATTGCGATTGATGATATCAGACTCCCCCTGCGCACAATGGTCGTCTGCCATGAACCCGCGTTAACGCTGGTGATGAACAAATACATATTGGCACAAAGCCCAAGGCTTGTCAGAATTGGCACTATAATTTTGAGTGTCGAAGGAGCAAATTCCGCGGATAAATATACCCCCCCGAAATGCATGACCCACACAAGCAGCGGGGCCAAAAGATACGCCCAGGTTTTCATGTCAATTGGCTGCCATCAACATGCGTGTGATGACAGCCACTGCCAGCCCCTGGGCAGCGGTGTATGCGAGTATCAATCCACAAATATCGATAACAACACTTTTCGGTTTTGTGATCAATCCGGCCCATGCCCGGGCAGCAACGTAAAACGACGCAATCACACACACCACAATCAACGACGCTTGATGCGCCATCATGCTAAAGACAATAGCGCCTTGGCCGCTGGCTTCCGGAAACAAACCAGCCTGACGCCAACTCGCTAAATCTAACAGTTGCGCCGCGACGATCAATACACAAGCTGATGCCAGACAGCCCACTGTCATCAACATGTTCTCGGTTTTCAGCAGCAGCCATCTTGCGCCGATTGAAAAAACAAGCGCCATCACACCCAGAACAAATATGTGGGTGGAACTCATCAATGCAGGAGGATTGATCCAAAATTTGTTTTGATTGGTCCACAAGAACAAAAGAGCAAACACGGCCATGCTAAAGATCATGGCGAAGACGACTAGCATTGCGAACGTCGCCCACACACCGTGATTGAGCCTGCCTGCGCTGTACGTTGGAACCTCGATACCAGCGCCAATATCAGCCGTCTTCATCTGAATGGGGCGATCCGTTTCCCACAGCCATATGAGAATTGAAACAATGGCGAGAATTCCACTTGTGAGTGCCACAACATTCGCCTGAACAGTCAACAGTAAAAAGAATCCGGACGTGAACAATCCAGCTGTGATCGGCCACATCGAAGGTCCGGGCAGCACCAGCAATTGTTGAGGCTCTGCAAGTATGGGGCTCGTTATTATCGTTTCCCGAAAGCCCGTGGCTGAGCGGGGAAGAAAATAGCGGCCCTGCTCCACATTTTTTGAAAGTTCCACATCATCCCACAAAGGTTGACGGGATTTCACCACGGGAATGCTGCGCGTGGAGTAAAGATAGGATGGCAACCATTCCATCGTTCCGCCACCATAAACGTTGCCCGCATTGCCGCCGCCCGGCGTGAAACGGAAATTGCGGATAACGTCAATGATAAACACCCCAACGCCAGCGGCCAGTAGAAATGCACCACAGGTGGCCAAGAAGTTCAGTGTTTCAACCTGTTGGGCTGGCAGATAAGTATAAACCCGGCGCGGCATGCCCATCAATCCGGCAAAATGCATCGGCATGAATGTCACATGAATGCCGGCAAACATCAGCCAGAACACCCATTTTCCCATACGGTCCGAGAGGGGATGCTTACTCACCGCTGGCGCCCAAAAATAGAAGGCTGCAAACAATGGAAATACCATTCCTCCAAACAGCACATAGTGCAGGTGAGCAACGATAAAGTAAGTGTCATGAGCCTGCCAATTGAACGGCACAAAAGCCAACATCACACCTGTCAGACCGCCCGTGACGAAGACGACGACACTGCCAATGGCAAAAAGTCCCGGCGCGTTGAGTTTGGGACGACCAGCTGCAAGCGTCGCGATCCATGAAAATACCAGTGTGCCTGCAGGTATTGTGACGGCGGTGCTTGCAGCAGAAAAGACGCCAACCGATACATCGGGAATACCCGTTGCAAACATGTGGTGGGCCCACACGCCAAAACTTATAAAACCGGTGGCCAACATCGCAAGAACAACAAGCGGGTAGCCAATCACATCGCTGCGCGCGATCGCGCAAATCACCATGGTGAGCATGGCAGCACCCGGCAGAAATATGATGTAAACTTCCGGATGACCAAAGAACCAGAACAGATGTTGCCACAGTAACGGATCACCTCCACGCGTGGCATCAAAGAACGGCCAATTGAAAGCTCGCTCAAGTTCCAGCAACAGCGTTGCAAGGATCACCGACGGAAAACCGATGATGATCATCACAGACATCACCAACAAGGCCCATGCGAGGATTGGCATCTTGTCAAGCGACATGCCCGGAGCCCGCGTGCGCGAAATGCCGACAATAAATTCAATGGCTCCGGCAATTGCAGAAATTTCAATAAAGCCAATTCCCAACAACCAAAAATCTGCACTTATGCCGGGTGAATAAATCCGCCCTGTTAACGGTGGATACATGAACCACCCGCCATCAGGTGCGAGCCCGATGAAGATTGAGGCAAAAAACGATGTGCCGCCAAACAGGTAAATCCAAAAGGCATAGGCCGACAATCTGGGAAATGGCAGATCCCGCGCACCAATCATCTGCGGCAAAAGCAAAACACCAACTGCCTCCACTGCAGGAACTGCAAACAAAAACATCATGACTGTGCCATGCATGGTGAAGACTTGATTGTAGACTTCAGGTGACATGAACTCCTGCGCCGGGGCAGCAAGTTGAACCCGCATTAACAACGCGAGCACACCGGCCAAAATGAAAAACACGAAAGCCGTCACCAAATAATAGAAGCCGATATAATTGTTACTCACGGCTGTCAGACAATGCCAACCTGTAGGCGCACACCAGATCTTTTCGAGTTCCGCAAGATCCTCCTTGGTGCCTGGCTTTTTGGTGGGGAAGCGGTCGTAGAGGCTTTCGTCGAATTTGAATTTTCCGGTCATCGCAGCTGCTCCAAATAGGCAGAAATCTCCTGCAACTCTTCGCCGGTCATCATGTTGTAACGCGGCATGCGGTTACCCGGTTTGATGGCCTGACTATCAGCCACCCAGCCTGCCAAAGTGCCGCGATTGTTGGGCAGTATACCAGCGCCGAGTTTGTGCCGCGCTCCAACAAATGTGAGGTCCGGTCCAGCTTCTCCGTTGGCAGCGGTTCCGCGCACCACGTGACAAGCGGCGCATCCGATTGTGAGAAACAGTTCAGCACCTTTTTGCGCCAAAACATTCTGCGGCGGTGGCGGGGCCTTCTGCCTTTTTAACAGCCACTGATCAAAATCAACTTTGCTATGGGCAATGACTGTTAGCCCCATCAAAGCATGGGGACCGCCGCAAAACTCGGCACATTGCCCGTGATATATGCCGGGCTTATCTGCCGACAGGTGAAGAATGTTGCGCCGTCCTGGGATCATGTCTTTCTTGCCACCCAACTGCGGCACCCAGAAACTGTGAATCACATCAGCTGAAACAAGTTCCAATGCAACAGATTGGCTAACCGGAATGTGCAACTCGTTTGCATCTCGCAAAGTGATCTGACCATCACTCGAAATATATTCAATCCGCCACCACCACATCTCGCCCGTAATTTGAACACGCAGACTGGGTGTGTCAGCACCACTCGAAAGCGTTCGCGTCAATACCAAACTGTAAGCCAGCAAGGCTGTGAGGACGACGACGGGCGCGGCAAAACCTGCAATCAATATCGTACTATGTTTAGCGAGGGTGTTTCGCCATGTGGTTTTACCAAAAACCGAAATCAACAGTGCACCACAGACCACCAAAAATACAACGGCAACAACTGCAATCAACAGCCAAGAAAGATTTGCAATCTGAGTAGCATCAGAACTTGCAGGGTCAAGCACGAGTGGCCAATTCATTGCCCTGCCTCCGTTTGCAATGTGAGCAGGTAATCCGCAATGTCTCGCGCCTGTTGCCGGGTCATGATGATGGGCGGCATTGCGCCCTTGTCAACATAGGCGGTTGCGTTCTGAATGAAGGACGCCACTGTGTCTCGATTGTTAGGCAGTACGCCTGCAACGAAGGCCCGATTGCCAAAGCCGACCAGCGACGGGCCGACATGTGATTGTGGCCACGACACGCCAGGTATGACATGGCAAACGCCACAGCCTAAGTCTTCCAAGGCGATGAGTCCGGTGTCGCCACGTCGTGCAACGCCTGATGTTTGCCCGTCACTGCACCCTGCGATGGCAAGCATGGCAAGCAAAAGACCAACTCGCTTTGCAATGCGCACACAGATTTCCTTCCAAAAACGTATTAGACGGAAGGAACGGAACTCGCTCGAAATTGTTCCACCCCATGGACATCATTCAAACACCAATGCGCCTGAGTTGGGCGGTGTCGGCAATTGCTCAACTCGCATTCGCCACATTCGCCTTTGCACAATCCGGCGAGGTCATTGCTTTTGGCGGTGGCTCGGCGGGTGTCAAAAACGCTTGCAGTGGCTGCCACGGTTTGACAGGCGAAGGTGACAAGGTCTTCGCACCACGGTTGGCTGGCTTGGACCAAGGCTACTTGCGAAAGCAACTCGATGATTACGCCAATGGGCGCAGACGTCACACCCTCATGACGGCGGTTGCAAAACGTCTGAACGCCGACGACCGTGCGAGTGTTGCGCACTATTATTCGGAGTTGGCAATTCCGAGCAACGCTTTGCTCCATCCCAACATCCCTTTCAATATTCTGTACCACCAAGGTGACCCGACCCGTGGATTACGCGCCTGTGCTGCTTGCCACGGAAAAAATGGTGAAGGTGTTGGGGTCGCAAATCCTGCTTTGGCCCAACAGCCCGCAAAATACATCGGAGAGCAATTGCAATCCTGGAAACGGGGGGACAGGCAAAATGATCCCCTGCACGTCATGCTGCTGATCAGCCAGCCTTTGACCGATGCTGAGATCGAGGCGCTCGCCTCCTATGTGTCTGCTTTGCCGGGGGTTCATCACCAGCCAGAACAGGCAACATTCCCACCAGAACATCGTGCCGATCCCAGAAATGATGCTTCAGTGCCGCTCCCGCGTGAACAGGAATAATTAGCAGTAGCAGCCAAATCAGCGCATGGTGGGTCGCATCCGCCCAGTACAAAATTTGGTTTTTGGTTTCGAACGCTAAGGCGTCGAATGCAATTGGTGCAATGGAGAATATACCAAGGCCGATACGATCACCTTCGGCAAATGCCGACCATGTCAAGTATCCGCTTAACGGCAAACCGATAAAGCACAGATAAAATGCGCCATGCGTGATGTGCGATAGCGTTGTTTGAAAACCGAGGGCATCAGCGTCATTGACCGGACCCGGAATGAGAATCCGCCACACCAAACGCAGGGCTGACAGCACCAGCGTCACCAATCCCAATACCATATGAAAGTCGAACATTGAGAGTTTCCACGCTCCCACATCAACGCGCCCCATCAGCCACCCAATAGCCAGCATTGCCACAATGACAACTGTCATTCCCCAATGGAACGTAACACCAACCGGCGAATAGCGACGCTTTGATGTATGGGTTTTGGCCCAGGTCCGAATTTTCTTCAGCATCAGTGAACAGGCTCACGACGATTCAGCACGCCGGCAAACATGGCAAGCGCTACGGCGAGATAAATCCACGACCCGCCAAGCCACATAACAGCACCTGCAAGCTGCTGGTCCGCCAAAGCAGTGAGACCCCAAGCATCTGTCGTCAATATGTGTGGCGCATAAAGCGGTGTGGTGGAAAACGTCAGCAACGCTCCGAGCAAACCCATTTGCATCATCGTCACAAGAAGTATGAGAATTGCCATAGGCGGTGGCGCTGCTCTGACACCAAGCCAAAGCAGTACCGCGCTCCCGGTAAGAGTGAACTGCATGACCCAATACATCACGTCGGAGGTTAAAACCGATTCATAAACTGCTGGAAAGTGCCAAGCCCAAAATATCGCGCCGTGAAGCGCAGCTGCCAGAATGGAGAAGAAGATACCCTTTGATCTAGGCTTCGGGAGTGAAAAGACGATCAATGGAGCGATGACACTGGTAAGAAAAACATGATGCGCAACCCGGACCGAGAACAGCGCCGATGCCAATGCGCAGAAAGGAGATATGAAGAGAATACCCATCAACATATACGCCAGCACCAATCCATTTCGGCTTTGAATGAGCTGTGGCCTTTGTTGCAATACCAGTAGGCTAACAGATAAGGCCACGGCAAGAACCAACCAGAGGACAGGGTCAAAATTCCAACGCGAAAGCAACTCGGCAGGTAAAGGTGCCGAACCGCAATAGGGTGTCCACAGTTTGTTGCTATCCATCCCAATTCATTCGCTAGTCCTAGGCGAGACGACGAACACCGTGTTCGCGCGCGTAAAATCTTTTTGCAGCGGCCGTTGTAAAGTCCTTGCCAAGATCGGTCACACCTTCGTCAGCTACGACACCTGCTTTCGTCAGAAGTGATTGTGCTTCGGGCATCGCACCGATAGCTTTCAAATGACCAAAGGCGTCCATGACAAACTGCACCGCCGCACCCTCTTTGCACAGAGCTTGGGCCGCCGCTTCCGTCAACACCAGAGCGATGGCGTCCACGGTACAGGACGGAGTACCCGCCAATTGTCCATCTGCATCCATGATACCTTCGGTCGTTTTGATGCCTTTCAACTTTGGAGCAATCAACACCATTTTTCCGCCTTCACGCTCAATCGCGGTTTTCAAAACTTTGATAATTTTTGCATCTGATCCATCATCAAACAACACACCTACTTTCCGTCCCTTCAGCGTCATCATTTGACTTTTTACAATCGAAAGTGCATCGGACACTTTCATATCTAGAACTGGTGCAGCGGACTCAATACGCTTTGGCAAATCAATGCCAAGGCCTTTCGCAACTCGCTTGGCGAGCCCGTCATCAACATTGCGAAGCTGGCCCAATACCCGCTCTTGAACATGGGCAAGTTTGACTTTCGACAATTCAAATACGAGCGCAGATGCCATGTGGGCCTGCTCAATTTCAGTTTGGGATTTATAAAACATGCGCGGTTGGCTGAAGTGATCGGCAAATGATTCAGGCCTAAGCCGCAGTTTGTGACGTGGATCGTTACGCTCAGCGTTCTCAGCGTACGTTACAAAACGTTGCTGCACCTCACGCGGTCCCGGCGGTTCACCAGCCTCAGCCAAGCTGTTTGGCTCGTAATTTGCACGGCCTTTTGGCACTTGCGTTTGCATCATGCCGTCTCGTTGAAAGTTCATCACAGGACACTTTGCAGCATTGATCGGAATCTGATGAAAGTTCGTGGTTCCCAGACGCGACTTCTGCGTATCCAGGTAACTGAACAAGCGGCCTTGCAGCAGCGGATCGTTGCTGAAATCGATACCAGGCACAATGTTAGTTGGCATGAATGCCACTTGTTCTGTTTCCGCAAAAAAATTATCGGGATTGCGGTTGAGTGTCATTGTGCCCACAAGTTGGATTGGCAACACCTCTTCCGGGATGAGTTTTGTGGCGTCTAAAACGTCATAGGCAAGTGTCGCTGCGAATTTTTCGTCGAACACCTGTACGCCCAAGTCCCACTGTGGAAAATCACCTGCATCAATGGCCTCATATAAGTCACGACGATGGAAATCATTGTCTGCTCCCGCCAATTTCACAGCTTCGTCCCAGACTGTTGATTGCAGGCCCAAACGAGGCTTCCAATGGAATTTCACAAAGCTGGGTCGGCCTTCGGCATTCACAAATCTGAAGGTATGCACACCAAAACCTTCCATCATGCGCAAGCTGCGCGGAATGGTGCGATCTGACATCGCCCACATGATCATGTGCATCGATTCTGGTGTGAATGAGATAAAATCCCAGAATGTGTCATGGGCGCTTGCGGCCTGCGGATAGCCCTTATCCGCCTCCATCTTCACAGCATGAACAAGGTCTGGAAACTTAATTGCGTCTTGAATGAAAAAAACCGGAATGTTGTTACCAACAAGATCCCAATTGCCTTCTTCTGTATAGAATTTTGTGGCAAAACCTCGCACGTCGCGCGGTGTATCAACTGATCCCGCACCACCGGCTACGGTGGAAAAACGCACAAATACCGGACACTCTCTTCCCTTCTTTTGAAGAATGTGCGCGCGTGTAAGTCCAGGAATAGCATGTGTGCACACAAAGGTACCGTGAGCACCTGAGCCTCGAGCATGCACAATACGCTCTGGAATGCGCTCATGGTCAAAGTGAAATATTTTCTCGCGAAGAATGAAATCTTCCAGCAGGATTGGTCCGCGTTCACCGGCCTTCAAACTATTCTGGTTGTCACTGACAGCATGACCGAAATTGTCCGTCAGCGATGGTGCTGGCGATTGCTGGTGCGTTTCCCCGCCGTTTCCCGACGATTGAATGATTGGCTCTGAACCATCGCTCATCTTCATGATTTCACTCTCAAAAAAACCAAACTTCAATTTATTCAGCGCGAATACACACGTTGGCTGACGTGTTAGGTCGAACGCAAATGCTTGTGGTCACACACCCATGCCCACGGCGTAAGCGAGCAGAGGACCAAGCATCATTGTGGAAGCCAGCACAGCTGCCGCAATGTCCAAACCTTCGAAGTAGGAAGAGTTTGAATGGTCAGAAACATATCTCGGTTGCAAGATCGAGCTTGGTCGGTTGGGCTGCAAAATTTGCTCGTTCTCAAAAATATTGTTCTCGAATCGTGAGTGCTTTTGATTTTCAAATTCAGTTCCAGGGACGTCCATGATCTGTGTCCTTTCAACGTTGCATTTCAAAGTACGGCCAAGAACGTCTTCGTTTGAGAAAAGTTCCTCGCCTCCGACGATTGAATGGGATACAGGTCCTGCTGTTAAATGTACGTGAGTGAACTGCCTTTGAAGTGTTTCTCTTGGACACCGGAACCTATCCGTAGATGAGCACGTTGAAGGGTCACGACGTAGATTTCTCGGAAATATCATTCACTTTAAACTGGAGACCCAAACCACATGCGTAAACTCATTTCTGCAGTGAGAGCACGGGGGGGCGAAATTCTTGACGGAGGTGCGATGTTGAAAGTGCTTGTCGTTTCGATGGCCCTTGTGGTCGTAGCCTTTGTTATCGTCGCCATGAACGCGTGAATATTGATGTATAACTTTTAAATTGTTCTGCACGTTTTAGCATTGTCGGCAGCCTATGCGTTGGCATTGCCGATAGGTTGGGATCGAGAAAAAGAAAGTCGAAGCGCCGGTTTGCGCACATTTCCACTTGTCGCTCTCGCAAGCTGCGGATTTATTCAGGAGACAGAAGCACTGCTGGTCAATGCGCCCGAGGGTACAGCGCGTGTCGTTGAAGGTGTCATCACCGGAATAGGGTTTATCGGCGGTGGCGCCATTTTGAAGCTCGGCGCTCCAGTGCGTGGCACTGCTACTGCAGCTAGCATTTGGGCTACAGGTGCCATCGGCACAGCGGTTGGCCTTGGAAGTTTTGATGTTGCCGTCACAATCGCTGTATTTACATTCATAACACTAAAGTTTCTCCCGATTTTTAAGGACGATTCAAATCAGGAATAAAACGACAGGTTTGCATTGAGATTCCAATTCATTAGTGAGGAGGCCAGTGGAACATTTTCTGTCCCCAATCGTTGCAGTTCACACCCGTGGAAAGGACAACGATCATGAAAAAAACTGAGAAGAAATTGACGCAACCTGAAGCGTTGGCGCAATTTGGTAAAAGCGCACGAAGCGACAGCAAAAAAGTTCCGCAGCCAGGTTTGACTGCTGATCAGGAAACAGCGCCGGTGCCAACAGACCTAAAACTTAAACAAAGTGCGGCGACCAAAGTATTGCGCGAAGGCGTGTTCCACCGTGACGAAGGCTCTCATGAGGAGATCGCCAAATTACCTGATCGCATCACCAAAGATCGCAGCCGGTGATTACTGAAAAGCGCGATTTAAGAACAGGTAGGCCGCTTTGGCTGTCTAAGCCTGTGCCGTGGCTTAAACACTTTACACGGCTGGTCCCGTTGAAGCCAGATGTTGTGGTTATTGGTACTGGCGTATCTGGTGCGCTGATGGCCGATGCATGTTGAATGGAGGTTTTACAGTTCTTGCGTTGGACCGCCGTTCGCCCACGTCAGGGTCCACGCCCGCGAGTACGGCCTTGATACAATCAGAACTCGACATGCCCTTGACGGAACTGCAACGGAAAATTGGCAAGTCAGACGCTGCACGGACATGGCTTAGTTCGGCGCAAGCTGTTCAATCACTGGCTGATCGCATCTCGGATATGAATATCACGTGTAACTTTGTTCCACGCGCCACGCTCTACTTGCCAGGAAATATTCTTGATGTTTCCGCGTTAAAGCTGGAAACTCACGAGAGCGTCAAAATTGCCTTTCGTTCGCGCTTTACATCCAAGGACGAACTTCACACCTTGAGTGGATTGTCGCAACCTGCCGCAATTTACACACAAGGAATTGGCGAACTGGACTCCGTGAAATTTGTAGCCGGACTTTGGAGAAGTTTTATAAATCGCGGCGGCACAATGGTCTCGGACTGTGAAATCGCAGAGATTGATGAGACACGCAACTGGGTAAAACTTAAAACCAACGACGGTCGTACAATTCAGTGCAATCATGCCGTCTTCTGCACGGGTTATGAACGTCTCACGTTTTTTAAGCCAAAGGGATTCAAAGTTATTTCAACGTGGGTCTTGGCGACCAAGCCAAAAAAGAAAGTTTTGTGGCCTTCAAAAAGTTTAATCTGGCAGGCATCGGATCCATACCTCTATTTGCGCACGACACACGATGGACGCGTTATTGTTGGCGGCGAGGACGAACCATTTTCAGACGATGAAAAGCGCGATGCAATGATTGGAACAAAAGTCCAAACGATCGCGCGGAAAGCCAAACGCCTTTTCCCCAATATTGATTTCACCCCCGACTTTCAATGGGCGGGGAGTTTTGGTGAAAGCCCAAATGGCTTACCCGCGATTGGCCCCATACCAGGGTACAAACGTAGCTACACCGTTATGGGTTTTGGTGGAAACGGCATAACATTCAGCATGCTCGCGGCACAATTGGTGTCGCGGAACATTCAAGGAATTTCTGATGCTGATGACGAGCTTTTCAAACCAATGGATTAGAGCGCAATTTTTCCCTGTTGCTTGTCAGACACATCAGGCGTCTTACCGCTGAGATAAGCCTTGGCTGCCTCGAACACGTAACTTATGCCCTGCATCCCTGAGTTATCCCAGTATTCTGCATTAACAGGTGAAATTTTCAGCATTCGAATTGAACAATCCGTTTTTCCTTCTGGAAACCATACCTACCAAGCTTCGGACTACAGCCTTTCAACAAGTGCAGGTTCTTTCACAACAACAGCAGTTCCATTCAGTGAGACAAAAGTCTTGCTGTTTTGAAAGATCAGAATGACGTCCGAGTCGTTTTGAATTTCTTTGACTTTGGCCGACGGTGCGGTAGTAACAAAATAGCGTTCACCTGATTTTGTAATTTCTGCAACACCCATGGGACGTGCATTGATGGACCCGTTCGCCACATATGTGATCAACATTGCTGTGTCAAAGCCTTCCAGCAATGCGTGCAATTGATTTTTTGAGGAATGGGTCACGGTTATTCTCCTCTTTAGGCGTTGCTATTCGCATCAATAGACGTTCTTTTGAGCGAATTGTTCCTCACATTGCGGCCCCGCAGGCGATAGCAGTCAAGGGCCGGTAAAACTACGGAACCAATTCTCTTCCCATACGTTTTTGAGGTCAATTCTAACTCAAGGAAGGAATTTGAAAATGCGCGGAGCTCTTTTATGGTTGGTTGGCATTCCCATTCCTGTCATCATCGGCCTCTATCTGTTCGGATTTTTTTGACGTCTATCTGAATCCATTGCCCTCGGCACGGGCAATGAATTCAAAAACTTACAGAGTTTGCAACATTGCCGACAGCGAATAACTGCAACGTCTTCGTTATGCCTCGAGCCGCTTTCTGTTCATGTTTAAAGTCACAACGACACCCTCTTCAGCCCAGTCGCATGTGATGGTACCGTCAAGTTGTGCCGACATCGCACGGTTGATGAGTTTGCTGCCAAAGCCGCCCGGACCTGTCGGGGAGGCAACTTCAGGTCCACCCCTCTCCGTCCATACGACAACGACATCATCATCGTCATGGCTGGTTGTGGATACGTCCAGTGTACCGGTTTCTGAAGACAGGGCTCCATACTTGATGGAGTTGGTTGCAAGTTCGTGAATGATCATCGCGAGTGTCGTCGCAGATGCTTCTCCAACGCCCATCCGGGGAACGGAAACGCGAATGCGACCACTAAACGCGCCCAAGTCGTCGTAGGGTGCCAGCAAAACTGAAATCAGATCGCCCAATAATGCATCTGTCTTGGCGTCGCCGGGAAGCGGTCGTACCAAGTCATGCGCGCGTCCAAGCGCTGTGAGACGATTGGTCAGTTGTCGCGCCATATCCTCGGCTGAAGCAGACGAACGCGAGGTAATCGATGTGAGGCCGGACGCAATCGCCAATAGATTCTTGACACGATGGCTCATTTCGCCGGCAAGTAGCTCATTGCTTTCTTCTGCTTGTTTTCTTCCCGTAACATCGAGAAAAATTCCAAACATGGTTCGTTCAACCATGCCGTCATCTTCTCCTTGGCCTCGGGCCGATACCCAACGTACCTCGTCTCCGATCAGAATTCGAAAATCGATTTCGTATTGCCCTACGACTGCGCGGCTCGCTGCGAAAGCAGCCCGTACGCGATCACGATCAGCGGGATGAATGTGTGA
Organism: Hyphomicrobiales bacterium; assembly: GCA_031430915.1. Taxonomy (GTDB): domain Bacteria; phylum Pseudomonadota; class Alphaproteobacteria; order Rhizobiales; family Aestuariivirgaceae; genus Aestuariivirga. The sequence goes on from JANPCL010000110.1 coordinate 63,639, forward strand.
TGATAGGTCCTCAAACGTTACGTTCGTTGTACTGGGCACGCCCCACATATCGTAGGAACGCTGATCAAGGCGCAGATCATCGATGTCAACATTCCAAGCCCACAACGCGACTCCCGCACCTTCAATCGCAAACCGAAGATGCCTTTCATTCCACGTCGGCAAGTCAAGCTGCTTCGGGTCCATTGTGCATCTCCTCTGGCTATCCCTTACACGCATTTCAATGAAAGTCTGAGGCTTTCAACCAGCGCACTTCTTTCCTCACCTTCAATCATGTTGGCGGCTTTTTGGCTATACTCGCGAAAGGCTTCTGTCAGATGCTCCGCATAGCGTAGGTTTATTTGTTTTGATTTTTGCCCCAGTAGCGAACCGGTTTGGGCCAGTGAGAGACTTCCTACAGCAGCCCATATAGCAAAGATGTGGAACAAACTACAGATGGTTGCTAAGCCATTTAGTCTGCCCGTTTGCGAATATGTTGCCACAGCTTATCCATTGCGGTTCGACCATCGATTGTTGCGCTGAAGACAACAATCTGATCCGTTTTGGTCACAATGTGTTTTTGCAAGACTGAGAGAGCTTGATCATCGAATTGGAGTGTCTGGGCGTCCGTTTTGGAACCTCTTAACCGCAGAGCGCCTCTTGCGAGGTCGGTATTATTCCAATGTATATATGTATGTCTCTCACTTCACCCAGTAGAAGACCAGTAAACAAAAAATAATCTCAGGCATGCAAAGTTCGGCAATTTGAACCGCTCCGGGATTGCCGGAGGCTCCAACTCCTGAGAAGGTGGAGCCACTATGAGCAAAACAACGAACAAGTTTTCAACTGAAGTACGTGCCCGCGCGGTGCGGATGGTGCTGGACCATGAAGGCGATCATTCGTCACGATGAGCGGCGATTGTGTCTGTCGCAGAGAAGATCGGCTGCGTGCCACAAACGCTTTTCGAAAGGATGAAGAAGACCGAGGTCGACAGCGGCAAGCGGGCTGGGGTTCCGACTGACATGGCTGACAAGATGAAGGCTCTGGAACGCGAGAACCGGGAGCTTCGCCAGGCCAACGAGATCCTGCGCAAGGCGAGCGCATATTTTGTGCAGGCGGAGCTCGACCGCCCGTTCAAGAGATGATCAGCTTCATTGATGATCATCGTGGGTTCCATGGGGTCGAGCCGATCTGCAGGGTTCTGCCGATTGCCCCTTCCACCTATCACGACCATGTGGCCAAGCGGGTAGACGCGGAAAAACTTTCGGTGCGCGCAAAGAAGGACATGGCCTTGAAGCCCGAGATCACCCGCGTCTTCAAAGAGAACTTCGAGGTTTACGGTGTTCGCAAGGTCTGGCGGCAGTTGAAGCGAGAGAACTTTGACGTGGCCCGCTGCACCGTGGAGAGATTGATGCAAAGCATGGGATTACAGGGCGTTATTCGCGGCAAGCCGATACGCACCACCTTCAGTGATAAAGCAGCAGCTTGCCCGCTTGATCATGTCAATCGCCAGTTCCATGCACCCGCTCCCAACAGGTTGTGGATGTCGGACTTTACTTATGTCTAGACATGGGCCGGAATGATTTATGTGGCTTTCGTCATCGACGTTTATGCCCGCTACATTGTGGGCTGGCGGGTGAGCCGCACTGCTCATGCCGGCTTTGTGCTCGATGCCTTGGAACAGGCCATTCATGACAGACGTCCTGTCAACAGGGGCGGCCTCATCCATCACAGTGACCGTGGAAGCCAGTATCTTTCTATCAAGTACACTGAATGATTGGCCGAGGCTGGCATCGAACCTTCTGTCGGCAGCGTCGGAGACTCTTATGACAACGCCTTGGCCGAAACCATCAACGGACTTTACAAGGCCGAGGTGATCCACAGACGCGGACCCTGGCGCTCCTTCGAAGCCGTTGAGTTCGCGACGCTGGAATGGGTCGACTGGTTCAACAAAAGACGCCTGCTCGAACCCATCGGCAACATCCCGCCTGCCGAGGCCGAAGCAAACTACTACGCAGCAACCGCTGCCATGGACAACATCCCCATGGCCGCATAACCTAAACCAACAGTCCTCCGGCAATCCCGGGGCGGTTCAATTTTTCATCATAGATTTCAATTTGAATTTCTTAATCCTATTCCGGCTTTCAAGATGCGCTCTCCTACAATATCAGCAACTTCGCGAACCGGACTGGCGTCAAAATTTGCGTATCGTCCGGTTGTGGAAATATTGGCGTGCCGCAATAGATCGCGAACGATGAACCCTGATACTCCGGCCTGCGCAGCATAGGTACCAACAGTATGGCGCAAGTCGTGGATATGCACATCTTCGATCTGGGCTCTCCACCGCAGTCTTAGCCAAGCACTCTCCATGACCTCTTTGGATATCGGAACATCTTTGTTCGTGTTGCGGGGAAATACAAGAGCTGACCCTGCAATTCGTGGCAATGATTTCAGAATATCCAGAGCCGCAGCAGTGGCTGGAAATGGTTCGCGCTTCTTTCCTTTGAATTTTGGAAGGGCAATTGTAAGGAGTCCGAAATCGACATCGGACCACTTAGAGCATTTCCCATTTAATTCGAATAGCCAGAGTTTTTGAGATAGGCTCGGCACTCTTGCGGGGAGAATGAGCGGAGGGTGGTTGCGATTTCCTCCCACAACACTTTGACAGTTCTGGCAGCGGCCTTGCGCAGCATGG